>JAVXFC010000040.1:0-13510 GCA_036658095.1 Alistipes sp. | reverse complement strand
ATCACGCGTTCGCCGTAGCCGTAGGGTTCCATGTATTTGGCAAACATGAAGCCCGAAACAATGGCATCACCCGCAGGGTCAGTGAAGGGTTGATCTTCACCGAAGTACTTGATGCTCATGCCGTAGCTGCAAACCGAGACGTCGCGGCGTTTGTCGCCCGCTTCGAACTCCTCCCACAGGCTGCGGGTCGGTTTGAGTGAACCCCAGCCGTTGAAGATGCCCCAGCCTTTGTTGACCAAGCAGACACCCGGGAAACGAGGACCACCCTCTTTGCGACCAGTACCCGTAGCCGACCAAATATACTCCGAAGAGTAGTTGCTCTTCATCTTGAATACATCGGCAAAGTCACCCAGCAAGGCGCGATTGCCCTCTTTCTCGATCTTGTCGACCAAGGCAGGGATCAGCTCCCACTTCGAAGCATCGTGATAAGCCCAGTAAGCATAGACTTTGACCTTGAGCGCCCAAGCTGCTGCTTTGTGTGCGCGACCTTGGTCGTCGGCTTTGTAAGTTTCGAACAAGGGCAGGTAACCAGCTGCTTCGTCCAAATCTTTCTCGATGAGTTTGTAGTTCTCCATGACCGTGGCTTGCTGCGTTGGAATGGTAGCGAGCATGGTGTTTGTGTAGTCGGGGAAATCCTCATAGCGAATGAACGGAACACCCTGATCGGCACGACCATAGCGATAGGCGATGTGGAAGTGGAGGTAAGCACGCATGAAGAGTGCCTCACCCAAGGTGCGTTTCTCGATCGGCGAGAGCTTCTCGACGCCCTTGTTTTTCAAACCCGCAATGAGCCAGTTGGAACGCGCAATGTAGGACGAAAACATCTCCCAGTTGTCGGTCAAAGGTGACTCATCACCCACGTAATGGAAGTTATAGAGGGTCGGCCAGCGCGATTTGCTACATACCATGTCGTCGCCACAACCTTGTTCCCAAAATAAGTTGCGTCCCCAAGTATCCTCTTTATCGAAGATCCAGTAGACCGAGCCAATGGCATCCATTGCCTCTTTATCCGTTTTGAAATAATTACCCTGATTCGGGTTACCTTCGGGTTTCGTGTCGAGGAAGTCGGCGCAAGATGTCAGCGTCGCCATGCCTAACGTTAGAACCGCGATTGTTGATAGTATCTTTTTCATAATCCATCAATAATTTTAGTAGGTTAATTTTATACCGAACGAGTAGACACGCGAAACGGGGTAGCGTCCGGCGTCGAGACCAATGCCACCCACCTCAGGATCGAAGCCCGTGTAGTTGGTGATAGTCAGCAGGTTCTCTGCACTGAAGTAGACCGACAATGCGCTGCCACGAGCAGCCAATTTCGCATTTTTGCGAACAAAACGGCTCAGGTCGTAGGATACAGTAACGTTCTTCAGACGCAGGTAAGAAGCATCTTCCAAGTAGAAATCCGAAGCATTCTCGAAGTTGTTGTTTTCGTCGTTTGCCGTCAGACGGGGTACGTCGTTCGATGCAGGCCAAGCCTTCAAGATGTCGGTCGAGCGGTTGAACACACCCAGTGACTCGTTGAGCAGCGTGTACTTGGTGGCGTTGAAAGCCTTTGTCTTGGCAGCACCTTGCCACAGCATGCTGAACGAAAGATCTTTCCATGTGAAACCAGCCGAGATCGAGTAGGTGAATTTCGGCATATAGCTGCCCATGTACTGGCGGTCGTTCGAGTCGATCTTGCCGTTGCTGTCGTAATCGACGAACTTCAAGTCACCCGCTTTGGCGTTCGGTTGAATGCGGTTGCCTTTTTCGTCTACGTAAGCAGCTGCTTCAGCGTCGGATTGGAACAGACCGTCGGTCTTAATTAAATAATAGGTATAGAGCGGTTGACCCTCGGCTGTTTGGAAGGGTTCAAGTCCATCACGGAAGTTGTCGCCGTGCGCCCATACGCCGGGCATACCCTCTTCGTTTTTCACACCAATGTCCGAAACCCAGTTTTTGAGGGTGGTAAAGTTACCGCCCACATAGTAGCTCCAGTTTTTGTTGACTTGCTCTTTCCACGTTGCCGAGAACTCGAAACCGCGGTTGCGGATCTCGCCTTGGTTGACCAACATGGCGTTGATGCCGATGTAGTTGGGCCAGTTGGTGGTCTGCGCTTGAATCAGGTCGAAGGTGCGTTTCATGAAGAAGTCAGCCGAAATCGACAAGCGACTGCGGAACATATCCAAATCCAAACCGATGTCGGTCTGCTCGGAGGTCTCCCACGAAAGGTTCGGGTTGAGGGCTGTGCCGAGGTAAAGCAGGTTCGAATTGGTGCTGCCACCTACCTGTGTGCCGTCGCCATTACCGTCACGCGAAAGGGTGGGGTAAGAGTAACCGTAGCCTACCGAACCGAGGTTACCTACACGACCCCACGATGCACGCAGTTTGAGCAGGTTGACCGTGTTGTTCTCCTTGAAGAAAGGCTCGCTCGAAATTTTCCATGCACCCGTCACTGCCGGGAAATCGCCGCTCTTGTTGCCTTTGGGCAGACGACCTGCATAGTCACGACGCCACGAACCCGTGACGAAGTAGCGGTTGTCGAAGCTGTATGACAGACGAGCCACGATAGCCACGTTGTTGTCGGGGTTGACGTATGAATCGTTGGGGTTATCAAACTCACCTGCATAGGTCAGATATTGATCTGCCTCCGTTTCGCTGTCGAAATATTTTCCACGAACCGAGAAGCCGCGTTGGCGTTGCTCCGAAGCGGTGGTCGAGATCAAAGCACCAACCGTATGACGTCCGAACGTGTTGTCGTAGGTCAAGGTGTTCTCTGTCTCCCAGTAGTTCGAGTCGTAAGTCTCGTAGTCGAGTGTGTTCTTACCGTTCGGTTTGCCGGGTTCGGGAGTTTTGGGTGCAAAGTTTTTGTAGAAAAATTTTGCAGTACGATAGGTGAAGCGGCTGTTGAACTTCAGACCGGGGATCACGCCGTGGATGTTCAGGGCTGTGGTGGTCGAGAAGTTTTCCAGTTTGTTGGTGATTGTGTTTGCCTTCAGCAGGCGTAAGGGGTTGACCAAGTCACCGTGAAGACCCGCGGTGTTGCTACCCATTTCGGCGGTACCACCGAAGCTGCCGTCGTCGTAGTAGGGGCGGGCGCTACGTGGCATTGACAGTGCCGTCCAGAGGATACCTGTGTAACCCTCATCGGTGTTGGCGCCTGTCACTTGACCGCGTTGGTTGTTGCTCGACCACATGGCATCCTCGCTGATGCTGATGTGACGCGAGATGTCATACTTGCCGTCGAAACGGATGCTGGCGGTTTTGTTGAAGGTGTTGACCAGCGTACCTTCGTCGTTGTTGTAGTTGAACGATACGCGGCTTGCAAATTTGTCTGTACCTCCGCTCACCGAGACCTGATGACGTTGGTAGAGCGCTGTGCGGAACACCTCGTCGATCCAATCGGTACGTGTCTGTGCCATTTCGGGGTTCTTGGTCGGATCCCACAAATCGGAGATCTTCTGCCCTGAGGCAGCCAATGACTGTGTGCGAACCATGCGCTCCTGCTCAACGTCCAATGATTGAGGCAGATTGGCTGCGGTGCGAACACCAAAGTTACCTTCGTAAGAGACCGAAGGTGCGCCCGATTTAGCTCTCTTGGTGGTCACCAAAACAACACCTGCGGCACCCGACTGAGCGCCATAGATAGCTGCCGAGGCGGCATCCTTCAGAACCACAATCGACTCGACGTCGTTGATGTTGTAGGGTGCGCCCGGAACACCGTCGACCACCCAAAGTACTTGCTCGTTGGCCTGCGATCCCATACCACGGATCGTCACCGAAGGCGATGCCGTTGGGTCACCACCGTTGTTGACCACCGTTACGCCCGCAATTTGCCCTTGGAGCATATTTGCTACCGAGCTGACAGGACGGTTTTTGTTCTCCTCGACGTTGTTCAACACGCCCACGGAGGTTGATAGATCGGCTTTGCGCGATGCGGCGCCAAAACCGAGAACCACTACGTCGCCCAACATCTGTGCGTCCTCTTCGAGAACCACGTTAATGGTGGTGGCGGATGTCACGGGAATTTCGCGTGACTTGTAACCGATGAATGAGAATTCGAGGGTTGCAGGACTTTTAGGAATTACGATTGCGTAATTACCTCCCCCGTCGGTAGAGGTACCCGTGGTTGTCCCTTTCACCAGTACGCTGGCTCCGATGATCGCTCCATTCTTGTCGGAGACGACACCCGAAACCTTGAAACCTGCACTTTGTGCAAACATACTCGCCGGTATTAGCATGAATACCATGAGGAGTATACTTAAGCATGGGTTAAATTTTTTCATTTTTTGCTTAATAAAATTAATAATAAGTGGTGTGAAATTTTCTTTATTCCTTGGCGATCAACGTGGATCACCGCTCCCATTTTCTTGTCTTTTCCTTTTCCTTATACGATGAATGATTTTTAAGTTATTAAAATTATTTGCTATATTAATTCTGTTATTATACAATTATTTACAATAGTATTTCAATTAGACAAATATACTCTCTTCGAAATTCAGATAAGGGACTATTTGCGCTTTTGTATCCTCATTTTGCGCATAAAGAGAATTTTAGTCAGAAAATGTGTCATTTGGGTGAAATGAATGGAGCAAAATGGTGAAATATACCTTTAAGAGGCGGCGAAATTAGGAAAATATTGATAACTTTACCACCTAAATAGGGATGATTAATGACTCGTGCAATTTTTTTAACGGATTTTTCCGAAGAATATGCTCGGAGTATTCTGCGCGGCATAGCGCGCTACGCGCAGGAGACGGGACAGGCGTGGAATCTTATCAAGCTGCCCCTCTCGATTCGCGACCAGTACGGCATCGAGGCGGTGGTCAAGTGGGCGTTGAAGATGAAGGCAGATGCGGTGATCGGGCAGTTTTACAATACCGATAACGTGGAGTTGTTTCGGCAAAATGGCATCATTGCTGTGGCGCAGGACTTCAAAAAACGCTTCACCAACATCCCCAACATCACGGGTCCACACCGTCTGTCAGGGCAGATGTGCGCCGAATATTTCATCCAAAAGGGCTACCGTCACTTTGCCTTCTACGGCGCACGCAACGTGGTCTGGTCGGACGAGCGGTGTCAGGGTTTTCATGATACGATCACCCGAACCAACCCCGATTTTACCTTCTCGGCACTCCGCAGCAAGACCCAAAACGACCTCTGGTACTACGACTCTGTGCGGCTGGCAACGTGGCTGCAATCGCTACCCAAGCCCGTTGCGATCATGGCGTGCGACGATAATCAGGCGTATAACATTGCCGAATCGTGTCACCAAATCGAGGGCGGACAATGCCGCATTCCCGACGATATTGCCATTTTGGGCGTCGACAACGACGAGACCATGTGCAAACTTTCGACCCCCAACCTCTCGTCGCTCAACCAAGCCGTCGAGCAGGGAGGCTACGACGTGGCGAAGCTCATCGATCGGTTGATCCATGTACCCAATGCTCGCGCTGAGGATGTTATGGTCTTGCCGACGCACATCGTTACGCGCCAATCGACCGACATTTATGCCAACAGCGATCTTCACATCACGCGGGTGCTGAAGTATATCCACGAAAATATCAGTCAAAAAATTGCGGTGGACGAGCTGGTGGCGTTGGTTCCGCTGTCGCGGCGACGTCTCGAAACGCGTTTCAAACAGGAGCTGGGAACCTCGGTCTATGGCTACATCCTCCATGTGCGGATCGAGAAGATGATTCAACTCTTGTGCGAGGGGATGAGTGTCTCGGAGGCTGCCGCTGAGCTGGGATTTTCGGAGATCAAAAACGTCTCTCGCTCCTTCAAACAGCTCAAGGGGATGACCCCCTCGGAGTATCGTGAAAAATTTGCCCCTTTGAAAAAATAGTAGACGACGCAATGTGAGGATAGAACGACGCATATCGTGCGTGTAGATTATCGGAGCATGGCTATCTTTGTAAAAATAGAAAACAGCATGAAAAAACGAATGTTCACCCTTTTGATCTCCTTGATCGCTGGCGCAGCCTTCGCCGCCCAGCCCCCCACCGATTATGGTACAACCGCCCGCCCCGCAGTTGCCGAGCGGCTCTTTGTCTCCCCCTCGATCGAGCAGCAAATTGCGCGCGTGAAGGCGGCAGTCACGGTCGATAAATTGGCGTGGATGTTCGAAAATTGCTTCCCCAACACCCTCGACACCACCGTCCACTACCGCAAGGACAAGGAGGGCAAAGATGACACCTTTGTGTATACGGGCGATATTCACGCCATGTGGTTGCGTGATTCGGGGGCGCAGGTGTGGCCCTATGTCCGCTTTGCTGCCCACGACGAGGCGCTGCGCCACCTGATTGCTGGGGTCATCCGTCGGCAGTTTGCCTGTCTGCTGATCGACCCCTACGCCAACGCTTTCAACGACGGCGCGACGGGGACGGGGTGGCAAGACGACTGGACGCAGATGTTGCCCGACCTCCACGAGCGAAAGTGGGAGGTCGACTCGCCCTGCTACGTCATCCGATTGGCACATGGCTATTGGAAGGCTACGGGCGATACGTCGATTTTCGACGATCGCTGGGTCGAGGTCATGCGCACGGTGGTCGAGACCTTCCGCGTGCAGCAGCGCAAAGAGGGGTTGGGCCCCTACCATTTTCAACGCGTGACCGAGGGGGCAAACGATACGCAGCTCAACGGCGGCTATGGCAATCCCGTGAAACCTGTGGGGCTGATTGCCTCGGCATTCCGACCGTCGGACGATGCAACGACTTTCCCTTTCTTGGTGCCGTCTAATTTCTTTGCTGTCACCTCGTTGCGTAAGGCATCTGAGATCCTGCGCACGGTGAACCACGCCGAGGAGTTGGCTGCTCAGTGTCAGGCGCTGGCTGCCGAGGTGGAGCAGGCATTAAAACAATATGCCATCTATGATCATCCGAAATTCGGCAAAATTTACGCCTTCGAAGTCGACGGTTTCGGCAACCAACTGCTCATGGACGACGCCAATGTGCCGAGCTTGCTGGCTCTGGCATACATGGGCGACGTGGCGGTGGATGACCCAATTTATAGCAATACGCGCCGCTTTGTGTGGAGCGATTCGAATCCCTACTTTTTCAGTGGCAAGGTGATCGAGGGGATTGGTGGTCCACATATCGGTTTCGATATGGTGTGGCCTATGAGCTTGATGATGAAGGCATTCACAAGTAGTGACGATGCCGAGATCAAAGCCTGTGTTGAGACCCTCGTCAACACCGATGCGGGGACGGGATTCATCCACGAGTCGATCCACAAGGACGACGCTGCAAAATTCACACGTCCGTGGTTCGCGTGGCAAAATTCGTTGTTCGGAGAGTTGATTCTCAAGCTGATCGACGACGGAAAAATAGATCTCTTGAATGGTATAGAGGTAAAATGAAAGAGCCATTGATTATTCCTCGAATTGCGATCGACATCGACGATCGTGCGTCGCTCGACCGCACCTTTGCGGCAGTCGAAGCCCTGCCGATCGGCTGCAACAACTGGGCGGAGGCATATCCCTATGCGCCGCACGTGGTGTTTCGTATGTTTCATACGGGGGCGCTGCTGCTCCTTCGTTTCGAGGTCACGGAGCAGTATGCGGCAGCCGCGGTGGTGGAGGATCAGGGCGAGGTGTGGACGGATTCGTGTGTCGAATTTTTCCTCGCATTGGATCATGACGGCTACTATAATTTCGAGACCAACTGCATCGGTACGATGTTATTGGCGTTTCGTCGGGATCACCCGTCACCCACCTACGCATCGGCGGCGGTGATGCACGCTGTGCAGCGGTTGACGAGCCTCGATCGCGCACCTTTGGTCGAGCAGCAGGGGGTCGAACGTTGGACGTTGACCCTCGCCATTCCGCCCGAAGCCCTCTTCCGCCACGCGGTGAGTTCGTGGAGTGGCTTGCGCGCGCGTATGAATCTATATAAGTGTGGCGATCATCTGCTGCATCCCCACTTCCTGTCGTGGCAGCCGATCGTTACGCCGCAACCCGACTTTCACCGTCCCGAATTTTTCACCGAGGTCCTCTTCGCCGAGTAGCCGTATGCAGCGCTTAACGCGTCATGCGGTAGTAGGTTCCGAGGGGTAGCTCTTTGCCTGCGCGGTCGGTGAAGCAGAGTTCGCCATATTGTTCGTTGGGTGGTGTGCCGAATGCTTGCCGCACGGCGGTGCGCGCCAAGGTCGACGACAAGCCCATGGAGTAGAGGTTCAGCACCAAAAAAGCAGAGGTGGGTTCGAGCAGCTGGGCGCAGCATTCGAGCATCTCGCAGAGGTTGTCCTCCAAGATCCACCGCTCACCGTCTGCGCCACGCCCATAGGCGGGCGGGTCGAGGATGATGCCGTGGTAGTGGTTGCCGCGACGCACTTCGCGTTGCACAAATTTCAGCGCATCCTCCACAATCCAACGCACGCCGTCCAAACCACTGAGTTCCATATTCTCGCGCGACCAAGTCACCACCTGCTTCACCGAATCGACATGCGTCGTCTCGGCACCCGCAGCTCGCGCCGCAAGGGTCGCACCTCCGGTGTAGGCAAAAAGATTCAGCACGCGGGGGGTGGTGCCTTGTGCGCTGAGTGCCGTGCAACGGTCGTAGATGAAGTCCCAGTTGGCTGCCTGTTCGGGGAAGATGCCCACGTGCTTGAATGCCGTGAGACCCAAGCGCATACGGAGGTTTTTACCCCGACAAGGATAGCTCACCACCCACCGTTCGGGGGTTTGTGGCTTGAGGCGCCATTCGCCCCGCTCGTCGCTGCGTTCATCGCGCACGAACGAGGCGTGTGCCAGCGTCCGCCACTCCTGCTCGGAGCTTGTTTTGTGCCACAGAGCCTGCGGTTCGGGGCGGCGCGTGATATAGGATCCGAAGCGCTCCAATTTCTCGAAGTCGCCCGTGTCAATCAGTTCATAATCCGCAAATTGCGGTGTTAGTTGCTCTTGCATATTGTTTTTTATTTTTTATTCGATTCGTCGATCAGCCGCATCTCGCACTGCACACAATCGAACTCCAAACGGTAACGATTGTTGCCCCGTTCGAGGTAGAGGTTGCCGTGTAGTTGCGGGTTTTCGCGCAGACACTCGCCAATCTCGCGACGCAGGCAGTAGGCGGTTTGCATCACGCAATGTCCTGTGGTGGTGGGGGCAAGGTCGAGACCGCGTTCGAAGCTCTGCACGCCGTGGTCGCGGTAGAATGCCTCTGCCATGTGGTTGGTGAGGTTTTGTTCGGCAGTGAGGTGTGTCGAGGGGTGGCGTGCCGTGAGGTCATCGGGGAGGATGCGGTGGGTCATGGGACGTGCAAGTCGCTGTTCGAGCAGCTGTTGCAGCCCCTCGCGACGCAGTGCGCCCAACACCGAAACGGGGATGAAATAACGCCCGTCTGCCCCCTCCACATCCCTTACATCGAAGAGCGTGTCGCCGCTCTTCATGAGCTGTGTGCGCACGGTCTCTGCCATTTTCTGAGGGTCTTTAGCCTCTTCGAATACCCCTTCGCGCGCCACTTCGGCGTGGACACCTTCGAGGTCGGTGAAGTAGACCCCAATGCGATCGGCAGCCGCAACAAAGAGCGCCCGTACGGGGATCACGCGTCGCGTGCGGCTGTGTGCCACGAGTTGGTTGAAACGGTGGTCGTAGTTGCGGTATAGCTCCATGCCAATGGCGATACCCTCCATGCGATTGGGCTGCACGCGCCCGCCTGCGACGGCGTTTATGTTGGTGCCGACCCCTGCGAAGCAGATGCCGTCGCCTGCGGCAAGGGTGTGTGGTCGGTCGAGCGTGAAGCTCCGTCGATCCAGCGAGACCACCTCGCCAATTAGCTCGCCGATTGCTTTGGGGGTGTCGAACGATGCGACACCTGCCCCGCGCCCTGCGAAGAAATAATCCGACTCACCGCGTGTGAAGCTCTTGGCGGGGTCTGGCTCGAAATCGGGGATGCTGATCCCCACCGACGAGCGGACGAAGCCCGTGCGTGCGGCAATCGCCTCGTCGATCGCGTGCCGATAGGCGGCGACCACATTTTTTATATAGTTTGTATCTTTCAGTCGACCTTCGATTTTGAACGAGGTGACCCCCGCGTCGATCAACTCGCCGATGTGTGCCGTGAGGTTCAAATCGCGCACCGAGAGCAGATGACGCCCGCTGATGTAGCTGCGTCCGGCGCCGTTGGTTAGGTCGTAGGTCAGGCGGCAGGGTTGGCTGCAAGCACCTCGGTTGCCGCTGCGAGGACCCATCGAGCGCGATAGAAAGCAACGTCCGCTGTAACCCACGCAGATCGCCCCGTGGACGAAACATTCGACCTCGGCATGGGTGGCTGCACATATGGCGCGCACCTCGTCGAGCGAGAGGGCGCGTTCGAGAATTACCCGCGCAAAACCACACTTTTCGAGAAACACCGCCTGTTCGGGGGTCATCGTGTGCATCTGGGTCGAGGCGTGCAGCTCCACGGGCAGCGACATTCGTCGCAACGCCATATCTTGCACGATCAGCGCATCGACCCCTGCGGCAATCAGCCCGCGTGCCTGCTGTTCGGCAGCCTCCAGCTCGTCGTCCCAGAGTAGCGTGTTGAGCGTGGCATGGACGCGCACCCCATAGGGATGTGCATAGCGCACCACGCGCGCGATCTCCTCGTCGGAGTTGCCTGCGGCGTGGCGCGCACCAAAACGGGCGCCCCCAATGTAGACCGCGTCGGCACCAAAATCGACCGCAGCAACCGCCGAGGCGTAGTCTTTGGCAGGAGCCAAAAGTTCAATTCTTTTCACAAAAGTGTTATTTCAGACAAAAGTAGAAAACTATTTGCAATACTCAATTGTCAATTGCCAATAAATTTTATAAATTTGCACCATATTATAAAACGAAATACTATGCTTACTCTAAAGCAACTCCGCGACGACAGGGAGTTGGCGATACGCAAACTCGCGAAAAAAGGGGTCGATGCCACCGCAGCCCTCGACCGTATTGAACAGTTGGATGACCGCCGCAAAGCGCTCCAAACCGAGTTGGACAACTGCTTGTCGGAGCAAAATAAAGCTGCAAAGCAGATCGGTATGCTCATGGGGCAGAACCGCCGCGACGAGGCGGAGCAGCAGAAAAATGCGGTCACACGCCTCAAAGAGCAGTCGACGCGTTTGGCTGCTGAGCAGAAACAGGTCTCCGATGAGCTGCAAGCCGTGATCGTCACCCTGCCCAACTTCCCCGCCGATATTGTCCCCGAGGGGAAGACCGCCGAGCAGAATTTGGTGGTCAAACTGGTGGAGACCTATACCAAACTTCCCGAAAATCCGCTGCCCCACTGGGAGTTAGCGCGCAAATACGACATCATCGACTTCGATCTGGGCGTCAAGCTTACGGGTGCTGGCTTCCCTGTCTACAAAGGCAAAGGGGCGCGTTTGCAACGTGCCTTGATCAGCTACTTCCTCGACTGTAACGCCGCGGCGGGCTACCTCGAAATCGAGCCGCCCATCATGGTCAACGAGGCTTCGGGCTTCGGCACGGGACAGCTTCCCGACAAGGAGGGGCAGATGTACCACGCCACGGTCGACAACTTCTATCTGGTGCCGACGGCGGAGGTTCCTGTGACCAATATCTACCGCGATACAATCCTCGACGAGAAGGACTTCCCCGTCAAGATGACCGCTTATACCCCCTGTTTCCGTCGCGAGGCGGGTTCGTATGGCAAGGATGTGCGTGGTCTGAACCGCCTGCACCAATTCGACAAGGTCGAGATCGTGCAGCTGAGCCTGCCCGAAGTCTCCTACGAGGCGCTCGACGGTATGGTGGCGCACGTCGAATCGCTCGTCAAATCACTCGGCTTGCCCTACCGTATCTTGCGGCTCTGTGGTGGCGATATTTCGTTCACCTCGGCACTTACCTACGACTTCGAGGTCTACTCCGAAGCGCAGAAACGTTGGTTGGAGGTCTCTTCGGTCTCGAATTTCGAGGCATTTCAAGCCAACCGCTTGAAGCTCCGCTACCGCGATGCCGACAAGAAAACGCAGCTGGCACACACCCTCAATGGTTCGTCGTTGGCACTGCCTCGTATCGTGGCTGCGTTGCTCGAAAATTTCCAAACCGAGGAGGGAATCCGTATTCCCGAAGTATTAATTCCTTATACAGGATTTGATATTATAAAATAAGTTACTACATTTGCAGAATAAGAAGCTGTTTTGAATTTATTAATTTCTCTTTTTGCTCCAGTTTTCGCTCTGTAAATCCTCATTTAGCTCGCTAAAATCGGATTTATAGGAAAAAACAGAGACAAAAATAGCTTCGATAACAAATCGAAGCAGCTTCTAAATAGAAAACACTAACAAATAATTTTTTAGACATGGCTTACAAAATTACAGATTCTTGCGTTGCTTGCGGAACTTGCATGGGCGAATGTCCCGTTGAGGCAATCTCAGCTGGCGATATTTATGTGATTGATGCAGACAAATGTATCGACTGCGGTACTTGCGCAGGCGTCTGCCCCAGCGAAGCAATCGTTGCTGAATAAGTAATACGCAACGCGCAAAAAAAAGCACACCTCTTTCGGGGTGTGCTTTTTTCGTATGCGGCAGCTCTTTGCCAAGAGAGACTGTGGACTGCCAATTTGCTGTGTAAGCCGAGCGAATTTCTACTTGATGTAGCTGGTCAGCAGTCGCGCTTGGGGTGTTGGCTCCATGTGCAACGCGTGCGCGCTGGCTGGCACAAGCACCGTCTCGCCTGCGTGAATTGTGATCGGTGTAGCGTGGCAGGCAGAGAGGCGTGCAGCTCCCTCGGTGCAGATCACCACCACGAATGAGGCGAGGGCCGAGAGGTCGACGGTGAGCGCCCGATGCAGCTCGTAGAGTGAGGTGGTGAAGTAGGGACACGTGATGAGTTCGACTTCGCAGTCGGGCGCAGGGGTGTAGGGTGTGCGGTAGTCGGGCAGCACAGCGTAGTCGATTGCCTCCTTTGCCAAGGCGGTGTGCAGTTCGCGCGTCTTGCCTGCTGCGTCGCGGCGGTTGAAGTCGTAGATGCGATAGGTGATGTCCGAGGTTTGCTGGATCTCGGCGATGAAGGCTCCCGCGCCGATGCTGTGGATGCGTCCCGCAGGGAGGAAAAAGAGGTCGCCACGCTGGATTTCGTATTCGCGTAACAGCTCGGTGATGGTGTCGTTTGCCACCGCAGCTTCGTACTCCGCGGGGGTCACCTGCCGAGCAAATCCTGAGCGGAGCTTCGCCCCTTGGTCGGCATCGACCACGTACCACATCTCGGTCTTACCCTGCGAGTTGTGGCGTTCGTGTGCCAGTGCATCGTTGGGATGCACTTGGATCGAGAGATCTTGGCGGGCGTCGATGAACTTGATGAGCAACGGAAATTCGGCTCCAAAGCGCTCGTAGACGTGTTGTCCAACCAACCTGCCGCGCTCGCGGGCAATGAGTTCGGGGAGTGTCATGCCCGCATCGGCACCATTTGCCACCACCGATTCGTTGCCGCGCACACCCGACAGCTCCCAACTTTCGCCCACGCACGTCTGGTCGGCGTGAATTTGTTTGTAAGGTATGATTTTCTCGCCACCCCAAAGGGTTGATTTGAGCAACGGTTGGAACTTCA
>JAVXFC010000039.1:0-13598 GCA_036658095.1 Alistipes sp. | reverse complement strand
CTGCTCTAACTCGTAGATACGCTGTTGTGGGCTTTTTATTGTCATTTTTGATACAACCATTTCTCGGTCAAATTTACCAAATTTTCTGCACCAATTCAATACTGTGCCGTGACTTTGAATGCCATACTTCCGTAATGCACCCTTGATTGACAGCTCCCCGCTCTCAACTTCGCGAACTACCGATAACTTGAAACTCATCGGATAGTCCTTTTGACTTCGCTTGATATACAAGCTCTTAATCTCTTCTTCCATAGCTGTACTCTTTTTTGTGTAACGCTATTTCAGGACGAGACACAAACAACTACAAGGCAGTACGCATTGTCTGCACGAATAAAGCTTGGGATGCACAACACCCTGCGGGCAGCCTGCTCAACGACATCGTGCAAATTGGTTATCGCACTTATGCACCATTCATAAAAAAGGGTTATACTGGAAGCTATTACGAAAAAATAAAAAAGCCCTTGACGACCTTAACAGAAAATGATCTATCGATGATTACTGGCGTACGCTTTTACTTCGACAATCTTCCCGCGCGAGGAAGCTACCAGTTGAAAGTGACACTGGTCACCACCGAAGGGGTAGAGCAGGGAACAACCTTCTTGTGGGAGCAATACTAGAATGCACACAAAACAAAAAAGAAGATCGCCGCGGCCGAAAAGTCGCGGCGATTTGGTGTTTTGTAACGAATATTTATCGACCTACGTGACGCAAACGTCACAAAATTTAGTACATTTGTCCATAGAAGCTGTCTTCGAGAAGCTGTTTGAATTTGTTACCGAAGTTATTGTAGAGCTATTTTTTGTCTCTTTTTTGTCCTGTGAATCCGATTTTAGCGAACTAAATGAGAATTTGCAGGGCGGAAACTGGGGCAAAAAGAGCCGAAAAGGAGGAGATTAATAAATTCAAAACAGCTTCTTATAAAGGGCAGACTCGCAACCATGGCAGGAATCTATCTCCATATTCCTTTCTGCAAACGCATTTGTGCCTACTGCGATTTTTTTCACAGCGCCGATTTGCGGCAGATGACGCCACTCGCGGAGGCTCTACACCGCGAGCTGGCAGCGCGCTGTGGTGATCTGCACGATCGTCAGATCCGCACCCTCTACTTCGGAGGCGGCACCCCCTCGCTCTACGCTCCTGCGGTGTTGCAAACCTTCATCGACCAAACACGCACCCTCTTCGACTGCACCGCTATCGAGGAGATCACCGTCGAGTGCAATCCCGACGACCTGACCGAGGAGTACCTCGCGCAGCTGCGTCAAACCGAGGTCAACCGCCTGTCGATCGGCATCCAGTCGTTCGACGACGGCGCGCTGCGGCTGATGAATCGCCGTCACTCGGCTACGGAGGCTATCGAGGCGGTGCGACGGGCGCAACGCGCAGGTTTTGCCAACATCACCATTGACTTGATCTTCGGCATCAGCGGTTTTGGCAACGATATTTTGCGACACACGCTCACCACAGCACTCTCCTTGAACGTGCAGCACATCTCTGCCTACCACCTGACTATCGAACCGCAAACGGCACTCGGTCGGCGGGTGGCACGCGGCGAATTTGCCCCCGTGACGGAGGAGGTGAGCGAGCAAGAATTTGCCACGGTACACGAGATGCTAACCGCCGCTGGATATGAACATTACGAGGTTTCGAACTATGCCCGCGCGGGCTTCCGCGCACGTCACAACAGCGCCTATTGGTCGGGGGCGGAGTACCTCGGCATAGGGCCGGGAGCGCACTCGTTCAACGGCTCTGAGCGTCGCTGGTGCAGCTCCTCGGTCGAGGAGTACCTCACCACCCCCAACTACGGCAGCGAGACACTCACCGAGCGCGACCACCGCAACGAGTGGGTGATGACGGCACTTCGCACCGCCGACGGCATCGACCTCGCGGCATTCGCCGCACGCTTCGGAACGACGGCTGCCGAACGGCTGCTGCACGAGGCACAGCCCTCGATTGCCGCCCACACCCTGCGCCATACACAGGGGCGTTTGCAGATTCCGCCTGAGCGATTTTTGCTCTCCGACAACGTTATCGGCACCCTTTTCGAGTTATAATAGGCTGTCTACTAAGATGTAAAATTTATTAAAATATTTTTATATATCGCCATTAAGCATTATATTTGCCAACAAAAGAGTAAAATAAAAACATAAAAAACACACTGTATGAGCAACGTCACCCTAACCCCCGACTACCTATTTGAGGTGAGTTGGGAGGTATGTAATAAAGTCGGAGGTATCCACACCGTCATCTCGACCAAAGCGCTGACCACCACTAAAAAATTTGGTGATCGCTACCTTCTCATCGGCCCCGACCTGCAACACGAAGAGGTAAATTCGGAGTTCGAGGAGGATCCCGAGTTGCTGAAGACATGGCGACAAACCCTCTACGGCGAGGGTATCCGCATCCGTGTGGGACATTGGCGCATCAATGGACGTCCGACGGTGGTGCTGGTCGACTTCACGTCGCTCTTCTCGAAGAAGGACGAGATACTGAAAGCGCTGTGGGAAAACTACCACGTAGACTCCATTTCGGGGCAGTGGGATTACGTAGAACCCGTCCTCTTTGGCTACGCCACAGGCATAGTGATCAGCTCCTACGTCGAGAATTTCTGCACCTCAACCGACAAGGTCGCAGCCCATTTCCACGAGTGGATGACCGCCGCAGGCGGATTGTATCTGCGCAACCACTCGCCCTACACGGCGACCCTCTTCACCACCCACGCCACCGTCATCGGACGTTGCATCGCGGGCAATGGATTGCCGCTCTACAACGACCTCTCGAAATTCAATGCCGACGAGCTGGCGCGTCAGTTTAACGTCACCGCCAAACACTCGATCGAGAAGGTCGCCGCCACCTACCACGACACCTTCCTCACGGTGAGCGATTTGACCGCCAACGAATGCAAATTTCTGTTGGGACGCGAGGTGGACGGCGTGACGCCCAACGGCTTCGAAAACGACTTTGTGTGGACGGGCGAGGAGTACGACGCTCGTCGTGTCGAGGCACGCAAGACGATGATCAAGGTGGCAGAGGCTTGCTTGGGTCATTCATACAAAAAAGAGCCGCTCATTGTCGGCACCAGTGGACGTTACGAGTTCCGCAACAAAGGGTTGGATGTCTTACTCGAATCGCTCAAGATGCTCGCCTCGTCGGACAAACTCGACCGCGAAGTGCTGGTTTACATCACCGTGCCGACCGCCAATTCGGGGCCGCGTTTGGATTTGCAAGCACATCTAAAAAATCCCGATGCACCCATCGATCCTGCACAATATAAATTCTCGACCCACCTACTCGACAACCGTGCGTGGGATCCCATAGCCAACTCGATCAACAACAGCATCTTGGCTGCCGAAGATTCGAAGGTCAAAGTCATCTTCGTCCCCACCTACCTCAAGAATACCGACGGTATTTTCAACAAGGAGTATTACGAATTGCTGGTGGGCATGGACATCACCGTCTACGCCTCCTACTACGAGCCATGGGGCTATACACCGCTCGAATCGGTCGCTTTTTCGGTGCCGACGCTCACCACCACTCTTGCAGGTTTTGGATTGTGGGTCAACAAGTTGCGCGAACACACTGGGGTCGAAGTACTCCGTCGCGACGACTACAACGACGTGCAGGTCGAGGAGGGCATTGCCAACACCTTGCTGCGCTTCACGAAGCTCACAGCTCGTCAAGTCGAGACCATGCGTCAATCCGCCTACGAAATTGCACGCACGGCACTCTGGGAGCGGCTCTTCACCCACTACGAGCGGGCTTATGCCGATGCGCTCGAAAATTCGATCGCTCGCACCAACCGCGCCGTCCTCGACAACGGCGGCACGCGCAACGAGCAGATCAACTTCGTGCGCCAGCAGCTCTACGTCGAAAAACCCCAATGGAACCGCATGATGATCGACAAGACCATGCCCGAACGGCTGCACGCCCTCGACGAGCTTTCGCGCAATCTGTGGTGGTGCTGGAATGCCGAGGCACGCGATCTGTTCGAGGCGATCGACAGCAATCTGTGGCAGGAGTGTCAGCGCAACCCGATCGCCTTCATTGACGAGTTGAGCGTCGAGCGCATGAAACAGCTCGAACAAGACACCCAATTCCTCAACGCACTCGACGCGATTTACGCACAGTTCAAAGCCTACATGGCGGAGAAACCCGACCCACAATCCCCCACGATCTCTTACTTCTCGATGGAGTACGGTTTGCACTCGTCGCTGAAGATCTACTCGGGTGGTTTGGGCATCTTGGCAGGCGACTACCTGAAGGAGGCATCAGACAAAAATATCTCCATGGCTGCCGTGGGGCTGCTCTACCGCTATGGTTACTTCACACAACGGCTCTCGGCTCAAGGGTCGCAGGAGGCGACCTATGAGGCGCAAAACTTCTACAAGCTACCCATCGCGCCCGTGCGCGACGAACATGGCAACTGGGTGACGATCACCATTGCCTTTCCGGGACGTACCCTCTCGGCGCGCGTCTGGAAGTGTCCCGTCGGACGTACCGACCTCTACCTGCTCGATGCCGACTACGAAGCCAATTTGGAGGAGGATCGGCAGATCACGCATCACCTCTACGGTGGCGACTGGGAGAACCGTCTCAAGCAGGAGATCCTGTTAGGCATCGGTGGCATCCGCGCCCTGCGCGCCATGAGGGTCAAACACGAGGTCTACCACTGCAATGAAGGTCACGCTGCCTTTATCAACATCGAGCGCATCCGTGAACTGGTAGGGCGCAAAAAGCTGAGTTTCTCGGAGGCAATGGAGGTGATCCGCTCCTCGTCGCTCTTCACCACCCACACGCCCGTCCCCGCAGGTCACGACGCCTTCCCAGAGTCGATGATCCGCCAATATATGTCACACTACCCCGATGTGCTGGGCATCACGTGGGAGCAGTTCATCAACTTGGGCAAGACCAACCCCAACGACCCCAACGAGAAGTTCTCGATGTCGGTTTTGGCGTGCAACCTCTCGCAGGAGGTCAACGGCGTATCGTGGCTCCACGGCGAGGTTTCGAAGGAGATTTTAGGCAACATCTGGCCCGGCTACTTCAAAAACGAACTTCACATCGGCTATGTCACCAATGGCGTTCACTTCCCCACATGGACCGCTTCGGCACTGCGTCGTCTCTATGCGCGCTACTTCGGTGGGGCTTTCGAGGGACACACCTATAATATACCCGACTGGCAGAAGGTACACCAGATCGACGATCGCGAGCTGTGGGATGTGCGCATGCTGCTCAAGAACAAGCTTATCAACCACATTCGCAAACGCTATGCCGACCCCAATCAGGTGCGTCTCGACTCGCCGAGCCAAATGGTGCAGATCATCGAAGGGATCAAGCCCGACGTGCTGACCATCGGTTTCGCACGCCGCTTTGCCACCTACAAACGCGCCTACCTCCTCTTCACCAACCTCGACCGTCTGTCGTCGATCGTCAACAACAAGGAGCGTCCCGTGCAGTTCATCTTTGCGGGCAAGGCACACCCGAACGACCAACCCGGTCAGGATATGATCAAACGCATCGTCGAGGTCTCGGCCATGCCGCAATTTGTGGGCAAGATCCTCTTCCTGCAAAATTACGATATGGAGCTGGCTCGCCGTATGGTACAGGGGGTCGATGTTTGGCTCAACACCCCCACTCGACCCCTCGAAGCGTCGGGAACATCGGGCGAAAAGTGCGTCATGAATGGCGTGCTGCAATTCTCGGTACTCGACGGCTGGTGGGTCGAAGGTTACAAGGAGGGGGCTGGCTGGGCTTTGCCCATGGAGCGCACCTTTGCCGACCAACACTACCAAGACGAGTTAGACGCCGAACTGATCTACAACACTATCGAAGAGTCGATCGTGCCGAAATATTACAGCCGCGATGCGGATAACATCCCTCACGACTGGGTTTTAGCGGTCAAGCGATGTATCGCCGACGTGGCAGCCAACTTCACCACCAACCGTATGTTGGGCGACTACGAGGAGCGTTTCTACAACAAACTGCGCACCCGCAAGCAGGAGATTGTGGCGGGGGACTACACCTTGGCACGCGAGCTTGCCGCTTGGAAACGCAAGGTCTCGGCAGCTTGGAACAACGTCAAAGTGGTCGACGTGCAGCGCGTGAAGATCGACAAAGAAGCGATCATCGTAGGTTCGACCTACCACTTCGGCGTCACGCTTTCGATCGACACGCTTTGTGCTGATGATATTGGTGTTGAATTGGTTGTCGCCCGTCAGATTGTCAACAACCGCAGTGTCAACGTGGAGCGCACGATTGCCCTGCATCAGAGCAAGATCGAGGGCGACAAAGTCACTTATACGTTGGATTATTGTCCCGCCCAAGCAGGCACGTTCGACGTGGCACTACGCATCTACCCCACCAATCCTTTATTGGCGCATCGCATGGATTTTGCATTGGTGAAGTGGGCATAACCATTTAGACGTTAAAAATGTTCGAAAAGGAGGAAAAGATGGGTGATAATGGTACCAACTGGCGAAATTTTCACTATCTTTCAGAAAAGAAAATAACCTTGAAAGGAAACGAGATGTCAGCACTAACCTTTGATAAAAGTGAATTGGGTAATCTGGAGTATTCGCTTCAACGCGAAATGCTTGCCACAGACCGTCGCGGAGGCTACATGAGTACGACGATCGTCTGCTGCAATACCCGCAAGTACCACGGTTTGATGGTCGCCCCGATCGACGACAGTGACCGCGCTTACGTTCTACTCTCGTCGCTGGACGAGACGATCGTTCAGCACGACCAGTCGTTCAACTTGGCGTTGCACCGCTTCAAAGAGGTCTACGAACCCCGCGGACACAAGTACATCACCGACTTCGAATATACACCCACCCCCACAATCACCTACCGTGTGGGTGGCGTCATCCTGCGCAAAGAGCTGCTCTGGATCCACCACCGCACACAGCTGCTGATCCGCTACACGCTCGTCGATGCACACTCCGCGACCCGCTTGCAGTTGCGCCCCTTCTTCGCCTTTCGCGACAAGCACGCCCTGTCGAAGGCGAACATGGCAGCCGACGGACGCTCTTACCCCATTCCGGGGGGTGTGAAGTGCCGACTCTACCCCGAATTTCCGTGGTTGCACCTACAAATAGACAAAGATACGGCGGAATTCATCCCCGCCCCCGATTGGTACTACAATTTCGAGTATCCACAAGAGCTGCAACGCGGCTACGAGGGGCATGAGGATCTACTGACAACGGGCTACTTCGAAATGGAGTTGAAGAAGGGCGAGAGCATCGTCTTCTCGGCATCGGTCGAGCAGATGCACTCCTCCTCGGAGATCGACGATTTATTCGCCACCTCGATCGCTGCACGCACCCACAAGATCGACTTTTTGAGTTGTTTGCGCCACTCAGCACGCCAATTCATGGTTCGCCGCGCAGGCAACCGCACGGAGGTGATCGCAGGCTTCCCATGGGTAGGCATCGACCCACGGCAGGAGCTGATCGCACTGCCCGGCATCACCCTGACGCAGGACGGGTTGGAGGATTGCATCAACGATCTGGATATGTTTGTGCGCGAAATGGAGGGCGGAATGTTCGTCGGAGCCGCCTCTGCCTACGAAAACGTCGATACGCCGCTTTGGTTTTTCTGGGTGCTTCAGCAGCTGGAGCGCCACCTCGGAGCGGAGCAAATTTGGGAACAATATGGGCAGACGATGAAAACGCTGCTCGAAACCTACCGCCGCGGCATGGGCGATCGGGTGGCGCTGCACGACAATGGACTGATCTGGGCGTCGGAGTACAACGTACCGCTGACGTGGATGAATACCGTGGTTGAAGGGCAAGCCGTCACTCCGCGGAGTGGCTATCAAGTAGAGGTCAATGCACTGTGGTACAACGCCGTATGCTATACGGTGGAGTTGGCAGCGCGCTTCGGTGACAAAGCCTTTGTCAAGGCGTGGAAAACATTGCCCGCACAGACCCACACAGCATTCATCCAGAAATTCTGGATGGGCGAAGTGGGCTACTTGGCCGATTATGTGAACAACGAGGAGCAGAGCCGCTTCATCCGCCCCAACATGGTCATAGCTTGCGGTTTGAACTACAAGATGCTCACCGAAGAGCAGCAGATTGAAGTACTGCGCACGGCCGAGCAACACCTGCTGACCCCCAAAGGGTTACGCACGCTTTCGCCACGCAATCCACTCTACAAAGGCACCTACGCAGGTTCGCCCGACGAGCGGGATCGGGCGGCAATGAATGGCACGGTGTGGGTTTGGAATTTAGCCTTCTACGTCAAGGCATGGTTCGATATTAGCGGTGCCGACTTTCTGCCCCAAGCCAAGGAGATCCTCGCCAATTTCGAGGAGGAGATTCAGGCATACGGCATCGGTTCGCTCAACGAAATGTTCGACGCCGATCCTCCCTACACACCGCGCGGGTCGATCTCGCAGGCGTGGAGCGTGGGCGCCATGTTGCACATCAATGAGTTGATCGAGCATTACAAGCCCACAACAAAAACAAAGGTTTCAAAAGTAAAGACGACAACAACAAAGGTTACGGCAGCAAAAGCGCCGACGACGACAAAAAAAAGTAAATAATCATAAGAAGGAGGTACGATGAGAGTTTTAATGTTCGGTTGGGAATTTCCTCCCCACATTGCGGGGGGTTTGGGTACAGCTTGCTACGGAATGACTCGCGGGCTGGCACGAAATGATGTGGGTGTGACGTTTGTTGTCCCTCACGCCTATGGCGATGAGGATCAGCGTTTCACGCACGTGATGAACGCCAGTGAAGTCGATGCTCTCTATGGTTCGGTGGATAGCGGAGCAGACGATATTCTGCAAAAAATGTCGTTCATTCGCATCGACTCAAACATGGTTCCCTACATCTCGCCCGAAGAGTACGACACCTATCACGACGCCTATGTCAAGACGGGCGAGCAGGTGTGGGCAAGTGCCGACACGTGGAAACAACGTTACACTTTTTCGGGAAAATATGGTGCAGACCTCATGGAGGAGGTGGCACGCTACGCCATTGTGGCAGCACAAGTGGCACAAGATCTTGAAGGTCAATTCGATGTGATTCACGCCCACGACTGGCTCACCTACTACGCAGGCATTGCAGCCAAGCGCATCTCAGGCAAGCCATTGGTGGTACATATGCACGCCACGGAGTACGACCGCAGCGGCGAGAATGTCAACTCGCAAGTCTACGCCATTGAGCGCGCCGGAATGCACGCTGCCGACCGGGTGATTACCGTATCGAATCTCACACGCAACATCGTGATCGCCAAATATGGTGTGCCGCCCGAACGGGTGGTCACCGTACACAACGCCGTGCGCTTTGCCGAGGAGAATATCGAGCCTCCGGTGCGCGGTGTGAAGGACAAGATCGTCACCTTCCTCGGACGGATCACCTACCAAAAAGGACCCGACTACTTCGTCGAGGCGGCAGCCAAGGTACTCCACCGCTGTCCCAACGTGCGCTTCGTCATGGCAGGTTCGGGCGACATGATGAACCATGTGATTCGTCGCGTGGCACGGCTGGGCATCTCCGACCACTTCCACTTCACGGGTTTCCTGCGGGGTGAGGATGTGCATCGGATGTTCCAACTCTCGGACGTCTACGTCATGCCCTCGGTCTCGGAGCCTTTCGGCATCTCGCCACTGGAGGCGATGCGCTCAAATGTCCCCGTGATCATCTCCAAGCAGAGCGGCGTGGCAGAGGTGTTGGATTACGCTGTGAAGGTCGACTACTGGGATGTGGACGCCATGGCCGATGCCATCTACGGGCTGATCACCTACCCCGCACTCTCGGGTATGTTCGCCACCAAGGGGCTGGAAGAGGTGACCAACATCAAGTGGAACGACGCGGCAGCCAAGATCAAAGCCGTCTACACCGCCGTGATTGAGGAGCAAAAAGCAAACAAATAAAAATAGCATACGATGAAAACCATTTGTCTCTATTTTCAAGTCCACCAACCTTGGCGACTGAAGAGGTATCGTTTTTTCAACATGGGCAAAGACCACAACTACCTCGATGACGTACTCAATCGTTCGATCATGCAAAAGGTTGCGCGTCAATGCTATCTGCCGATGAACGCCTTGTTGCTCAAGCTGATCAAGGAGAGCAAAGGAGAGTTCCGCTGTTCGTTCTCGATCACAGGCATCGCCATCGAGCAGTTCCGCGCCTATGCACCCGAAGTTCTCGATTCATTCAAGACGCTCGCCGCCACAGGCTGCGTAGAATTTCTGGGCGAGACCTACTCACACTCGCTCGCGGCACTGGCTTCGGAGGAGGATTTCACCGAGCAGGTGAAACTCCACACAGCACTGATCAAGAAGGAGTTTGGCGTCAAGCCCACCGCCTTCCGCAACACCGAGCTGATCTACTCCGACCAAATTGGCGCCACGGTTGCCAAATTGGGCTTCCGCACCATGCTCGCAGAGGGGGCAAAACACGTATTAGGCTGGAAATCACCTGATTTTGTCTACACCAACGCCATCGACCCCAAGTTGCACTTGCTACTGCGCAACTACAAACTTTCGGACGATATTGCCTTCCGTTTCTCGAATCGCACGTGGGAGCAATGGCCTCTGACGGCGGAGAAATATGTCGACTGGCTCTCGTCGGACCAGACACAGGGCGATGTGATCAACCTGTTCATGGATTACGAGACCTTCGGCGAGCATCAGCAGGCTGACACGGGCATCTTCGAATTCATGAAGGCGCTGCCCCGCACGGCACTGACCCATAGCACCAACTTGGAATTTGCCACGGTGAGCGAGGCGGCAAAGAAGCATCAGCCCATGGCGGTGCTGCACTGCCCTTACGTGATGTCGTGGGCAGACGAGGAGCGCGACGTGACGGCATGGCTGGGCAACGAGCTGCAAAATGAGGCATTCAGCAAGCTTTTTGCCCTCAAAGAGAAGGTCTCAACGCTCAAAAATGCCGATTTCGACTATGTGTGGAGTTTCATGCAGACCTCCGACCATTTCTACTATATGGCAACCAAGTGGCTCTCGGACGGCGATGTACACTCCTACTTCAACCCCTACGATTCGGCATACGACGCCTTCATCAACTACATGAACGCCCTATCGGACTTCGAGATCGAATTGGACAAAGCTCTGGAGGCAAAAGCACTCCACAAAAAAGCATAAACAGCTTCTAAAAAAACCGAACCGTAAAAAGTTCGGTTTTTTTATTTATTTTGCGCAGCAGATGAAATAATTGATTACATTTGAACCCGAATAATTCAAAGTAAGCATGAATAATGTTTTCATTTTACTCAACAGTCTCGAAGACTGGAAACCCTATTGCGCCACCGACAGCATTCTCACCGCTGCTCAATATCTCGAACATTGCTACACGGGCGACACTCCAAAATTAGTCATCAACCTCAGCGGCGATTACACCTATAATTCCGAGGGCTACTACTGCTCACTGCTGGCGCAAGCCCGTGGACACAAGGTCATTCCGGGCGTTCTGACCATCAACAAGCTGGAATCGGATACGGGTATCCGCATGAACGCCATGTTGCAGAAAATCTGCTATCAGTGGATCAAAAAACACGATTTGACGGAGGAGTGGTCGATGAATATCTACTTTGGCACCTGCGCCGAAAAGGGGCTGGAGCGCATCGCCCGCTTCATTTTCGACAACTACCCCTGCCCTCTGCTGCGTGTGACCTTCAACGCCCGCAATCGCAACCAAATCGAGAGCGTTCACTCGCTCTCTTTGCAGCAACTCTCCGACGCGGAGCAAGATCTGTTTGCCAACGCACTCGACAACTTCAATAAAAAGGTGTGGCGCACGCCACGCTCCTCGAAACCAGCTCGTTACAGTCTGGCAATTCTGCACGACCCCGACGAGAAATTTCCGCCCAGTGACAAGCAGGCGATGCAGAAATTCCTCGACATCGCCAAGCGCATGAACATACACGCCGAGCTGATCACCGAGGAGGACGCCACGCGGCTCATGGAGTTCGACGCCCTGTTCATCCGCACCACCACGGCACTCAACCACTACACCTTCCACCTCGCGCAACGCGCCAGTCTAAGCGGCATGGCAGTCATCGACGACCCCGTGTCGATCATCCGTTGCACCAACAAAGTCTACCTCTGCGAGTTGTTCGAGAAGGCGCACATCCCCGCCCCCGCCTCCCAGTTGCTCTTCCGCTCCGATCTGATGTCATTCGACGAGCTGACAGCACAGTTGGGTGCGCCCGTGATCCTGAAGATTCCCGACGGATCGTTCTCAATCGGCATGAACAAAGTCACCAACGAAGCGGAGTACAAAGAGGCGTTGTGCGGATTGTTCGAACATTCGGATATCGTGCTGGCTCAGGAATTTATCCCCACCGAATTCGACTGGCGTATCGGCATTCTCGACGGAGAGCCGCTCTTCGCGTGCAAATATTACATGGCAAAGGGACATTGGCAGATCTATAACCACGAGGTGACGGGCAAAAATTTATGCGGTCCATGGGAGACCATTCCGATCTATCAAGTACCTAACAAAGTTCTCGATACGGCCATGAAGGCGGCTGCACTGATTGGTCGCGGATTGTATGGCGTCGATCTGAAAGTGGTCAATGGCAAGGCGGTGGTGATCGAGATCAACGACAACCCAAGCATCGACCACGAAGTTGAAGATGCCGTCTTGGGCGATGAACTTTACTACCGCATCCTCAACTATTTCGTCCACGCCTTCAACAAAATGCACGTCTAATGATCACCGTTCGTCGCGCCACAGCCTCCGATTTGGATGCCGTCTGCCACATCGAACAGACGTGTTTCACCGATGACACCTTCTCGCGGCGCGAGCTGGCATACCTCATTACGCGCGCCCATGGAGCGTGCTTCATCGCTTTTCACGACCACGAAGCTGCGGGATACATCGCTTTGCTGCTGCGTGCAAACACCTGCAACGTGCGTTTTTACTCGCTCGCCACGATGCCCACGCACCGCGGATGCGGCGTGGCAAAAAAGATGATCGAAGAGCTACTGCGCTACGCGGTGGCAAACCACCGCAGGACCGTGACGCTCGAAGTACGCCGCAGCAATGCGTCTGCGATCCGACTCTACGAGAGCTTCGGATTCAAAGTCACCGCGCAACTCCCCGCCTACTATCACGACGAGGACGGGCTACGCATGACCTGCCCCGTCGGCACGCGCTAACAGCGGCGACGCACGGCGCGCACAATCTCGCCACCGATCGCCATGACAGAGGTGCCGCCAATGATCGCAAGCCACTGATTCAGAGAGAGAGGCACGGTGCGAAACACCTCGCCGCCAAACTCCACGATCGCCACCTGCCCCGCAGCAATCAAGAGCAAGATCAAGAAAAATTCGCGGCAACCCCGCAGAGACGTGAAGACCGAATGAGCGGTCTCGAACCCCTTGGCATTGAACATATTCCAGAATTGCAGGAAGACGAAGGTCGAGAAGAAGATCGTCAGATGCTCGGCATCCATTCCGCCCGTGGTCGTCGTCCAGTAGAAGATCATCGCCAACAGCACCGTCACGATCACCGTACCGCACGTGAAGATCGTGCGCGCCATGGCGGGGGTGATGATGAATTCGTTGTGCGGGCGCGGTTTGTCGTGCATCACCTCAGGATTGGGCGGCAGCGACGCCATTGCCATGG
>JAVXFC010000038.1:10716-14121 GCA_036658095.1 Alistipes sp. | reverse complement strand
AGTCTAAAGCAGTAGCACCAAAAGGCATTTTTCGGGATTCCCCTTTTGGTGTAAATACAACTATTTCAGATGTATACAGCGATAACTTAAAGTTATCCAAGAAGTCGACAGCATTCTCCGTAGGGCTGTTCAGTGCGTCACGTATCTGTTTCAGCCACTTGTCGAATTCGTCCTCATCCTGTGAAATGGTCAGCCGTTTGTATTTCCAATGGGCGGCAAAACCACGCTCGGCAATCTCCTCCATGCGTCGCGTGCGTATCTGCACCTCGACCCACACGCCGTCGGGACCCATGACGGTCGAGTGCAGTGCTTCGTAGCCATTGGCTTTGGGCATACTGATCCAGTCGCGTAGGCGGTCGGGCTTGGGGGTGTAGGTATCGGTGATCGACGAGTAGATTTGCCAGCATTGGGTCTTCTCCGAAGGGAATGCCAATGGATTAAAGACGATGCGAATAGCAAATAGATCGTAGATCTCCTCGAAGGGAATTTGCTTGCGTTGCATCTTCGACCAAATCGAATAGATGCTCTTCACGCGCCCCGAAATTTCGTAGTTTATATGGTCTCGATTGAGCGCTGCGATGATTGGAGCGTTGAATTTGTTGATTAATTGTTGTCGTGTAGCCTCTGTTTCGGTCAGTTTTTGGGCGATCTCGGCATATTGCTGCGGGAAACGATACTTCATACAGAGGTCTTCCAGCTCACTTTTGATGGAGAAAAGTCCCAATCGGTGTGCCAGTGGAGCGAACAGATAGATGGTTTCGCTCGTGATCTTGATCTGTTTGTTCATGGGCATCGAACCCAGCGTGCGCATATTGTGCAGTCGATCAGCGATTTTGATGAGTATCACCCGCACGTCGTCCGAGAGGGTGAGCAGCACTTTGCGGAAATATTCTGCTTGCTCCGAGGTGTCGGCATTGAAGACGCCCGACATCTTGGTTAGCCCGTCGACCATAGAGGCGATTTTGTGACCGAAGATGCGTTCCATGTCCTCCACGGTGTACTCCGTGTCCTCCACCACGTCGTGCAGCAGCGATGCCACGACCGATTTCACACCCAACCCGATCTCCTCGATGACGATCTTGGCAACTGCAATAGGATGCAGAAGGTACGGCTCGCCTGAGCGTCGCCTTACCCCCTGATGTGCCTCCTTGGCAAGAAAAAATGCGCGTTTAATGAAGTCCCAATCCTCGTCGTTTTTGCAAATTTTGGTACACGATAAGAGCAGATCCTCCCATTTTTCCTTTATGATTTCCTCATCCTCAGCAGTATAGTTCATAAATTATTCTTTTTTGACTTTCATCGCCTCGCGTACTTTGGCTTCCACCTCGGCGCTCAGTGCTTCGTCTTTTTTCAACAATTCTTTCACTGCATCGCGTCCTTGCCCGATCTTGCGATCGCCGTAGGAGAACCACGAACCAGCTTTTTTGATAATTCCGTAGTCGACACCCAGATCGACAATTTCGCCCAATTTCGAGATGCCCTGACCGAACATAATATCGAATTCGGCGCGTTTGAACGGGGGTGCCACCTTGTTTTTCACCACTTTGACCTTGGTGCGTGTGCCTAACTGCTCCTCGCCGTCTTTGATGACCGCCATGCGGCGAATGTCAATGCGGACGCTGGCGTAGAATTTCAGTGCATTACCGCCCGTGGTGGTCTCTGGGTTGCCATAGACGATGCCGATTTTATCACGTAACTGGTTGATAAACATACAGACCGTCTTTGTTTTCGAGATGCTTGAGGTGAGTTTGCGCAGTGCCTGCGACATGAGCCGCGCCTGCAATCCCATTTTCGAATCGCCCATTTCGCCTTCGATCTCAGCCTTGGGGGTCAGCGCCGCCACCGAGTCGATGACGATGATGTCGATGGCACTGGAGCGGATCAGCGAGTCTGCAATTTCGAGTGCTTGCTCGCCGTTGTCGGGTTGCGAGATGAGCAGTGAGTCGATATCGACGCCCAAATTCTGCGCGTAAGCGCTGTCGAAGGCGTGTTCGGCGTCGATGAATGCCGCAATGCCGCCTGCTTTTTGAGCCTCGGCAATGGCGTGAATGGCAAGGGTTGTCTTACCCGACGATTCGGGGCCGAAGATCTCCACCACGCGTCCTTTGGGGTAGCCACCCACTCCGAGCGCTATGTCGAGCATGATCGAACCCGTCGGGATGACAGGAATATCGACGATCTCGGTCGAGTTCAGTCGCATGATTGACCCTTTGCCGAAATCTTTTTCTATTTTTTCCATGACCGCAGTCAGTACTTTGAGTTTGTCTGCGTTTGCTGGTATTTTCTCTGCCATATTCTGTTTTTATTTTTTGTCGTTTATTTTGTAAAGATAAGTAATTTTCTGTGGAATTCGTCTTTTTTTTGGCTCTTTTTTCTACCTGAAAGAGGTTTAATCCCACGTGTAGGTCACCTCCACCTGTTCGTCGAACTCTTCTGTCGAGGTGTTGAGTCGCCGTTGGCACGCTGGGCAACGAATGGCGTCGGGGGTCTGTGTGTATTCGCCGCATCCCACGCAAACGGGTAATACTCCGTAAGTTGCATCGGAATAATGGTCGAATTGTGTGCCGCAATAGCGGCATTTGATTTTGTAAGCTATTCCCATTGTCTGGTTGTTTTTGGTTTGACAATACAAAGGAACGGCTTTGTTGTGACAACTTGTGACACAACATGAAAATACCCTAAAATTGTTGATATTTTTGGATATAATTTTTCAAATATTGTTGCAGGTCGGGGGTGTCGATGATCCGAATGTCGTCGAGTAGGCCGACGACAAAACGCCCAACGCCCGCATAATCAGCCACCTCGGTATCCAGCAACCACTTGTCTTTGCCCGCCTCGTGCAGGTCGCGTTCCGCCAACGGATACTCCTCCGTGAGCAGATTGTAAGCCAAGATGCCCAGTTCGAGTTTCACGTGGAGCCGCTGCCGCCCGTTCATGCGGAAGAGGTCGATGAACCCCTCGTGGTGGTGGTCGGTGTGCGCCCACGGCTTGGCGGTGAGTTCGACGTTACCGATACGTGCGGTTTTGAAGAGTTTGCAGGTGTTGTCTTCCGTGTCGAAACACCACACTTGCACGTAGTTCGTGGTGAAGGCGAAGGGTTCGACACAGCGATTGCGCACGGCGCTTCCGTGTGCCGATTGGTAGCGCACGAGCGTCACTTGGCGCTGCGCGTCGATTGCCTCGATCAGGGCGTGGATGTTGGGCGCAAGGCTCCCCTTGACCACACTTTGCGCCAGTGTTTTGTTGTCGTAGACCGAGTATAATTTGCGTTTAAGGTTCTGTTTGAGCAGGTTGGTGTCGTCGATATTCTCGATCGAGCGCTTGAGAATCATCGCCTCCTCCTCGGTGAAATGGACGAGCTGCGAGATATCTTTGAAGTGAGGCGACTCCTTGTCCAGACGGATA
>JAVXFC010000038.1:5622-10706 GCA_036658095.1 Alistipes sp. | reverse complement strand
TTTTTTGATCACAAAGCCCGCCTCGCGGAAGGTGTCGATGTAACGATAGACGGTGCGTCGCGATAGTTCGAGGCGTGCTGCGAGGTCGTCGACTGTGTATATTGTGTTGGCTGTGAGCATCTTCATCAGTCGCAGCAGCCGTTCTAGTTTGGGTTGATCCATGGGAGGTCTATTTTGTGAAGCCCTCCTCTATGCCATGACTCTCTTTTCGATCTCGTCGACTTGGTTGCGGAATGCCTTGTCGGTCTCGATGAGATTCATCACCGCCTTGCACGAGTGTAGTACCGTGGCGTGGTTGCGACCGCCGATCGAAGCACCAATGGTTGTCAATGGGGCTTTGGTGTGTTGCTTGGCGAGGTACATGGCGATTTGACGCGCCTGTGCGATCTCGCGCGTACGCTCTGCCGAGTTAAATCGCTTGAAGTCGAGGTTCAGATATTCGCACACCACGTCGATGATATGATCTATGGTGATCTCTTTTTGGTAGAGTTGCACGTAAACTTTCAGGATCTCCTTCGCCAGCGAAATGGTGATCTTGCGTTTCATGAACGAGGCGTTTGCTACCAGCGAGGAGAGTGCGCCTTCGATTTCGCGAACGTTTGCCGAGATGTTCTCCGCCAAGTAGTTCACTACGTCTTCCGAGATCTGCGCGCCCAATTTCTGTGCTTTGGCGTGGATGATCTTTATTTTGGTGTCGAAGTCGGGGGTGTTGAGCTGTGCCGACAAGCCCCATTTGAAACGGGTGAGCAGTCGTTGTTCAATATCCTTCAACTCCACGGGTGGTTTATCCGAGGTCAGGATCAGCTGTTTGCCAGCTAACTGCAAGTGGTTAAATATGTTGAAGAAGGCATTTTGTGTACCTGTTTTGCCTGTCAATTCTTGAATATCGTCGATAATTAGCACGTCGATCATCTGGTAGAAATGGATGAAGTCAGGGATTTCACCGTTTTTGTAGGCGGTCTGGAACTGAGCTTGGAACTTGTTCATCGAGACATAGAGAACCTGCATTTCGGGGTGACGCAGGCGCACCTCGTGACCGACTGATTGTGCAATGTGGGTCTTTCCCAACCCCGAATTACCATATATATATAGGGGGTTGAAGGGGTTGTTGCCCGGTGTGACAGCGACCGACATGGCGGCCGAGCGTGCCAAACGGTTGCATTCGCCCTCGATGAAGGTCTCAAACGTGTAGTTGGGATTGAGTTGCGGGTCAATAATAATCTTCTTTACGCCCGGAATTACAAAAGGATTCTTTATATTTGCAGTATCGGTTTGGGTATTGAAGCGCGATATAGCTGTTGTGTCGGCATCGCGAGCGATTGGTATAGTTTGTGCTTCGGCTTTCGGCACCGCATAGTGGAGACGTGTCTGATCACCGTATAGTTGCGAGATGATCGGGCGCAGGAAGAGGATGTAGTTTTTCTCGATCTGGTAAACATAACTGGCATTCGGCACGCGTAAACGCAGTGTCGTTCCGTCGAATTCAAGTGGCACAATGGGTTTGAACCACTTCACGAACTCTTCTTCGGTGGTTTGCGCTTTGATACGGTCGAGACAGTGTTGCCACATATCGCTATATGCCCGGGTATTGTTTAACATGGTAGGGATAACTTGTTTTTTGCTGAGACAAAGTTGTGCATAATATTGTCAAAAGATTTTCATTTTTTAGTTGTAAGTCTTGATTTTTTATATATAGAAAAACAACGGTTTTTCAACGCTAATTTTTAACTCGCTGATAGTGAAGATCCGAATATTTTTATTATATTTGCATATAAAAATTTAGGAAGCCTAACAGCTTCATCTATAAATAAAACTTATACTATTATGACAAGTGATTTAGAACAAAGTGTATTACGAAAAGCACAATCATGGCTGGACGGTCATTATGACGAGGATACGAAGAAGCAGGTCAAATTGCTGATTGATAACAACATGAATGAGCTTGTGGAGAGCTTTTATAAGGACCTTGAGTTTGGAACGGGTGGTCTGCGTGGGGTGATGGGCGTTGGCTCGAACCGCATGAATGTCTACACGGTGGGCGCTGCTACGCAGGGTCTTGCGAACTACTTGAAGAGAAATTTTGCAGGCGAATCGATCCGTGTGGCTGTGGGACACGACAGCCGTAATAACTCGCGAATGTTTGCCGAAAGAGTGGCTGATATTTTCGCCTCGAATGGCTTCACGGTCTACCTCTTCGACGCGTTGCGTCCGACTCCCGAATTGAGTTTTGCCATTCGCGAATTGAAGTGTCATTCGGGCGTGGTGATCACCGCTTCGCACAACCCCAAGGAGTACAATGGTTATAAGGCGTACTGGGTCGATGGCTCGCAAGTCACCGAACCGCACGACAAAAACATTATTGCCGAGGTGGCGAAGATCACCGACGTGAATCAGGTGTTGACGGGCAAAAATAAGGAGCAAATCCAGACGCTTGATGAAAAATTTGACGAACTTTATCTGAACAAGATCCATGAACTCTCGCTCTCGCCAGAGTCTGTAAAGCGCCACCACGACATGAAGATCGTCTACACGCCGCTTCACGGCGCTGGTGTGCGGTTGGTTCCCGCCTCGCTGCGCAAGTTTGGCTTCACGAATGTGACGCTGGTCCCTGAGCAGGCCATCATCGACGGCAACTTCCCGACCGTCGAGTCGCCCAATCCCGAGGAGCGCAAGACCATGTCCATGGCACTCGCGCTGGGAGCCAAGGAGGGTGCCGATTTGGTGTTGGCAACCGACCCCGATTCGGATCGTATCGGCGTGGCGTTGCGCAATAAAAAAGGTGAATATGTGCTGCTGAACGGTAACCAAACCCTTGTGCTGCTGATGAGTTATCAGCTCACACGCTGGGCGGAGTTGGGACGCTTGGGTAGCAACGAATATGTGGTCAAGACCATCGTCACCTCGCAAATGGCAAATGCCGTGGCAGATCATTTCAACGTTCAATGTTACGATTGCCTGACGGGCTTCAAGTACATCGCCAAGATCATCCGTGAGAACGAGGGCAAGGCGAAATATATTGGTGGCGGCGAGGAGAGCTTCGGTTACCTCGCGGGCGACTATGTGCGCGATAAAGATGCTGTGTCGGCTTGCTCGCTGGCTGCCGAGGCGGCGGCTTGGGCGCAAGACACCATGGGATTGACGCTCTTCGAATGGCTCGAAGAACTCTATGTGAAGTATGGTTTCTACCGCGAGGGGTTGGTGTCGGTTGTCCGCAAGGGCAAGGAGGGCGCCGAGTTGATTCAGAATATGATGGTCGAGTACCGCGCCAATCCTCCGCGCACGATTCTCGGCTCGTCGGTGGTGCGGATCAACGACTTCCAGTCGCTCAAGTCCATCGACCTGAAAAATGGTGTACTGACCCCTATCGCGCAGGATAAGAGCAACGTACTCCAATGGTTCACCGAGGACGGCACCATTGTCTCTGTGCGTCCGTCGGGTACCGAGCCGAAGATCAAATTCTACTTTGGGGTGAAGGCTACCCTGCGCTCGGCTGCCGATTACGATCGTGTGTTGGCGGAGTTAGATGCTAAAATCGAGGCTATCAAGCAGGATCTGAAGCTGGAATAGGCGCTGGTCTTTCGACGAAAACAGCGGAACTTTTTACAAGTTCCGCTGTTTTTTTTATTTTCTTTGTAGCCTATCGGCGCGAGTGTCCTACGCACGGCGGCTGTCTATTATTTTACGCGAATGATATTCAGCCCGTCACGCAGGGGGAGGATGACGTTCTCTACCCTGCTATCTTCGTGAACCATGCGGTTGAAGTCGAGCAGGGCTTGGGTGTGGCGATCGTTGTGTGCCACGGGTTGCACCACTTTCCCCGACCAGAGAATGTTGTCGGCAATCAGAATAGACCCGCTGTGTATGAGCGACTTGCCGTCGTTATCTCCCATTAACATACGATAGTAATCGGGGTATTCGCGTTTGTCGCCGTCGATGAACACAAGGTCGAACGCACACCCTAAGGTGGGGGCTATGTCGAGTGCCGAGCCGATGTGTAGATGAATTTTCGAGCCGTGTGCGCTGCGATCGAAGAACGACTGTGCCAGTCTCTCCAACTCGTCGTCGACCTCGGTGGTGTGTAGTTCGCACCCCTCCTCCAGCCCCGCCGCCATGCAAAGCGCGGAGTACCCTGTGAACGTTCCTATTTCGAGAATGGTACGCGGACGTGTCATGCGCACCACCATTTCGAGCAGCTTGCCTTGGATATGTCCCGATAGCATACGGGGCTGCACCACGCGCAGGTTGGTCTGGCGATCCAGCTCGCGCAGCAGCTCCTGTTCGGGGGTCGAGAGATCGTGTATGTATTGTTCTAATGCCTCCATACCTATTTATATACAAGACGCGATGTTTGGGCAAAGACCTCGTTGGCTACTTGCATCAAATCGTTGGCTGTTAGTGAATTAATCTTGGCATAAACCTGTTCCATGGTGTCCACCTCCTCGTGCAGCAGGTAGCTTTTGCCCGTGCCGAGCATATAGCCCTCGTTACTCTCCATCGAAATGGCGAGTTGGGCGATGAATTGTTTTTTCGCCATAGAGAGTTGACGCGTGGTGAGTGATGTTGTGCGCAACTGCTTGATTTGTTGGTCGATAAGCTCTGTGCATTGATCTGTATTGCACGGATCGGAGCTGAAATAGATCGCCACGATGCCGCTGTCGGTGTAGGGGGTGTAGGATGCCTCGACGTTGTACGAAAGTCCATTTTTTTCGCGGATCACGACGTTGAGCAACGAATTTGCACTTGGACCACCCAACAGGTTGATCAGCAGTGCGAGGGGCAGCCGACGGCGATCGTCGATGCCACAGGCGCGGTTGCCGATCATGCAATGGGTTTGGTGCGTGTGTTTTACGACGGTTTTGTCGAACGACGTGCAGCACGTGGGAGCTACCCTATTGAAGGCGCGCGTGGTGGCAGGCTGTGCCGCGAAGTAGCGATTTGCGATTGCCTCGATGCTCTTGCACGAAGTGTTGCCGATTGACGAGAAAACCATTTGATCGGTGGTGTGTGTGCGGTCGACAAATGTACGGAGCGTATTGCTGCTCTGGTGGTTGAGTGTCGATTTTGTGCCTAAAATGTTGTGTCCC
>JAVXFC010000038.1:0-5612 GCA_036658095.1 Alistipes sp. | reverse complement strand
GAACAACAGATCCTCGAACGAGTCGTAGATCAGGTCGGAGGGCGAATCTTTGTAGGTGTTGATCTCGTCGCAAATCACCTCTTTCTCGCGTTCGATCTCTTTTTCGGGGAAGGTCGAGTGGAAGGCGATGTCGGCGAGCAGCTCTGCTGCCTTGGTGAAGTCACCCCGTAAAGTGGTGGCATATAGCGTTGTGTCTTCCTTGGTGGTGTAGGCATTCAGCTCGCCGCCCAAGTTTTCGAGACGGCAGTTCACCTGCCATGCGCGGCGATGTTCGGTTCCTTTGAAGAAGGCGTGTTCGGCGAAGTGAGCCAAGCCGTATTCGGCAGGGCGCTCGTCGCGACTTCCCGCGTTGACGATCAGGGCGCAATGCGCCACGCTGCTTTTTATGCAGCGGTGGATGCCTCGAATGCCGTTCGGAAGATGATAGGTGTAAAATTCCATTATATTTTTGTCCTTAATTTCAGGTATTTCCCAGTGTAGCTCTCCGCGCATTTTTCGAGATCACGTGGGGTGCCTGCGAAGACCACGCGCCCACCTCCGTCACCCGCCTCTGGACCCAGATCAATCACCCAGTCGGCGCATTTTATGACGTCCATGTTGTGTTCCACCACCACGATTGTATGCCCCTTCTCGATCAGGGCATTGAAGGCAGCCAAGAGCTTGTTGATATCGTGGAAATGCAGTCCCGTGGTTGGCTCGTCGAAGATGAACATCACGCTGCCGCCCGCCGCATTCTCCTTGGTCAGGAACGATGCTAACTTCACGCGCTGGCTCTCGCCGCCCGAAAGGGTCGAGGACGATTGCCCCAACTTTATGTAGCCCAAACCGACATCTTGCAGTGGTTTGAGTCGTTCGATGATGCGTCGGCAGGTGGCGTCTTTGTCCGCGCCAAAAAAGTCGATCGCATCGTCCACGGTCATCTCCAGTACGTCGTAAATGGATTTTTCGCGGTAGCGAACCTCCAATATTTCGTCTTTGAATCGCCTGCCTCCGCAGCTCTCGCAGATGAGTTCCACGTCCGCCATGAATTGCATACCGACCTTTATAACCCCTTCACCCTGACACTCTTCGCATCGTCCTCCTGCGATGTTGAACGAGAAGTGTGACGGGTTAAGTCCCGTGTGTCGCGCGTAAGGTTGGTCGGCATAGAGGCGGCGAATTTCGTCATATGCCTTGATGTAGGTCACGGGATTCGAGCGGGTGGATTTGCCGATCGGATTTTGGTCGATCATCTCGATCGACTTGATCTGCCGCACATCGCCTTCCAAGGCGGTGAAGTCGCCGGGCTTGACCCCTGTGTCGAAGAGTTCGCGGCGAAGTGCGGGGTACAAAATGCCCTTTGCCAAGGTCGATTTGCCCGATCCGCTGACTCCCGTGATGCAGGTCATCACACCCAGTGGTATGCGCACGTCGATGTTTTTGAGGTTATTCTCGCGAGCGCCGCGAATGACGATTGAATTGCTCCAGCCGCGCTCCGAAGCGGGTATCGCGATGCTGCGACGCCCCAAAAGGTAGTCTGCCGTGAGGCTTTTTTTGCTCTTCAGCAGCTCTTTGATCGTGCCACTGAAGACCACCTCTCCGCCGTGATAGCCCGCTTCGGGACCAATGTCGACGATGTAGTCTGCGGCGCGAATCACCTCCTCTTCGTGTTCCACGACGATCACCGTGTTGCCAATATCGCGCAACTGTTTCAGCACGTCAATCAGGCGATTTGTGTCGCGCGGATGCAGCCCGATGCTGGGTTCGTCGAGAATATACAACGAACCTACAAGGTTGCTACCCAGCGAGGTGGCTAGGTTTATACGTTGGCTCTCACCGCCCGAAAGGGTCGACGACAGTCGATCGAGCGTCAAGTACGCCAGCCCCACGTCGGTGAGGTATTGCAGGCGGTTGCGGATCTCGATCAGGATGCGCGAGGTGGTCTTTGTGTCGCGCGCGTCCAACTCCAGTTCAGCCATGAAATGGCTCAACGTGCTGACGTTCATCGTGACCAAATCGGCGATGGTTTTGCCCCCAACTTGGACGTAGAGTGCCTCTTTGCGCAGGCGGCTACCCCCGCAATCGGGACAGGTGGTCTTGCCCGTGTAGCGAGCCTTCATCACGCGAAATTGAATCTTGCGTCGCTCGCCGTCTATGTAGTTGAAAAAGTCGTCTAAGCCGTGAAAGTATTCGTTTCCGCGCCATAGCAGTCGTTTCTGCTCGGCGGTCAGCTCATGAAAAGGGGTGTGAATCGGAAAGTCGAATGCCGCGGCGTTGCGGATCAGCTCCGCCTTCCATTGGCGCATGGTCTCGCCGCGCCAGCAGACAATGGCGTCCTCGTAGATGGTTTTGCTCTTGTCGGGGATCACCAGATCTTCGTCGATGCCGATCACCTTGCCGTAGCCCTCGCAACGGGGGCAGGCGCCCAGCGGATTGTTGAATCCGAAGAGGTGTTCGGTGGGCTGCTCGAAGCTGATGCCGTCCGCCTCGAAGCGCGACGAGAACGACGCTTCGCCCTCGTCGGTGAGGATCGTGCAGATGCCGTCGCCGTAAAAAAATGCGCGCGACACCGAGTCGCGTAGGCGGGTTGTTGTGTCGTCGTCTGTCGCCACGCGAGTGCGGTCGATCACCACTTTGACCGTTTTGGGGTCGGTGGCGTCGGTCACGGTGGGGAGAAAATCCTCGATAAAGAGCGTCTCACCGCCTACGTAGAGCCGTTGCAGACCGTCGGCAATGAGCAGCGTCAGCCGCTCGATGATGCCTTGCCCCGCGCTGACGACCAGCGGTGCGGCGATCACAACCCTACTGCCCTCGGTATGCGTGGCGATGTATGCCGCCACGTCGTCCACGCTGAAGCACTTCACTTCGTTGCCTGTCACGGGCGAGAAGGTGTGTCCTGCGCGTGCGAAGAGCAGTTTCAGGTAGTCGTAAATCTCGGTGGTCGTCCCCACGGTCGAACGTGGATTGCGTGTATTGACCCGTTGCTCAATGGCTATGGCGGGGGCGATGCCTGAGATTAGATCGACATCGGGCTTGTTGATCTTGCCCAAAAATTGCCGTGCGTAAGCTGACAGCGACTCGACATAGCGGCGCTGTCCCTCGGCGAAAATCGTGTCGAATGCCAAGGTCGACTTTCCCGATCCCGACAACCCTGTGATGACCACCAAGTTGTTGTGCGGAATGGTGACCTCAATGTTTTTGAGGTTATGCACCCGCGCACCTTTAATATGTATTGCGTTTTCTTCTGCCATTATTCCTCTTCGAGGGTTGCCCCCTCGACTTTTGCCAATTTATCGAACAATCCTTGCGCGCGATTTGCACGAATCGAAAGCTGCACAGAACACAGATTATCAAATGTTTGTGCTTCGACGGTGGGTTGTTCGTCTTTGATAATTTTCATGATATCGTTCATCACCATATAGGGAAACCACACCCGCACCATGCGATCCACCGTCCGTTCCACCACTTCAGCCGTGTCAAGCACCTCGGATGCCGCCTCTTTGTAGGCGGCGATCAACCCCGGAACGCCCAACTTTGTGCCGCCAAAATAGCGCACCACAACGATCAGGCAGTTGGTGATTTCGTGCGAGAGCAGTTGACCTAAAATAGGCTTTCCTGCTGTCCCCGAGGGTTCGCCGTCGTCGTTGGAGCGGAAATTTTCGCCCGCGACACCCAAGCGCCACGCGTAACAATGGTGTGTGGCGTCGTAGTGCTTCTTGCGCAGGGCATCGATCAACGCCTTGATTGTCTGCTCATCCTGCACAGGATAGGCGTAGGCAATGAACTTGCTGCTGCGCTCGCGGCTTGCCGCCTCGGCAGCTTGGACGATCGTGCGATAGCTGTCCTGCCCCTCCACGCCTAACGTACTTTGCGGAACAACCGACTCCAACGAATGTTCGCCGGGAAACTCTTGTTTGGATCGAGTGAAAGCCAGATGAACGATGCCTTGCCGACGATGTGATCTTCGGGAACAAAGCCCCAAAAACGGGAGTCGGCGGAGTTGTGCCTATTGTCGCCCATCATCCAGTAGTAGTCCATGCCGAAGGTGTAGGTGTCGGTTGGTGTGCCGTTGATGTATGTCTTGCCGTCGCGCACTTCGAGGGTGTTGCCCTCGTAAACCTCGATCAGACGACCGTAGAGTTGCAGGTTGTCGTCGGTCAGGGGGATTGTCATGCCGTGTTTTGGAATCCAGATTGGACCGTAGTTATCCTGACTCCACATCGGCATTGCGCGTTGTGGATAGACGTCGGTGTTGGGGGCAGCGAGGTATTTACGCACGGAGTTTACGTTGTCCAGTGCCTCCACTTTGCGGGCAGTCTCTTCTGTAAGCATCATGCTATAACCCAGTCCATTGCCGCTGTACTCGGTGATGCCGAGATTGTCGATCGCGTATTGCGACAAGGGAGAGATCGTCTGCACAATATATAGGTATTGCTTGTTGGGCGTCGGCTCTTGCGCCACGCCGTTGACCCACGCATCCCCCTCGATGATTTGCAGCGAGTCGCCTGCTATGGCAACGCAGCGCTTGATGTAGTTTTCGCGTTTGTCCACGGGGCGTGCAATGACGGTGTGTTCATCGAACAGGCGCCGCCGCCCCTCCTCCTTGCCGTAAGTCAATTGGTAGCTGCGAAGTACGTCGTAGTAGGTGGTGTTCTGTTTCTCCAGCAGCACCGTGTCGCCCGCGGGAAAGTTGAAGACCACCACGTCGTTGCGTTGGATGTTGCCCAAACCGCGCAGTCGATGATAATCCCACTTGACCGCCTCGGAGAACGATTTTTTGGTCAGCGAGAAGGGCATTGTATGGTGAACGAAGGGGAACGAAATGGGTGTGTTGGGCATCTGAGGTCCATAGGCAACTTTGCTTACGTAGAGGTAGTCGCCGATGAGCAGCGATTTTTCCATGGATGAGGTGGGAATGACGTACATCTGGAAGACGAAGATATGCACCAGCGATGCCACGACCGTGGCGAAGATGATGGCGTTCACCCACTCGTAGGCAGCTTTATAGCTCTTGCTGCGTTGACACAATTCGGTGTTGTGATGCCACACATAGCGGTAGAAAAAACGGGTGATGTAGAGGTCGTAGATGACCACTAAGCCCAGCAGCAACCAGAGATTTCCTGTCCAGACGACAAACCAAAAAGTGTAGAGCAAGGCGGCAAGCGTGAAGCCCACCCATTTGTTACTGAAGAACGCTTTTATTTTATTCATAGTTTCTTTTTTATTTTAGAAGGTCGTCCATGGAGTAGACGCCTTGTTTGCCACACAAAAATTCGGCTGCAATAACTGCACCCATAGCTAACGCGCGGCGGTTCTTAATCGTATGTCGGAGTTGCAGCATATCGTCCTCCGATTCATAAGTCACGGTGTGGATGCCCGCGATCGTCCCCTCGCGCACGGAGTGAATCTCGATCTGGTCGGCGGCTGCGGGCAGGTCGTTCACCCACCCTTTCTTGCTCTCCATGTTGGCAATCACCCCCTCGGCGAGTGTAATGGCTGTGCCGCTGGGGGCATCTTTTTTCTGGGTGTGATGCACCTCCTCGATACTCACTTGGTAGCCTCCCACGCCATTGACCAACTCGGCCATGCGGCGGTTCAGGCGAAACAGGAAGTTGACTCCCAAACAGTAATTC
>JAVXFC010000037.1:0-14348 GCA_036658095.1 Alistipes sp. | reverse complement strand
CAAGGCGAAAGCCGATGCTGAAGCTCAAGCAAAAGCAGAGGTCGATGCTGCTATGGCGAAAGCCGAAGCGGCAGCTGTTGTAGCGGAAAAACCCACCGAGGCAGCTACACCTGCCGAAGACGCCGAGCAGAAGCCCGACCTCCCCGAACCGACCAGTGCAGGACACACAGCAGCAAAATCGAAAGCAGCAGCACTTTACAGCGAAGAGGAAGAGAGCGACACCACGGCTCCTACGACCACACAAAAACCACAGAGCAAAACCGTTCATTCGGAACCTGAGTGGAAAAAATTGCTAAAAGCAAAGACCACCGAACTATTTGGCGGTGATGAATTTGCAACAAAAAAACCTACGAAAAAAAATCCGTCGAACACCTCGAACACCTCGAACACCTCGGAGACCGAAGAGCATGAAGAGCATGAAGAGCCGACGGATGATCATAAAATAGAAAGATAATCGCCATGAGTGAAAAGATGAAGAACCTCGCCGTGCGCACGATCAGTGGACTGATTCTCGCCGCAGTCGTCATCGGAGCAATGCTGCTTTCGAAGTGGAGCTTTGGCGCTTTGCTGCTCGTATTGCTCGTGGGCGGAATGCGCGAAATATATCACCTGAGTGCAAAATGCAATGCCGAGCCACAATACCTCATGGGAATGGTTAGCGGCGCTGTGTTGCTGATCATCAACTTCTTAGCTGCCACACAACTATGGGCGAACGGGGAGGTGATGAGGCTGCTGACACTGTACTTCATCGTCATGCTCACCCTGTTATTTGTCTGCGAACTGTTCCGCAAAAGCAAAAATCCACTGGCAAATATTGGCGCAACACTCTTGGGCGTGGTCTACGTGGCGCTGCCGCTGTCGTTGATGTGTTACATCCCGACAATCAGCGGCATCTGGCAGCCATGGATCATGATTTTCTTCATCTTCATCATCTGGTCGAACGATGTTTTTGCCTACTTGGTCGGTATGTCAATCGGGCGTCATCGCCTGTGCGAACGACTCTCACCCAAAAAATCGTGGGAGGGATTCTTCGGCGGTTTGGCAGGTGCCTTAGCTATGGGTTTTGTGGCAGCTAACCTGCTCGATGCCAACGTATGGCAATGGCTGGGACTGGCATTTGTTGCCTCGATTACGGGCGTGTTAGGCGATTTGACGGAGTCGATGTTCAAACGGGCTGCCGAGGTGAAGGATTCGGGCAACGCAATCCCCGGACATGGAGGCTGGCTCGATCGGTTCGACGCGCTACTGCTCGCCGCTCCCTTCGTTTTTGCATACATGGTACTGATTGATATGATATAAGTTGAGAGGCTACCGCGAAAGGTAAGTGTCTCCTAAAAAATACATTTTTTGCTATGAAAATTAATAAAGAAGGTTACAAAATCATCGGCTTCACTGGGATATTCTGCCTCTTTTGTTGGGGTGCAATCTACTACCTGCTCTCCATGCGTGCCGACGTAAGTGTGCTGTGGCTCAGCATGATTCTGCTGCTGCTATTTTGGTTCTTTATCGTAGCCTTCTTTCGCGAGCCGCGCCGCGTGCGCATCCACGATGCCGATTTGATTTTCTCGCCCTGCGACGGACGCGTGGTGGTCACAGAGGTGGTTCACGAAGCGGAGTATCTCGATCAAGAGATGATGCAAATTTCAATTTTCATGTCGGTGACCAATGTTCATATGAACTGGTTTCCCGTGGGCGGCATGGTCGAATATTTCAAATACCACCCCGGACGTTTCCTCGTGGCGTGGCACCCCAAATCATCCACCGAAAACGAGCGCACAACCACCGTTGTCCGCCTCGCGGACGGACGTCCCGTGCTGTTTCGTCAGATCGCGGGCATGATTGCACGCCGCATCGTGTCGTACATGAAAGTTGGGCAGCAGGTCGAGCAAAATAGCGTTTCAGGCTTCATTAAATTTGGCTCTCGCATCGACGTACTGATCCCCAAAGATAGCGAACTATTGGTGGAAATTGGCGATCCTGTGGTGGGTTCACAAACACCAATCGCGCGCCTTCGCGAGCATAAATAGAGATCATCATGACGGCAACACCCGAACGAATTATCCGTTTCATCGTAGGCGCAGTAGTCACCGCAGCCATCCTCTTTTTGATATGGTACTTCTCGTCTATTGTCGTCTACATCCTTGTTTCGGCGGTGCTGGCAATCGTCGGACGTCCTCTGGTTTACCGTCTTTCGCAACTCCACGTGCGCCGTTGGCGCATTCCACGTTGGCTGGCAGCACTGGTCACCCTCATCCTCATTTGGGTGGTTCTGATGACGCTCTGCACGCTATTTGTGCCACTCGTAACCAATAAAATCTACCACCTTTCGACCCTCGATTTCAGCACCGTCATGGCAACGATCGAGGAACCGATCTCTCGCGCGCAAAGCTACCTAAACAGCGTTTATTCCATTCCCGAAACGCATTTTTCGCTCTACGAAAGCCTCACTTCAGCACTCAGCGGCATTGTGAGCATCCAAGCCGTCAACGCTGCCTTTTCGTCGATCGTCAGCTTGGCAATCTCGACGGTGATCGCCTTTTTCTCCATTTCGTTCATCACCTTCTTTTTCCTGAAGGATGAAGGGCTGTTTTACGCCATGGTCGTCGGACTCTTCCCCTCGCACTACACCGATAACGTCACGCGCGCACTCGACTCAATCACGCTGCTGCTATCTCGCTATTTCACAGGCATTTTGGCAGAGAGCTGCTTGGTGATGATCGTCGTCTCGCTGACGATGATGGGCTTCGGCATGATTGCCGCCGACGCTTTTTTCATCGGCTTGATCATGGGGGTGATGAACGTCGTTCCCTACGCAGGTCCACTCATTGGCGGCATCATCTCGGTATTTCTCGGCTTGGTGACCCCCATTGCGGGCATGAGTGTGGGCGATACAATGTTAGTGATCATCTGCACCTTGTTGCTGATCAAGGGGTTGGATGATTTTGTTCTGCAACCGACACTCTACTCGGAGCGCGTGAAGGCGCATCCACTCGAAATATTCATCGTCATTCTGATCGCTGGTTCGCTGGCGGGCATCTTGGGTATGTTGCTGGCGATCCCCTCCTACACCGTACTGCGCGTCTTTGCCAAAGAGTTTTTCTCCCAATTCCGTGTGGTACGCCAACTGACCGACAAGATCTGATGAACATGATGATCGAGGGGGTGGTGATCGAGGGACGTCATTTAGGACGCAAATTGGGATTTCCGACGGCAAACCTGCCTGTGGATCCAAATTTTGCTGCCGAAGACGGGGTTTACGCCGCTTGGGCCGAGGTGGAGGGTGTGCGCTACCGAGCCATGGCAAATTTAGGACGCAACCCCTCGGTGGGCGTCACCGAACGACGGCTCGAAACACACCTTTTCGACTTTACGGGAAGCCTCTACGGACGCACACTGCGCGTGGAGTTAGGCACGAAAATTCGTGATGAGCAACGATTTGCGACGCTCGAAGCCTTACAGGCACAGATCGCGCGTGATCGCGATACAATATTAAAATTATAATAAATTCTTATATCATGTACTTAGACTTAACATTGCCCTACAAAGTGGCGGATATGTCACTGGCAGAGTGGGGACGCAAGGAGATTGAAATTTCGGAACACGAAATGCCCGGATTAATGGCGGTGCGCCGCAAATATGGCGTACAAAAACCCCTGAAGGGGGTGCGCGTCATGGGATCACTGCACATGACCATCCAAACGGCGGTGCTGATCGAAACCCTCGTCGAACTGGGTGCCGATGTGCGTTGGTGTTCGTGCAACATCTTCTCGACGCAGGATCACGCAGCTGCTGCCATTGCCGCAACGGGCGTGCCTGTGTTTGCTTGGAAGGGGGAGTCGCTGCCCGAATATTGGTGGTGTACCGCCATGGCGCTCTCGTTCGCAGGAGGCAAAGGGCCACAACTGATTGTGGACGACGGTGGTGATGCTACCCTACTGATTCACAAAGGATTCAAAGCTGAAGATGACGCTTCGACCCTCGACTGCACCCCCTCGTCCTACGAGGAGGAGGTGATTCTCGCCACACTCAAGAAGCTTTTGGGCGAAGATGCCTCGAAGTGGCACCGTACCGTTGCCGAGTGGCGCGGTGTGAGCGAGGAGACCACCACGGGAGTTCATCGCCTCTACCAGATGATGGAGGCGGGCGAGCTGCTGATCCCCGCGATCAACGTGAACGACTCCTGCACCAAATCGAAATTCGACAACCTCTACGGCTGCCGCGAATCGCTGGCGGACGGCATCAAGCGCGCCACAGACATCATGATTGCTGGCAAGGTGGTCGTGGTCTGCGGCTACGGCGACGTGGGCAAGGGCTGCGCACACTCGATGCGTTCGTACGGAGCGCGCGTGATTGTCACCGAGATCGACCCCATTTGCGCCTTGCAGGCGGCTATGGAGGGCTTCGAGGTGAAAAGCGTTGAGAGCGCCCTCGCCGAGGGTAACATCTACGTCACCTGCACAGGCAACCGCGACATCATTACGTTGGCGCACATGGAACGTATGCGAGATCAGGCGATTGTCTGCAACATCGGACACTTCGACAATGAAATACAAATGGCACGCCTCGAAAATTCAGCTGCCGTGAGAAACAACATCAAACCGCAGGTCGACAAATATACCTTCCCCGACGGACACTCCATTTTCGTCCTCGCCGAGGGTCGTTTGGTGAACCTTGGCTGTGCCACGGGACACCCCTCGTTTGTGATGAGTAATTCGTTCACGAACCAATGCTTGGCTCAGATCGAGCTGTGGCAGAAGAAGTTAGAGATAGGCGTTTATCGCTTGCCGAAGCACCTCGACGAGGAGGTTGCACGTCTGCACTTAGACAATCTGGGTGTCGAGTTGACCCGCCTGAGTGCCGAACAAGCTGCCTACCTCGGCATCAAACCCGAAGGTCCCTACAAAGCCGAACACTACCGCTATTAGGAGTCGATTCCAACATCTATGCGGTCGCCTAAATATTTAGGTGACCGCATTTTTTTCTTATCATAAACTCCATTTTTTTGATCACCAACCGCAAGTATTGAATGATAAATTGTCATATGTTCGTCCATTCACAATAACGATTCAATAAAAAACAGTGGAAAAGATAACAGTTTATAAGTAAAAATTGCTTAAATTTGCATATTTATAAAAATAAGGATTTATGATCCGTGAGTTATTGACCGTTGGTCTGGGAGGAGCTGCCGGAAGTATCGCCCGTTATCTGCTCACTCACAAAATATTGGCGGGATATATGTTGTGGGGATTCAACGCGGGGACGTTTACCGTCAACGTAGTGGGATCGCTCCTTATCGGTGTGGCGCTGGGCGCAACATCCGACTCGGCACTCCTCATGCGCTTACTGGTCATTGGATTCTGCGGCGGATTTACTACCTTTTCGACCTTTTCGGTCGACGCCCTGCATCTGTTGCGCGACGGAGCTTACACCTCAGCCATGCTCTACATGGTGCTGAGCGTGGTGGTGTGCATTGTATGTGCCGCGCTGGGGGTGTGGATTGGTGAATTATTAAAAAATTAAAATCTATAAGATATGGTTATTTTAGTATTAAATTGCGGCAGCTCGTCGATCAAATATCAGGTGATCGACATGGAGGCAGCCAAAAGCACGTTGCTCGCCAAGGGTCTCGTGGAACGCATCGGACTCGCAGAGGGCGACTTGACCCACAAACCAGTGGGCAAAGATCGCTTCGAATTGCACCAGCCAATCCCCGACCACACAACAGGCATCAGCTTGGTGTTGAAGGCATTGACTGATCCTAAACATGGCGTTATTCGTTCGTTGGAAGAGGTGAAAGCCGTTGGACATCGCGTGGCTCACGGCGGTGAATTTTTCTCAGCAAGCTGCCTTGTGACCGAGGATGTGAAGGCAAAGATCCGCACCTTGTTCGAGATCGCCCCACTCCACAACCCCGCCAACCTTGAGGGTATCCTCTCCATCGAAAAGGTGCTGCCGGGAGTTCCGCAAGAGGCTGTTTTCGACACTTCGTTCCACCAGACGATCCCTGCGATCAACTATATGTATGCGCTGCCCTACGAATATTACGATAAATACCGCGTGCGCAAGTACGGTTTTCACGGCACAAGTCACAAATTTGTAGCCGCCAAAGGGGCTGCCTTGGCAGGTCTCGACCTCGCCCATTCGAAGATCATCACTTGCCACATCGGCAACGGTGGCTCGGTGACGGCGGTGCTGAATGGCAAGTCGTTCGACACCTCGATGGGCTTTTCGCCCGTGGACGGTTTGGTGATGGGTACACGCTGCGGTTCGGTCGATCCGAGTGCGATCACCTTCATCGGCGCTAAGGAAAAAATGAGCTTCGACGAATTGAATGCCATGATGAATAAATGCTCAGGTGTTCAAGGTATTACGGGTCTTTCGAGCGATATGCGCGACATCGACAAAGCCTACGACGAGGGCAATGCCAAAGCCATTTTAGCGCGCGATATGTACTACAACCGCATCCGCAAGTTCATCGGTGAATATGCCGCCGAAATGGGCGGTGTGGATCTGATCGTCTTCACGGGCGGCGTGGGTGAAAATTCGGACGATATGCGCCGTCGCATCAGCGAGGGGCTGGAGTTCATGGGCGTTCAATTCGACGAAAATCGCAACAAAGGGGTGCGCGGCAAAGACACCATCCTCTCCGCCGACGGCTCGAAAGTCAAGGTGGCAATCATCGCCACAGACGAGGAGTTGGTCATCGCCACAGACACCTATCATCTTGCAAAATAACATAATACAAAAAAAAATAATACTATGATTCAGCATCTTACGGACATTGTCACAGAGGCAAGAAAAAATGGAAAAAAACGCCTTGCAGTTGCATTTGCACAGGACGCACACACACTTGAGGCTGTCTATGCAGCTTACAAAGAGGGTTTGGTAGAGCCGACGCTCTATGGCGACAAAGCGATCATCGAACAGGTTTGTACCGAGAACGACATCGACATCAAAGCGTTCAATATTGTGAACGAAAAGAACGACATGAAATGTGTGCAACAGGCTGTGAGCGCAGTGGTTGCGGGCAACGCTGACGTACTGATGAAAGGGCTTGTTTCGACCGACAAATACATGCGCGGCATCCTCAACAAAGAGGCAGGTCTGTTCCCTCCCAAAGGCGTTCTGAGCCACGTTTCGGTCATCGAAATGCCTTGCTATCACAAACTGCTCATCATCTCCGACGTAGCCGTAATTCCGCTGCCCGACTTCAAACAAAAGACGGTTCAGATCGGTTATTTGGCGAAGACAGCCAACCTGTTAGGCATCGAAACACCGAAAATCGCCTGCATCGCCCCTTCGGAGCAGTTGCTGCCAAGCGTCATCTCCTCGACCGAGGGTGCCATTCTTGCAAAAATGGGTGACCGCGGTCAGCTGGGCAAAGTGATTGTTGACGGCCCATTGTCGATTGATGTTGCTCTTTACAAGGATGTTGCAGTACAGAAAAAAGTTCAAGGCTCGGCTGTCGCTGGCGACCCCGACTGCTTGCTCTTCCCCAACATCGAGTCTGGCAACGTATTCTTCAAATCGACTACACACCTCTGTGGTGGCGAAATCGCAGCCATGGTGATGGGTACAAAAGTTCCTTGCGTACTCACCTCGCGCGGCGACTCCAGTACCACCAAACTCTACTCGATTGCATTGGCTTGTTTAGCCGCAAAATAATCTTAATACCTAATTTATAATAGCCAACAAGTATATGAGTTTCAAGATATTAGCCATAAATCCGGGATCTACATCCACCAAGGTCGCCCTCTTCGAAGACGAGCGTCCGTTGCTGGATCTGACCTTGCGTCACACGCCCGAACAAATTGCTGCTTACGCCAACATTACGGATCAACTTCCGTGGCGGCGTGAAATGATTCTCACAGCTCTTGCCGAGCAGAATTTCGACATCCATGAACTTTCGGCAGTCATCGGTCGCGGAGGACTCATAAAGCCCATTCCAGCAGGTGTCTACGAGGTTAACGACGCCATGCGTCACGACCTAATGCACGCCACAATGGAACACGCATCGAACCTCGGCGGACTCATCGCCGACGAGATTGCACGCATGGCAGGAGTGAAGGCATACATTGCCGACCCTGTTGTGGTGGACGAAATGGAGGATGTAGCCCGCATCAGCGGACTACCCGAATGCCCTCGCCGTTCGATCTTTCACGCGCTGAATCAGAAGGCTACGGCTCGTCTGCACTGCGACAAACACGGCATTCGCTACGAGGATTCGAACCTGATCGTGGCACACATGGGTGGTGGAATTTCGGTGAGCGCTCACTGTCATGGACGCGTGATTGACACCAACAACGCCCTGAACGGCGACGGACCTATGGCTCCTGAGCGCGCAGGTACGCTACCCGCGTGCGACGTGGTCGAGATGTGCTTTTCGGAGAAATACACCAAAAAGGAGATCATGAAAATGCTCGCTGGCAAAGGCGGTCTGGTGGCTCATCTGGGCATGAATTCGGTGATGCACATCGTGGAGAAGATGAACGAAGGCGACGAAAAATGCCGTCTTTACCTCGACGCCATGAGTTACAGCATCTCGAAGGAGATTGGCGCCATGGCGACCGTACTGAAGGGCAAGGTCGATGCAATCATCCTCACGGGTGGCATCGCCTACAACACCCCTGTCACAGAGGCTATTCAAGCAAGCTGCACCTTCATCGCCCCCATTGCAATCTACCCGGGCGAGAATGAGTTGGACTCGTTGCGTCTGAATGCACTGGTGGTTCTGCAAGGGATCATCACCCCGCGCATCTACGCCTAACGATCACGGAATAACAAAGAAGCAGCGTCTCATGTGAGACGCTGCTTCTTTCTATATACCAGTCACTTAAAACGGCAAATCGTCGGGATCTTCCGCTGGAACAGCGGGCGCGGCGGGTTGCGGCGTGGGCTGCGAAGTAGCAGAAGCTGCCGATGTGGAGGCGCCTGCAGCACCATAAGCAGGATGTGCAGCGCTGTCGCCCGCAGGGGCATTGTCGCTACGACGTCCCAAAAGATTCATCGTATCCGCCAATATCTCCGTTGAGTAGCGTTTGTTGTTCTCCTTGTCCGTCCACTCGCGCGTACGCAGACGTCCTTCGACATATATTTGCGATCCTTTGTGGACAAAACGGTCGACGACATCCGCCAAACCACGCCATAGCGTAATCGTATGCCACTCCGTATGTTCCTTTGTCTCATTGGCTTGACGGTCTAAGAACCGTTCGGTTGTCGCCAACCGCACGCGAGCGACCTTCACGCCCGCCTCTGTGGTGCGGATCTCAGGATCTACACCCACGTTACCAATTAAAATTACCTTGTTAACCATAGTGAATTACAGATTTTTAATCATTTCGCGGAACAAAAGCCCCATTTGCTTGCCCGCCTTTTTACTTTGACGCTGCACATCTTCGTGGTCGCCCACCTCGTCGCTCAACCCACAGTTTGTGATCACCGAAACACCAAACACAGGGATCGACATATGGCGTGCCACAATCACCTCTGGCACGGTGGACATGCCAGCAGCATCACCGCCGATATTCTTAAAAAAGCGGTATTCAGCCTGCGTTTCGAACGTCGGTCCCGTACCTCCGACATAGACGCCATATTGCAATTTGAGGTTGTGCTGCTCGGCGATCGCCGTGGCGCGCGCAATCAGCTGTTTGTCGTAGCAATTGTGCATATCGGGGAAGCGAGGACCTAACTCCTCTATATTTGGTCCGATCAACGGATTAGGCATCAAGTTGATATGATCTGTAATGATCATCAGATCACCCACTTGGAACGAGCTGTTGATGCCACCGCTGGCATTCGAAACAAAAAGATGTTTGATGCCTAATTGCTGCATCACGCGCACAGGAAACGTAACCTGCTTCATGGTGTAGCCTTCATAATAGTGGAACCGACCTTGCATCGCCACCACGCGATGCCCTTCGAGCATTCCGAAGATCAGACGTCCTTTGTGTCCCTCGATCGTCGAGACGGGAAATTCGGGTATATCCTTGTAGTCGAGCGCATATTTGACCTCAATAGTGTCAGCAAAATCGCCCAAACCAGAGCCGAGAATAATGCCTACTTGAGGTTGGAATTGTGCTGTTTTGGCATCAATATATGCCGCTGTTTTTTTAATTTCCTCTAACATCTTGTTCTAATTTTTGCAGCAGATCCGTTGCCGAATCTTCTATGAATGAAATATTGACGGGAATGTAATAAAGTTTACGTCGAATCGTCGCAGGAACTTTATCGCGATTCATCAACTTCACAGCATCCTTTTCGGTGGTAACGACCACCGCCTTGGGGTGCAGCTCCAGCATATTCTCAATTTGGCGCATATCGCGCACCTTATATACATGGTGATCCTCCAAGGTTAGCTCCTCGACAAGATTGTAGGTTTCGCGCAGGGTGTCGAGAAAAGGCTTTGGATTTCCGATGCCCGACAAGGCAATTACCTGCTGCTTGGGAGCTAGAGCCTTGGTCGCCTCGTCTGCAAAAATAGCCTTGGGCATGAAGCTTTCGAAACGGGTGTAATAGATCTGCTGGTAAGCGACTTGTATCAACACTTTATGCAAAATGCGACGGTCAATAGGCGCCATATTTTCGGGACACTTCGTCACCACAAAGTAGTGTGCGCGGTGCAACATTTCAGGCAGATCGCGCAGCGTTCCCTGCGGCAACATCTTATCGCACTGCACTGGACGCGTGGCATCAATCATCACGATGTTGATCTTTGGCTCGACATAACGGTGTTGGAAACCGTCGTCCATAACGACCAAATCGACTTCGGGATGCTCCTCACAAAGTCGCTGAATACCCGCAACGCGTTTTTCACAAACGACCACTACCGCCTCAGGAAATTTCAATTTTATTTGAAGAGGTTCATCACCCACATCGCGATAATGCGACGATGTTTGAACTTCGTGATAGCCTTTTGTGCGGCGACCATAGCCCCTTGATATAAGCGCAACATGGTGGTTATGAGACATATAATCAATCACCATCTCCGCCATAGGGGTTTTGCCTGTCCCTCCCACCGTGATGTTGCCAATGCAAATCACAGGGACATCGAATGTTCTGCTTTTAAGCACTCCCCAATCGAAAAGGCGATGACGAAACGTCACGCCCAGCTTATAGAGACCCGCCACGGGGGCTAAAAACCATTTAGGTATCATTCGATTCATTTACTACTTAATATTCAAAGGTAGCAATAAATCATTGAACCGCAAAACAAATTAAACAAATATTACCACAAAGGACGAAAGGAACAATTTTTTACAGTTTTTTAGCGTTTTTTTTTTAACTTTGTCCTCATCTATGAAACAGATCACACACCTTGCATTTTGCGCCCTACTGCTCTTGGCGGGCAGCTGCTCACGGAGTAATCCCACCACCGAAGAGCTGGGCGACGAACAACACAACATCGTATTCGGCATCAACGCCGACAACTATCGCACCGAGGTCAACGAGATCAACAGCGGAGAAACCCTCGGCACGATCCTCAACGGCTATGGTATTTCGGCTGCGGCAATCGACCGCTTAGACCGCGCCGCAGAGTCTGTTTTCCCGCTGCGCGAGATACAAGCCGGCAACAAATACACCGCTTTTATTCACGAAGATTCGCTCTACGCTCCTCATCTCGACTACCTTGTCTATGAGCAAGATATGGCGCGCTACGTGGTCTTTGGTTTCGACGGCGATTCGGTGAGCGTCACCAAGGGTGCGAAGGAGTTTGTGCTGCGTCGACAGAAGAAACACGCCACCATCGAAACCTCGCTCTGGGGTGCGATCATGAAGGAGGGGATGCCCTACGCCGTGGCGGCAGATCTGGAGGATATTTACAAATGGACGGTCGATTTCTTCGGCATCAAAAAGGGCGACCACTTCACGGTGATCTACGACGAGCAGTTCGTCGACGACACCGTTTCGATGGGCATCGGACGCGTGTGGGGCGCGAAATTCGCCCACGCAGGCAAGGAATATTATGCCATTCCCTTCCGCAAAAACGGCAAAATACAATACTGGGAGGCATCGGGCGCAAGCCTGCGCAAGCAGATGCTGAAAGCTCCGCTGAGCTTCTCGCGCATCAGCTCGAAGTTCAGCAACGCACGCCTGCACCCCGTCTACAAGGTCTATCGCCCGCACCACGGGGTGGACTACGCCGCTCCAAAAGGGACGCCCGTACACGCAGTGGCAAATGGAACGGTGACCTTCAAAGGCTGGGGAGGCGGAGGTGGTAATATGCTGAAAATAAAGCACAACGGAAATCTTCAGACCGGTTATATGCACCTGAGTCGCTTTGCCAAAGGCATCCGCCAAGGGGCGCGCGTGACACAAGGTCAACTCATTGGTTATGTGGGCAGTACGGGTGCATCGACAGGTCCACACCTCGATTTTCGCGTTTGGCGCAACGGCAAAGCAATCGACCCGCTGAAAATTCCGCAAGAACCTGCCGAACCTATTGCCAAGGAACATCGCGAGCTGTTCAATTACATCCGCGACCACATTGTGGCGGAGCTGGAGGGCGATGTGAAGGCTGAGGATCGGATCACACAGATCGACTCGATCGTCCGCACCAACCCCGCGCCACGCACCGACTCACTCCCTCGACCATGATCGACGAGCGCATCACCCACTTCTTGGGGCGACACCACGTACTGACGCTCGCCACGACAAACAGCCAAGGAATACCCTACTGTTCGAATGCTTTTTATTGCTACGACAAAGAACGCAATATACTGATTTTCAGCGCTGGGGACGAAACTCTTCACGCACAACAAATGGCACTTCACCCCCACGTCGCCGCCTCGATTGCACTCGAAACACGCATCGTGGGCAAGGTGCAGGGGCTGCAAATTTGCGGTACCGCCGCCCGCGCCGACGAACAGGCACGGAGCCGCTACCTCAAACGCTTTCCCTACGCGGCACTCGTGGAGTTAACACTCTGGAGCGTGACACCCAACCTACTGAAACTCACAGACAACACACTTGGATTTGGTAAAAAATTGATATGGAAAATATCGGAGTCATCCTTGTAGCTGGCGGCAGCGGCAACCGCATGGGAGCTGCGCGCCCCAAGCAATTTATGTTGCTCGACGGGCAGCCCATTCTCACGCGCACGATCAACACCTTCGCCAAGGCGCTGCCCATGGCAACGGTGGTCGTGGTGCTACCTGAGGAGCATCGTATCTTCTGGCAGAATCTGTCCGCTCGGTTCGAAACCGCGCGTCACACGGTGGTCGCGGGAGGCGTTGAACGCTTCCACTCCGTGCGCAACGGGCTGGCGGCACTTCCTCCCGAAGTGGAGCTGATCGCCGTGCATGACGGCTGCCGCCCCCTGACCTCGGTGGAGCTGATTCATCGCACATTGGAGGCTGCCAAGCTGCACCACGCCGCCATTCCCGTGGTCGAAGTCACCGACTCCTTCCGTCAGATCGAAGGGGAGAAGTCTCACGCGGTGGATCGCCACAGTTTACGCGCCGTGCAGACGCCACAGATCTTCCGCGCCGCACTGCTGCGCAAAGCCTATGAGACCGAATTTTCGCCCCTTTTCACCGACGATGCTTCGGTGGTGGAGCAGACGGGCGAAGGTATATTCCTCTGCGAGGGCGAGCGCAGCAACCTGAAGATCACCACTCCCGACGACCTGCTCATCGCCCAAGCCCTGCTCGCGGCAGAATGCGAACAGCGCGAGTTGCACGACGAACCGACTAACGAACCGATACCCCACGCACCCTCCTCGGAGTGCGTCTGTGGTGGAGGCTACCGTTAACACACCTATTTATATAATGGAGACAATTTACAAATACCGCTTCGGACGCCGCACACTCTACCTGACGATGATCTACATCGCCGTCTTTGTGCTGCTGGTTTTTGTGCTACTTTTCCTCTACGAAGGAGGCTACCTTTCGGCATGGTTCACCTCGTTCATCGTGGCGCTGGTGGCTCTCCTGTCGCTCTCCATTCCACGCAAGATTGTGGTTACCGACAAGAAGATAGAAATACGTTGTTTGCTGGATATCACCGAGATACAACGTTCGGACATCGCCTCGGTACGCCGTGTCAAACCGCGCGAGATGAAGGGCATCGTACCGCTCTTTGGCGGCTATGGATTCTTTGGTTACTATGGGCATTATCTCGACCTGAAATGCCTCGACCACGTACGCATCTACGCCTCCGAATGGCGCAATTTCGTCGAGATCACCGACATCTACGAGGAGCGTCTCTATGTTTCATGCTCCCACCCCGACCGTCTGGTCGAGGAGCTAACCCACCCAGCAGCACCCTCGGAGCCTTAGAAGCTGTTTTGAATTTATTAATCTCGTCCTTTTTGGCTCTTTTCGCCCCTGTTTCCGCCCTGTAAATCCTCA
>JAVXFC010000036.1:0-14418 GCA_036658095.1 Alistipes sp. | reverse complement strand
CTGTATCCATGCGGTCACGCCGCAGATGATCGCCGACAAAGTCGTCGAGGTGCTGGCGCGCTAAATTCTTCGCTTTCACCCCTCATTTATCATCTTTTATTTTTTATTTTTTATTTTCGTCTAATTTGTTCAATGCAAAAGCATAAGCACCTGCCGATATGGCGCGATCGGCGCCCAATTTCGAGATGCAAACACCCACTCTTTTCTGTGGATCATAAACCACACATTTGTCCGTCCCGTACACTTTGAGCTTGCGTTGCTCGCCTCGTGCAAATTCCGCAAATTCCGCCTCGTTGTCCAGATCGTAGACCTTCATCTGCACGCGGTCGATCTGCTCGCCACTCAGCGTGCCAAGCTGACTGCGTAATTCGCGCAAAAGCGTGGGCATGAAGTATTTGTGTGCAGCTGTTATGCCTCCTCCGATGACGATCAAGCCGTCCATGAGTGTCACGGCAGTCGCCATGGCGTCACCCGCTATTTCGCCCATCTCCTCGAAGGCTTTGATAGCTGCCGCGCGGTCACCCGCACATTTGCCCTCGGCGATGTCGAAAATCTCTTTGGGGGTGAGGGTGTGGTGAGTATCTCCCGAAATTTCGCCATATACGCGCTTGACAGCACGCACGGCAACACCCTCTTCGACAATGATTTCTGGGCGTTTCTTGTGGCGCAAGCACCATGTCTCGGCGCAGGAGTTGTCGCCCACGTGTAGGCGGGTATCTTCGGTGACCAATCCGAACCCAAAGCCTGTGCCGAATGTGTAGCCCAACAGGTTGTGGTAGTGCTTGTTGCTGCCTGCTGTGTGTAGTTGCTCGTTGACGGCGGGGAGCGCACCGCAAAGGGCTTCGCCATAGGCAAATAGGTCACCGTCGTTGTTGATGAAGACGGGGATGCCGAATTGATCTTCGAGGTAGGCGCCCAAGGCTACACCGTCGCGAAATGAGGGGAAATTGGGCAGGTAACCACCGATGATTCCGTTGGGGTAGTCGGCGGGGCCGGGGAAGGCGAAGCTAATGGCTACGGGACGCTCTTTGAGTTGACCGATGATGGTCGTAAATCCGTTGGTGAGGGTCTGCAAACAGCGGTCGAGATCGGCAGCATTGGAGGGAACGGAGAGCGGTTCGACGACCATACGCCCCGACTGCATGGCGCTGAATACGAAGTTCGTACCTCCAGCATCGAGTGTGATGACGATGCGCTTATCGTGGGTATACATAGGCTTGAATTTATCGGTTTTATTCGTCAAAAATACATATTTTTTCGATACGATCTCCTTCTTTGGACGAATAACGCGCTTTTTCAACCGCTACCGATGCGCAAATAGGGTGACTTTCTTTGGAAAATCAGTCGTAGGTTGTTAAATTTTTTCTACCTTTGGGGGCAAATAGCGTATGTATCATGACACCCAAGGATATAAAAAATAATTTACAAAAGTTTTCGATATTCATCGAGGAGTGGATTACCTCTGGTGAGATCGCTGCCATTGATCGGGACTTGGCTCTCGACCAGTTGAAAGCCCTGTACGAAGCTCTGCGCATGGCTGATATACAGCCTGTTGCTCCAATCGTTGCCCCCCGTCCGACCGAAACAACGGAGGTGATAGATGCGACCGAAACCGAAAGTATCGACCTCGACGATGTGTTGTCGGTGGATATGGTGGAATTTGAGGTGGAGACGGAAAATGTCGAGGAGGCGTTGTTTGAAGAGGAATCCGAAGCATTGCCCGAACCCGAAGAGATGGTGATAGCAACGGAGGATGAGCCTGTTGAGAAGATCGAAGTGGTGGAGGTGGTGGCTCCTGCGCGCAAAGCGACGGTTGCCCCGCAACCCGAAGCACCCACCTTGTTCGAAACAGACGAGCTGTTGCGTCATCAGCATAAGCAGCGGGTATTGCGATCACTCTACGATATTGAGGAGGTTGCTCCTGTTGTGAAACCTGAACCAAAACCAGAACCAAAACCAGAACTGAAACTCGAACCAAAACCTGAAGCGAAACCAGAACCGAAACCTGAACCCGAATCTGAGCAGGAGGCAAAACCTGTTGTGGAGCAAGAGGTGCATACGGATGAAAATCAAGGGCTGCCTTCGCCGATCAAAATGGTTGAGGATGAGGATGATGATATGGTGATCGAGGAGATTGATCTGGACGATGATCTGGACGATGAGCGCGAGGAGAACCCGACCGAGAAAAAGTCGCAGTCGGTTTTGGGCGAGGTGATGAATCACCATGTGCAGACGCTCGCCGACACGCTGGTGACACCCCATTCGGATTCGCACCAAGCGACCAATGATCTGCAAGCAATGATCGGCATCAACGACCGTTTTCTGATGATTCGAGACCTTTTTAATGGAAACACAGGGCTGTATAAAAAGGCGATTGAGGCGTTGAATGGCTTCGACGACCTCGATGATTGCATGATTTATATTGCTGAAAATTATACGTGGAATGCCAATTCCGACGGGGCAAAATTGTTGATGAAATTGATTGAACGAAAATTGTCTTAAAACGCTGAAAATGGCTAAATTATATATTGTCCCGACCCCCATCGGTAATTTGGACGACATCACCCTGCGAGCGATCAAAGTTTTGCAAGAGGTCGATCTGATCCTTGCCGAGGATACGCGCACTTCGTCGGTCTTGCTCAAACACTTGAACATAGAAAAACCCCTGCGATCGCACCATAAATTCAACGAACACGCCTCTGTACAGATGGTTGCCGATGTGATTGCTGCGGGACGTAACGTGGCACTGATTTCTGATGCGGGGACACCCGGAATATCGGATCCCGGATTCCTGTTGGTGCGCACCTGCGTCGAGCAGGGCATCGAGGTCGAGACGTTGCCCGGAGCTACGGCACTGATTCCCGCGCTGGTGCAGAGCGGATTTCCATGCGACCGATTCTGCTTCGAGGGCTTCTTGCCGCAGAAAAAGGGACGCACAAAATTCCTTGCTGCCTTGGCGGACGAGGAGCGGACGATGATCTTTTACGAATCGCCCTACCGCGTGGTCAAATGCCTTGAGCTGATGATAGATACCTTCGGCGAGGAGCGTCGTGTGTCGGTCTCGCGCGAGATTACTAAGAAATTTGAACAGACCCTGCGTGGCACACTTGCCGAGGTGGTGGATCACTTCCGCACCACGGCGCCCAAGGGTGAATTTGTCATTGTGGTAGCTGGTAAACCCAAACCTACCAAAGAAAATATGGAGGAACAAGAGGATGAGTAACTTAGAGACAGACGCAAAGGCAGAGGCGCGCTCCAACTATCGTTGGATGGCTGGCTTGCGTGAATTTATGCGCGGGCGATTTAGCCTTGAAGAGGACAAAGCACAGTCCGAGGAGGTCATTGCGTCGATCGAAAAAGGGGTCGTTTTTCGTGGAGTCAACCTGTGGGTATTGATTTTTGCCACGCTGATAGCCTCGCTGGGTCTGAATGTCAACTCGGCGGCGGTGATCATTGGCGCCATGCTTATCTCGCCGATCATGGGTCCGATCATGGGCGTGGGTGTGTCGCTGGGTATCAACGATTTCGACCTACTGAAAAAGTCGTTGCGCAACCTGACACTCATGTTCATCGTCGCCATCGTCACCTCGACGCTCTACTTCTCACTCACACCGCTTGCGGATGCAGGCAGTGAGCTGTTAGCCCGCACGGTGCCAACGACTTACGATGTGCTGATCGCTTTGTTTGGCGGTTTGGCAGGCATTGTCGCGCAGTCGCGCAAGGATCGCACGTCGACGGTCATTCCGGGCGTGGCAATTGCCACGGCGCTTATTCCACCTCTCTGTACGGCTGGATTCGGGCTGGCAACAGGGCAATTTCGCTATTTTTTCGGCGCTTTTTACCTTTTCTTCATCAACTCCGTCTTCATCGCGCTGGCGACTTTCCTCATGGTGCGTTTCTTGAAATACGAACGCAAGGCGATGATCGACAAAATCAAGGAGCGCAATGTGCGTCGCTTGATGCTCATCATCACCTTGGCGACCTTCATCCCCAGTGTCTTCATTGGACTGCGCATGGTGCGCGTTTCGGTGTTCGAAAAGACCGCGAATAGGTATGTGGAACAGGTGTTCTCCTTCCCAACGACGCGCGTGATTGAGTGCGACAAGTTCTATGAACAAGGGATCTCGCCGTCGCGTATTGAGCTGTTGTTGGTCGGCGAACCGCTGGCGGAAGATGTGATCGACCACGCCAAATCGCAACTCACGCGCTTCGGATTGAGCGATGTCGAACTGGTTGTTCGTCAGGCTTCTAATGCGGATAAAATGGATATGGGTACGCTGCAAAAAAGTTATGTGGAGCTGCTGGAGGAGAAAAATAAGCAAATTGCACAAATGCAGTCGCAATTAGCTAATTATCAAGAAATTGATATGGATGTGGAGGGCATTTCGCAGGAGGTTGGTGTGATGATGCCGTCGGTGGGGGCGCTTGTGCTGACCAAGGGGGTGCGTTTCGATACCCAAAATGGGGCGTGCGACACGTTGTTGCTGTGTCAGGTGACTCCGCGAACGGCTACGCAAGTGGTTGATATACAAACGTTGAAGCGTTGGTTACAGATCCGCACTAAAATCGAAAATATAAAACTGTTTATTGAAGAACAGCCCCTTGCCAATGGAAAATAATGTACAGATGACGCTTTTTCAACGCGTGCAGTTGGGAATGCTGTGGCATACGTGTCGTGGTTTTGCCAAGTTGCCCTACTGGCTTCGTTATTCGGTGATCGAAAGCATCATTTTTTTCGTACTTTATTACGGCATTCGTTACCGCAAAAAAGTGGTGAAGGAGAATCTACGTAATTCGTTTCCTGAAAAGAGTAAACTGGAGCTGTTTCTCATTCGACGTAAGTTCTATCGTACACTGGCAGAGATGTTTGTCGACACGATCAGCTTGGCGGGTATCACCGATAAGCAGGCGCAAAATTTGGCGCGCTACACCCACGTAAAGGAGCATACGGCGCTGGTCAAAGGCAGCGACTGGATCGCTATGATGGCGCATTTTGGCTGTTGGGAATACGGTCCGCTGTGGGGAATTTACGATCCTCAGCAGGTGGTTGTGGCGGTCTATCATCCGCTGCGTAGCGTGGTGATGGATGAATTTTACCAGCGTTTGCGCAAGCAGCACAACGCCGAGACGGTGGCGATGAACGAATACATTCGCTTCTACCTCCGTCATCGCGAACACGGTCTCGACGGCAAAAATTTTGCGATGGGACTCATTGCCGATCAGAACCCACCGCTGCGTCCTAATAGTCACTGGTTCAGATTCTTAAATCAAGATACAGTCTTCTTTGACGGCGGCGAAAAGTTGGCGCTCAAGTGCCACCTGCCCGTCTATTTCACCTACATGAAACGCATTCGTCGCGGCTGTTACGAGATCACCTTCGAGCAGATCTACGACGGAACAGAGGAGGTCGCTGAAAACGAGATCACGGAACGTTACGTGCGGCGTTTGGAGACGATGATACAGGAGCATCCCGAATTATGGATGTGGTCGCACCGCCGTTGGAAGCATAAGCGAAATGAGTGCTGAGATTGTCATTCTGAACTGGAACGGTGAGGCGCATCTGCGGAGATTTTTGCCCAGTGTTGTCGCGGCGGCACCCGAAGGGGTGGGGGTCACGGTGGCGGATAATGGCTCGACAGATGGCTCAATGGCGCTTTTGGAGCGCGACTTTCCGACGGTACGTCGAATTTATTTGGATCGCAATTACGGTTTTGCGGAGGGCTATAATCGAGCGCTGGAGTTGGTGAATACCGACTTCTTTGTGCTGCTTAATTCCGATGTCGAGACTCCGAACGGGTGGCTTGAACCGATCCTGCAAATGCTTGAGCAGCATGCCGATGTGGCGGCTGCGGCGCCTAAGTTGTTGTCGTATGACGAACGCACGACCTTCGAATATGCGGGGGCTGCGGGGGGATATATTGACTTTTTGGGTTATCCGTTTTGTCGGGGTCGTATTCTGTGTAGCATGGAGAAGGACATGGGGCAATACAACGACGAGCGCGACGTGTTTTGGGTCAGTGGCGCGGCGTTCTGCTGTCGTGCCGATGTTTTCCGCGCATTAGGCGGTTTCGATGTTGATTTTTTTGCCCATATGGAGGAGATTGACCTCTGTTGGCGGATGCAGTTGGCGGGCTACCGCGTGCGCATCATGCCCCGCAGTGCGGTCTATCATCTGGGCGGCGGCACGCTGGCGAGCGACTCGCCAACCAAAGTATTTTACAATCACCGCAATAATTTGGCGATGCTCTATAAATGCGCCTCGCCTGTGCAGCGCGCCACGGTGGCGGTGGTACGTCCGCTGCTCGATTTTGTTGCCGCGCTCTCCTACTTGGCGCAGGGACGCTGGGCAAATTTCCGCGCTGTGGGACGCGCTTATTGCGATTTTATACGCTGGCACGGTTCGCTTGCTGCCAAGCGTCGCGCCATTCGCACGGCGAGTGGTGGTTCGGCCGCCAAGAACATCTATTGCGGCTCGATTCTCTGGCGCTACTTCTGTGGTCGGCGCACCTTCAAACAGTTGATGTAAGTCGGATTCGAGCTTCTAATATTGCTCTTGTTCGTTGGGAAAATCGGACGATTTGACATCGCCGATGTAGCCACTTACGGCCTCGGTCATCACGGTGTGCAGGTCGGCATAGCGACGCAGAAAACGGGGCGAGAAACCTTGGTTGATGCCCAGCATATCGTGGATGACAAGTACCTGACCGTCTGTGCCGCCGCCTGCTCCGATGCCGATGATTGGGATGTGCAGCTCTTGCGACACTTGGGTGGCTAATTTGGCAGGGATCTTCTCCAGTACGATCGAGAAACAGCCCGTCTCTTCGAGCAGATGTGCATTCTGAATCAGCTTTTCTGCCTCAGCCTCCTCCTTTGCGCGCACGTTGTATGTTCCGAATTTGTGGATCGATTGCGGCGTTAACCCAAGGTGTCCCATGACGGGAATGCCCGCCGAGAGGATGCGCTGCACCGACTCGATGATCTCTTCTCCACCCTCCATTTTCACGGCGTCGGCCTCGGTCTCCTTCATGATGCGGATGGCCGAGTCGAGGGCTATTTTCCAGTTGCCTTGGTAGGTACCGAAGGGGAGGTCGACCACCACCAAGGCGCGTTTGACGGCGCGCACCACCGAGCGGGCGTGGTAGATCATCATGTCGAGGGTGATGGGCAGCGTGGTCTCGTAACCCGCCATGACGTTGGCGGCGGAGTCGCCCACGAGGATCACATCGATCCCTGCGGCGTCGACAATCTTCGCCATGGAATAGTCATAGGATGTGAGCATTGCGATCTTCTCGCCACGTTGTTTCATCTCCGTCAACCGATAGGTCGTGACGGCTCTTACAGTACTTTCTACGGACATAGTTTTTTGGTTTAGCGGGGCAAAGTTAATGCTTTAACTAATCTAAAAAAATTTATTGCGATTTACTTGCGCTCATTTGGCAAAAGAAGTTCCACAAAACAACGCCACCAGAGACCGAAACGTTGAGAGAGTGCTTGGTGCCGACTTGCGGAATTTCGATAGCGCCGTGGCAGGCATCGACCACCTCCTGCGCCACGCCGTCGACTTCGTTGCCGAAGATCAGTGCGTAGCGTGCGTGCGGGTCGGCTTCGAAGCGGTCGAGCATCGCGGCACCCTCGACCTGCTCGATCGACAGGAGCTGGTAGCCCTCGGCGCGCAGTTGCGCCACGCAATCGACCGTCGAGGGGCAGTAGGTCCAACCCACGGTCAGCTCGGCGCCCAGTGCAGTTTTGTGAATATCGCGGTTGGGAGGGGTGGCGGTGATGCCGCAGAGGTAGATATGCTCCACGGCAAAGGCGTCGCCCGTGCGGAAAAACGAACCTACATTTTGCAGCGAGCGGATGTTGTCGAGTACCACCACCACGGGCATACGTTTCATGTGGGCAAACGTTTCGGGGGTGGGGCGACCCAGCTCCTCGTTCAATATCTTGCGCATAACTTTCATATTTTGACCCCAAATGTAGCTATTCCGAAATTTTATTCCTAATTTTGGAGCTGCAATCTTATTTAACACGCATTCGATGTCTCTCATAAAGTACACATTATTAAGCATATTGGCAATTTCGACGGTGAACGTCTCGGCACAGGAATGGATCGTCGGGGCTGATTTTACGACCTATTTCGACAACCGTGAATATGCCAGCACAGGCTTCGATACGTCGGAGACTTGCTTCAGCGCGCGGCTCACGCCGCAGCTTGGGCTGCGCTGGGAGCAGCACCACACGCTGATGATTGGGGTCGATTTGATGCAGAATTTTGGCGAAAACACCAAGTTTTTGACCGAGGCAAAGCCTCAAATATGGTACCAATTTGAGATGCCCAAGGTGCTGGCGGCGGCGGGTATCTTCCCGCGTACGATGCTCCGCGGTGACTATGGCGAGGCGTTCTTCGACCGCTCGTATAACTTCTACCACAATCGCATACAGGGCGTTGTGGGTCAATATCGTGCCGAGCGCGGCTTTGTCGAATTTGCGATTGATTGGGAGGGGATGCAGTCGCCCACGGTGCGTGAGCAGTTCCGGCTGCTCTCGGCGGGTGAATATCGCGGCAACCATCTCTACGGCGGTTATGCCCTTTCGGTGGGACATTATGCCAAAACATCGAATCCCGTCGAAGGCGAAGGGGTGGTGGATAATATGCTGGGCAACCTCTATGGCGGTGTGCGATTCAATGCCTATTTTGATTTCGATTTCCGACTGGGCTATCTGCAAGGTATTCAGCGCGATCGTTGTGTCGGTGATTCGTGGAAACCCGCGGGCGGAATGCTCGATTTGCGCATGAGCCGCTGGGGATTGACGCTGGGTAATATGCTCTATGTGGGGCAGAATCAGCTCCCCTTCTACGATCGTTATGGCAAATCACTCTACTCAAATTGCGTCTTTTTTGGCACGCATCACAACATTTACAACCGCACGGAGATCAGCTATGCACGCCGTTTTGCGCACGACACGATTGGCATCAAGGCGGGCATCTTTTTTGATTATGACGGCACGGGATTAGGCACTTCGCAGCTGCTGGAGCTGAATGTACGGCTGCGCAAAACATACACGAAAAAACAAAAATAAAATTATACCTATATTATATGGCAACCGAAACGAACGAACCAAAAGAGAAGTCACTCAACTTCCTCGAAGAGATTATTGAGGAGTCTATCGCTAAAGGCAACACGCGTGTGCAAACACGTTTTCCGCCCGAACCGAATGGCTACCTGCATATAGGTCACGCCAAAAGTATCTGCATCAACTTTGGGCTGGCAAAAAAATATGGCGGCAAATGCAACCTGCGCTTCGACGACACAAACCCCGTGAAGGAGGATGTGGAGTATGTGGATGCCATTAAACGCGACATCAAATGGCTCGGATTCGATTGGGCAATAGAACGTTATGCCTCCGACTATTTCGATCAACTCTACGATTGGGCGGTGGCGCTGATCGGCAAAGGGCTTGCCTATGTGGACGACCAAACGCAGGAGCAGATTCGCGAAAACCGTGGCACGATCTCCGTGCCGGGAACAGTCTCGCCGTGGCGCAATCGCTCGGTGGAGGAGAACCTCGATCTGTTTATGCGGATGAAAAACGGCGAATTTGCCGACGGGGCGAAGGTGCTGCGTGCCAAGATCGACATGGCGCACACCAATATGCTCTTCCGTGATCCGATCATGTACCGCATTCTGCACACCGAACATCATCGCACGGGCAACAAATGGTGCATCTACCCCATGTACGACTATGCGCATGGCGAGAGTGACTCGATCGAGCAGATCACCCACTCGATCTGCACCCTCGAATTCGACGTTCACCGCCCGCTGTACGACTGGTTTATTCAGTCGTTGGAGATCTTCCCCTCGCACCAATACGAATTTGCGCGGCTCAACCTGACCTACACCATGATGTCCAAGCGCAAGCTGCTCAAACTGGTGCAGGAGAATGCCGTCATGGGCTGGGACGACCCGCGTATGCCGACCATTTGTGCGCTGCGCCGCAAGGGTTACACACCTGCTTCGGTGCGTGCTTTTGCTGAAATGGTGGGCGTTGCCAAACGTGATAACATCATCGACCTCAGTAAGTTGGAGTACTGTGTGCGCGAGGATCTGAACAAGATTGCCGATCGTCGTATGGCGGTGTTGAATCCTCTGAGGGTGGTGATTACGAACTACGATGCGCAGAAAACCGAGCTTTTCTCGGCGGTCAATAACCCCGAAAATGAGGCGGCAGGAACGCATCAGATCCCCTTCTCGCAGGTGATCTACATCGAGCGCGACGACTTCATGGAGGAGCCGCCTAAAAAATTCTTCCGCTTATGTCCGGGGGGTGAGGTGCGTTTGCGCTACGCCTATCTGATTAAGTGCGAAGAGGTTGTGAAGGATGCGGCGGGTAACATCACCGAGCTGCGTTGCACCTACGACCCCATGTCGGGCAGCGGATCGTCGAGCGACGGACGCCGCGTGAAGGGGGTGATTCACTGGGTCTCGGCCAAAGATGCTGTGGAAGCTGAGGTGCGCCTGTTCAACCCCTTGTTTACCAAGGAGAACCCCGACGATGTGGCGGAGGGGCAGTCGTGGGAGGATAACCTCAATCCCGACTCAATGGTTCAAATTACGGGCTACCTCGAACCGTCGTTGCGCGAAACTCCCATCGGGCAGGCGGTGCAATTCGAGCGCGTGGGGTACTTCTGTCCCGACCTCGAATCGACTCCCGAACACCTGATTTTCAACCGCACGGTGACCCTTAAAGATTCGTGGGCAAAGATCAATAAATAGCGTATGGAGGCTCGAAAGAGCTTGAATTTTTTACAAAAGCAGGCGTCGGTTTTTTTGCGGCGCCTGCTTTTTAGTTATTAAATCTTTTAAGTAACTTAAAATATCACGAAATAGATTTGTTTATATTAAATTATTAGCTTAAATTTGTATTCAATTTCAAACTGAACTACAAGTCATGAATAAAGTTACAACCTTAAACCAGTTCATCATCGAGCAGCAGGCTGAGTTCCCGCAGGCGACGGGTGGACTTTCGCGTCTGCTGCACCACATAGCCATTGCAGCCAAAAAAGTGAACCGCGAAGTGAACAAAGCGGGCTTGGTCGATATCCTCGGACAGGCTGGAACCGAAAACATTCAGGGTGAGCAGCAACAAAAGCTCGACCTCTATGCCAACGAAACCTTCCTCGACGAATTGCGTGCCAGTGGCGAGTGCTGCGGTGTGGCTTCGGAAGAGAACGAGGATATTATCATCTTCGAAGAGGGCTTGTGCAAAAACGGTCGCTATATCGTCTGCATGGATCCGCTCGACGGCTCGTCGAACATCGACGTCAATGTCTCGGTGGGTACGATTTTCTCGATCTACAAGCGACTTTCGCCCATTGGATCGCCTGCCGACAAACCCGACTTCCTGCAAAAAGGAACAGATCTGGTGGCTGCGGGTTACGTGATCTACGGATCGTCGACGATGTTGGTCTACACATCGGGCAACGGCGTGAATGGCTTCACCCTCGATCCTTCGATTGGCGAATTCTGCCTTTCGCACGCTTTGGTGCAGATTCCTGCCAACGGAAAAATCTACTCGATCAACGAGGGCTACTACGAGAAATTCCCCGTGGGAGTGAAGAAATATATTAAATATTGTCAGGAGAAAGATACGCGTCACGGTCGCCCCTACACCTCGCGTTACATCGGTTCGCTGGTGGCTGACTTCCACCGTAATATGCTCAAAGGTGGCATCTACATCTACCCCGAAACCGACGTGCATCCCCACGGCAAACTGCGTTTGCAGTACGAGTGTAACCCCATGGCATTCATCGTCGAGCAGGCGGGTGGCGTTGCCATTGACGGTCAAGGACGCATCCTCGATATCGAGCCTCTGGATATTCACGAGCGCACGCCGCTCTACGTTGGATCGAAAAACATGGTTCACAAAGCAACTGAATTTCTGAAGTTTTTCGAGAAAATCTAAGAAGCTGTTTCGAAATTCTTAGGAACGAACGCAAACTGGTTCGCTCGATTTGCCGAGAGACAACAGAGCGGATGTAAATAACTTCGGTAACAAATTCAAAATTGGAGCAGGTTCAAACTCCAATTTTGAATTTTTGTTTTTATCTGAGGATCTTTCGGTGGAGCTTTGGGGTCGGTGGGGTGGCTGCAAAGAGGTCTTTTTTAATTTTCTTTTTTCTCAGTGCTTGTAGTTCCAAAAAAAATGATTACTTTTGCGAGCAACAAAAATCCACGTTCATTATGTCATTTATCAATGAAAGGGTACAGCCCGAAGGACTTACGTTCGACGATGTGCTACTCATACCCGCTTATTCGGAAGTGTTGCCGCGGGAGGTCTCCACAGAGACTCGTTTCTCGCGAAATATCAAACTCAACATCCCTATTGTGTCCGCAGCTATGGACACCGTCACCGAAGCTCCGCTGGCTATTGCACTGGCGCGCGAAGGCGGTATCGGCGTGATTCACAAGAATATGTCGATTGCCGAGCAGGCGGCGCACGTTCGCAAGGTCAAGCGTGCGGAGAACGGTATGATCTACGATCCGATCACCATTTCGAAGAGTCACACCGTGGGCGATGCCTTGGCGTTGATGCGCGAAAATAAGATCGGCGGTATTCCCGTGATCGACAAGGATAGTCTGCTCATCGGCATTGTCACCAACCGCGACTTGCGTTTCCAACGCGACATGAAGCGAACCATTGACGAGGTGATGACCAAGGAAAATCTGATCACGACACACAATACGGATCTGGAGCGCGCGGTGGATATTCTGCTCGCCAACAAGATCGAGAAGTTGCCTGTGGTGGACAAAAAAGGCAAGTTGGTGGGGTTGATCACCTACCGCGATATTACAAAGGTGCAGGATCACCCGAATGCTTGCAAAGATGTCAAGGGACGTCTGCGTGTGGCGGCAGGTGTGGGCATTACCCCCGATGCGATGGATCGCGTGAAGGCACTGGTCGACGAAGATGTCGATGCGGTGGTGCTTGATTCGGCACACGGACACTCGAAAGGGGTGGTCACGTTGCTCAAAACAATCAAAAAAACATATCCTAAGTTGGATGTCGTGGTGGGTAATATAGCCACGGCTGAAGCGGCTAAATACCTGATTGACAATGGCGCCGATGGCATCAAAGTCGGCATCGGTCCCGGTTCGATCTGTACCACGCGCGTCATTGCTGGCGTGGGTGTCCCACAGCTTTCTGCGATCTATGGCGCCTCGACCGAGGCGAAAAAGGCGGGTGTACCCATCATTGCCGACGGCGGGTTGCGCTATTCGGGTGACATCGTCAAGGCGCTGGCTGCGGGTGGCAACTGTGTGATGATCGGTTCGATGTTTGCTGGCACGGAGGAGTCGCCCGGCGAGACGATCATCTACAACGGTCGTAAATTCAAGAGTTATCGCGGCATGGGGTCGATCGACGCCATGAAAGACGGTTCGAAAGATCGTTATTTCCAAGCCGACGAATCGAATATTAACAAATTAGTTCCAGAGGGAATTGTGGCACGCGTACCCTTCAAGGGCGACCTGAACGAGACGGTCTTCCAGTTGGTGGGTGGCATCCGCGCGGGCATGGGCTACTGCGGCGCCAAAGATATAATGACGTTGCAAACAGCTCAGTTCATCCGTATTACATCGAATGGCGTGATCGAGAATCACCCCCACGATGTGACCATTACGCGTGAAACACCCAATTACTCTCGTGGAGAGTAAGAAGGCTGTTTGGAATTTATTAATTTCCTCTTTTCGCCCCTGTTTCCGCCTTGTAAAAAATAAAAAATAGATATGGAGAAAATTATTATACTGGACTTCGGATCGCAATACACGCAGCTCATTGCGCGGCGTGTGCGCGAACTGAGTGTCTATTGCGAGATTTACCCCTTCAACAAGATCCCCGCGCTGGATGCTTCGGTGCGAGGGGTGATCCTTTCGGGCAGCCCCTTCTCGGTGCGAGATGCGCAGGCGCCCAACCCCGATCTTTCGGCGATCAAAGGCAAATACCCCTTGCTGGGGGTCTGTTATGGTGCGCAATTCCTCGCTTCGGCATTCGGCGGCGAGGTGAAGGCAGCCAAGAGCCGCGAGTATGGACGGGCGATGCTCACCGTGGGCGATGCGTCGGACGCGTTGATGCAGGGTTTGCCGCATAGTACACAGGTGTGGATGTCGCATGGCGATACAATCACCTCGGTGCCTGCCTCTTACCGTTTGATTGCAGGCACGGAAGATGTGCCAGTTGCGGCATTTCATATCGAAGGTGAGCAGACGTGGGGCATTCAATTCCACCCAGAGGTCTACCACTCGACCGACGGTGCGCAGCTGTTGAAAAACTATGTTGTGGGCATCTGCGGTTGTCGCCAAGATTGGACGTCGGAGAGCTTCGTGGAGGCGACGATCAAGGATTTGCGCGCGACGATCG
>JAVXFC010000035.1:0-14622 GCA_036658095.1 Alistipes sp. | reverse complement strand
AAACAAATCGTCCTTTTTGTTGAGGTGGTTTTGTATAATTTATATATAGGTGTGGAGAGCGGACGATGTTGCGTGGCTATGCGTGAAGTGGAGATGCCTTCCCGCATCGGCGGAAGAAGGTGTCGATTTGTAGGCGGGGGCCTTATTGACCAAAGTTCGTTTAATACGGGAAAACTGTTGATAATCAGCAAGATACGCGCGGTTAATAAAAAGAAAATTTATAAATGCGGAAATGCGTGGTCAAAAAAGGTAAATAATGTGTTATTTTTGAGTTTTTAGTGAAAAAGATAAGAAAAAAAGTAGGTAATGTGGTTTTTGTTTACTATACTTGTAAAATCGTTAGGAATCAAACAACAAACTAATACTAAAATTAAAAAAAATCAATTATGAGACATGCTTACTCATTTTTAGCCCTATTGGGAGCTATTTTTGTTGCAGGAACAGCGTTTGTTGGCTGTTCTGACGACGACACGACGACGTCTGGATCCGGACCCGGCAATGCGACCGCGGCGTTGTCGCTCGTTAGCACGGGGACCAATTCCGCAGAATTAAAATTAACAACCACTGGCGTTGAGGCATATGCCGTGCAGTTTGCTGATCCAGCAACTGCGGCTCCCTCGGCTGCCGTCATTTTTGGTAATGGAACAACAGGAACAGCCGCTGACGGTGATAATATGATCTCAGTCAAAGGGTTGGACGGAGATATGGATTATGTGATTTATGTCGCTACAAAGTCGGGTGATCAATTCGGCGAGGTGCTGTCGCAGAAAGTTCACACCTCGAAGTTCACCGAATTCTTGACAATTGTCGAGGTCAAGCAGCAAGGTATCACCTTCCACGTCGAAGTGCCTGAGGGTAAGACGATCGGTTGGCGTATCGTGGATCGCGATCGCTGGCTGGCGATGAAATCGGACTTCCGATTTGCGGATGCCGACTTCGTCGGTGGTGTCGATGCTTCGGTGAACAAATTGACCAAATCGACCACCGTCAAATTTGAGGGTTGGGTAGAGTATCACTCCGAAACAGAAGAAACAGTCACAAGTTTACCCGCACCAAGCCAAGCGTTAACGCTGATTGTCTGCGAAATAGAGTATCGTGTAAACGACAAATCGGATCGCGAAGAGTGGATGCCTTTGTTCGATAAAATAAAGTACATCACGGGTACAAGTGCGCAGAGTGCGGCTACAAAAGCTTCTGGCGCACCTGAAGAGGAGTGCTGGTTGACTGAGTACCACACAACACACCTGTTCCAGTGTGGTCCTGCGGATGTATTGGATGCAAAAGTTGCCATTGACGTGGTGAAGAATACGACGCGTTCGATCACTTTAGCCTTTACTCCCGACCCCAAAATCATTGCATACGGTGTGAACTGGATGGATTTGGCTACATGGGAAAATGCAATTAAACGATTTGGTAGCTTGGAGGCTGCGTGCGTTTGGGTATCAAGATCGGGTATGAGCCTTGAGACAGGTCCGACCACCACAAGGGTGGATATGCAGCCCGGAATGACCTACCGAATGCTCATATTTGCTAAGGGTAATGAGGCTGGTACCCTCTTGGCAACACAATTCTACGATTTCAAAGCAACAGAGGCGACAAAACCAGCACCCAAAGTAGTTGTGACGGGCATCAAGGCGCCAGAGGGTGAAACTGAATCGCCTTGGGCGGTTTGGTTCAACGTGAAATGTACAACCAAAGATGCTCAGAAAGCACGCTACGCTTGTAACGACTCGCGCGAGTGGATGAAGATGTTCCAGTCACAAATGACCTATGCCGCCGTTATCGAATCCGTAGGTACGCCTATGCAGGCTGCTGAGTTGTCGAAACTTAACTCGGACGAGGGTCTGAATATTTCATTCTCTTCGTGGGAGGATACCGAAACACGTCTGGCTGTGATTGCTTACAACGACGAGGAGTCGAGTAACTCACCCGACGAGGATAAGGACGGTTGGGCAAATATACGCTCCATTTCGATCCCTGATCTACCGCGCGTGGATTCTCCGCTGTTTAAAGATTTGGTAGGCGACTGGACCGCTACGATTATGCCTTTTGTACGCAATGCGGATCACTCGTGGTCGTTGGGTACAACGCCGATCGTTACGAAAATTACAATCTCGGAAACTCCTGATTATCCTGAAGCATGTCCCGCAGCGGCTTATGAGGCTTACGAGGGCAAAACCAAGGAAGAGGTCGATGCTATCTACGACGACTTCAAGCAAACAGCTGTGAAATATGCACACAAAGTACACGGTCAGAACCGTTTGACTTGCCAAGGTTTGAATATTTGCAGCGCTACTAAGACCTACAAATCGCCTGTCGACCTCTTCTCGGATAAGTATCACAACGCCTACTCGGCAGATGATATTTTCTACGACTATGGTCCGAAGTGGTATCTCGAAATCCAGGCTGACGGCTCGGTGGTCGTTCCTGTTGACCTCCGCGTCATGAATCCTGTGGTTGCGTGGAAAGATGTTTACTCGATCTACTACCTCATTGGTGCGCACGAGAAGGGTTATCACCCATTCATCACCGATTTCAAAGTGACGGTTTCGGATGACCACAGAACGTTGACCGTGAATCCGATTGTGATGGATGTGAATAAAGAGAAGCAGACTTTCTACCCGTCGTTGGCAACACTGAGTGATACGGGTGCTTCGGTAGCCGCTATGTGCCACACCTTTACACTGACCAAGGGTTGGACCGAGAAAGCTTCGGCGAATGCACGTAACTACACTTCGTTCGGTTCAATCAAGGTGCCTGCAACGCAAAAAGTTACTTATAGGCTCTCGCAGCCTCACCACAAAACACGTTTTGTCGGTATGGCAGCTCCTAAGGACTTCAGCAACTACAAGAAAATTACCGTTAAACAGTTTTTCTTCAGCCCCAAAGCTGAGTTGAGCGATATGAATGGTTTTAATTAAATTTTTGAAATGATCATCGTGGGGCAGATTTGTAATTTGCTCTACGATGATTTTTCCTACTCATACAAAATATATTTACTCCAATAAATTTGTTTCCTATGAAATTTTTGAAATTTCTTTTGACATTTTGCGCAGTCGCAACTTTGGTGTCTTGTGGTAGTGATGACCCTGAGGGTGAACCCGTTCCCGTCCCGCCAACACCTTCACCCGATAGTAAGCTGGAGTTGATCGCTTCCACCAACGCCATTGCCTCCGACGGCGTCGAAGCTTGTGAATTCACGGTTAAGATGGGCGATGTGGTGCTTACGGAAGGGGTGGAGATTTATCTCGTTGATGCAACAGCCCCCCTTGCTTCGCCACGCTTTACCTCAAAAAAAGAGGGCGATTATAAGTTTTTTGCTGCGGCAAAAGGCTCTGTTTCGGAGAAGATCACCATATCTGTGTTGCCCATCATTCCCAAACTTCCTGTGGATGGTCAGCCCGCGAACACTGCGTTTCGCCGTCGTATCATGGGACTTCAAATGACGGGTACTCTTTGCCCTAATTGTCCTCGTATGATCGCAGCCCTTCGTGCTTTCAATGCAACTCCTGAAGCTGAAAAGGTGCTTTTTACAGCCGTCCATGCGTATGGGGACGATCGCATTTTACACTCTCCTTTGTGCGCTCAGATCTCGCAAGCTTATGGCAATGGTGGTTTCCCTGCGCTCTCGTTTAATATGTATAACGATTGTTATTCAGGGTCAAATGATATCGCTGCTGCGGTTAGTAAAATTACCGAATTGGTCAATAAGCAGTATAAGAATGAGGCAAAAGCAGGTCTTGCGGCTGCAACTTCGATCAGTGGCAATAAAATTATTGTCAATGCGGCTGTGAAGGCGACCGTTGAGGGTAGCTATCGCGTTGGTGCATGGCTGCTTGAGGATGGTGTTGAGGCAAAACAGGCGAACGGCAATCCAGACTTGACAGCAGAGGATAAGTTTGGCATTCACAACAATGCTGTCCGTGCCGTAGCAGGTCGTCCGGGAGAATACATTTTCACGGGTGACATGATCGGTAAGTTGGCTGCTGGTGCTACTGGATCACGTGTTTTGTCTCTTACAACAAGCAAAAAATGGAACTTGAAAAATTGTAAGGTGATTGTTTTTGTTACTGCTGTTGATGGGGAGAATCCCGATAAATTTTATGTTACCAATGCCATTCTTTGTAATCTTGACGCAACAACTGCGTTTGAATATAAATAAGCTTAAATTATGAAAAAATTATTGTATTTACTTTGTGTAGCCTGCATCTCATGTTTCGTGGCTTGCAGCGACGATGATCCTGCACCTGACCCTTCGGGCGAGGTGACCTATACGCTTTCGGCGAATAAAACGGCCGTTGCAGTTGGGGAGGCAGTGACCTTCACGGTGGTGACTAATCGCGGTGAAGACATTACCAAAAGCTGCTCCTTATGTAGTAACGAATCTTGTTACGCAATGGGAATGTCTAAAATTACGTTCGATACGGCAGGTAGCTTTGTGATCACAGCACACTATATCAATGGAGATCCTGAGATTCCCGGTGGTATTCTCGTTCCGAATACGGTGACTATCACGGTGAAGTAACTACCCGCTGCCTGTTCGAGGTAGCACAGTTGAATTTCCGCATCGAGCGTTTTATTGCTTGATGCGGAAATTTTTTGTCCGCACGGGGAGGGCGGGAGGGGCTGCCGCCCACGAACGTCTCGAATTTAGTACATCACTCGCCTTCTCAGATATAGACAGATCTATGGAAAATGCCCTTCCTACTTCCCTTATTGACCAATGTTCGATTGATATAGGAAAACTACTGGCAGTCAGAATGTTAGAATGGACCAATAAAAAGAAAATTTATAAAATTACATTTATGAAGGCAAAAATACTGAAAAACGTATTTATTTTAATGAATTACTGAAAATAACTACATATAATGTAGGTGAATTGATTTTTTTTTAGTAAACTTGTAAATGACACAATAAAAAATCAAAACCTCAATCAAACTAAACTTACAAACTATGAAACATTTTTTTCCTCTATTAACCCTGTGCTGCTTCCTTTTTGCTGGAGGTGGCCTCGTTGGCTGCTCTGATGATCCAGTAGATCCCAAAACGGACGGAGTGAGTGCTAAATTAGCCGCTGAGGCTATCGTTGGTGTCAGCACTGCGGAGTTGAAATTGACGACGTCTAATGTCCACGAGTATGCCTATTTAACCTCGTCCGACTTGACGGCTGCTGCTCCTGTGGCTGCTGTTATTTTTGGTACAGGTACCATCGCCCCAGCCGTTGATGGTGAAAATACGATTTCGATTGAGAGCCTTGAAGGTGGCACCGATTACGTTGTCTATGTAGCCACGAAGTCGAGTACGCAGTTTGGTGAAGTGTTGTCAGCCAAATTCCGCACGTCGCCCTACACGGGTTTTGTGACGATCGTCGAGCGCGGCTATAACAATATTAAGTTCCACGTCGAGGTACAACCGGGCGACACCCTTTCGTGGGGTATGCCTAACCGTGAGGAATACATCAATTTCAAAGCCTCCATGGGCCGTTCAGATGCCAGCTTGATCAGTGGTAATTATGATGTGGCACAGCTCATCACCAAAACCTCAACGATCAATTATACGGGATACGAAAGTCTGGACGAGGGTACGGGTGAGGTGAAAAAACACACTCCACAACCCGGTGAAGCATTGGTTTTGTTGATTGGCAAGGCGCATAAGATTTTCAATCCTCAAAGTGAGCAGGTGGAGATTCAAGCGGACTTCGATTTTAAGAAATACGACGGCAACACGGGTGCGGGCGCGGGCAAGACGTTTAATTTCGATCCGATGAGCAAGCACCCACTTCAAATGCCCCCCAAACCAGAGGGTTTTGAGGAATCTTGCTGGAACACACCTTACCACGCTACGATCTTGACGTCGTGCAAGGCTCCCGAGGTCTTAGATGCACATGTGACCGTTAAGCCTCTTGGTAAGACTACACGTACCGTCCGATTGTCGCTTACGCCCGATAAGAATATCAAGGTGTTTGGTTTCAAGCATGTTGATATGGCATTGTGGAACACACTGGTCGATACGTTGGGTAGTGTTGAGAGCGCTCACACATGGGCATGGATGTCGGGCATGGAACACTCCGAGACCGCGACAGAGATCACGATTGGTAACCTGACAGCGGGTATTACTTATCGTCTGATTATCCTTGGCTATTCGGATGCCGAACGGTTGCACCAATCGGTCGATTACTACGATTTTACTGTTGCCGAGGCGACCAAACCTGCACCTGTTATGGAGGTCACAGGAATTCCCGCACCCGAAGGTGAGGTCGAAGTGCCGACAGCTGTCTGGTTCAACGTGAAATGCACCTCGCCGGGTGGCGTTGTCACGGCGAAATATTTGAACAACACGACGCGTCTATTTGTCCAAACGCTCAATGGCGGAAAGACTTACCTCAGCATGATGCAGGAGTATGGCTACGAATTGAGTGCCGCGCAGGTTAAGAAGATTAATAGTGCAGCTGGTTACAATATGCGTTTCGACGGCTTCTGGGAGGATACTTCGGCTCGTTTAGCTGTCTGCGGTTACAACAATGAGGAGGTTTGCAACAACCCCGCTGTGGATCCAAAAGGTTTTGCCGACATGACGACGATGCGCTATCCCGATGCACCGCGTGTAGAATCTTCGTTGTTCGAAGAGTTGCAGGGCGACTGGACGGCTGAGGTAACGCGTATTTACCGCGTTTGGAGCGCTGAAGGTGAGCTGTCGTGGGAGTCCGATGTAACACCGATGAAGGTGAAGGTGACCATCTCTTCCGTTCCCGCATATCCTGAAAATTGCCCCACAGAGGCGTATGCCGCTTACACGGGTAAAACCAAAGCCGAGGTGGATGCATTGTATGCCGATTTCAAGAAAAGTGCTGAGAAATATGCTGGTAAGGTGCGCGGTCAAAACCGTCTGGTTTGCCAAGGTCTCGATATTGAAGATCCGATGACTGGATCCTTCGGCGCATACAAATCGCCTGTTGAACTCTTCTGTGCTACCGATTATAGCTGTTACTCGTCGGATGATATCTTCTACGACTATGGTGCTAAATGGTACCTTCAGATTGCTGATGACGGCAAGATTACCGTGCCTATTGATCTCAAATCAGTAGCTCCGATGTTGGTGCCAAATGGTGAAGAACCCCTCTACCTCATTGCTGCTGGCGAGACCGAATTGGAGTATGCCAACGACGTGACAGAGTTCAAAACGATTCTAACTTCGAATCACAAAACTCTAAAAATCATGCCTGTTCGACGGAAAGCACAGAGTGGTAAAGACGAAAACTTCTTGCCGACCGTTGCTCGATTGAGTGCTGAAGGTGCATCGCCTACGGTGAAGTGCAAGAGCATTGTCCTTCGCAAAGGTTGGAAAGAGGCAGCTGGCGCACCTGCGGTGCGAGCAATCAAGCGCCCCATGATGCAATTCCCCGTTTTGACCCCTGTAACGCCGTTCCGTATGACTCCAGCGCTTCACAAGACGCGTTTGTCCAACTCAGCAACTCCGACGGTCGTCTACAAAATGGTCTCGATCGAGTCGATGACCTCCTACAAGGCGACGGGAAATGCGGGAAAATATTTTCTGCGTAATCGTTAATGTCTCCTGAAAAATCATCGTGGAATGGGCAATGTGCTGATTCCACGATGATTTTCATCCGAACTAATCCTTGTAAAAACAGCTTAATTTTGTATTTATTATGAAACTTTTGAAATTTCTTTTGATGTTTTGCGCCGTCTCTACCTTGGTATCTTGCGGTAGCGATGATCCTGAGGTGACCCCTGGCGTTGATGGTAAACTGACGCTCACGGCATCGGTCAATGCAATCTCTTCCGACGGTGTCGATCACTGTCAGTTTATTGTCAAGTTGGACGGTGTGACGCTTACAGATGGCGTGCAAATTTACGAGGTAGGCAAACCTGCGCCCCTCACCTCGACGCAGTTTTCCTCGACAAAAGAGGGCGTTTATAAATTTTTCGCAGCCTATAAAACCGCCGTATCTGAACAGATCGCGATTAATGTGTTACCTATTATTGCCGAATTGCCTGTCGATCCACAACCTACTAACACTTCCTTCCGTCGTCGTCTGATGGGACTTCAAATGACGGGTTCCACCTGCCCTGCTTGTCCTGCAATGATTGCTGGCATACGGAAGTATAACGAGAACAAAGCGGATGCCGAAAAGGTGCTTTTTACGGAGGTGCATGGTTATATGGAGGATGGTGTGATGTATTCTACGCTCAATGTTTACATTGCGCAGGCATACGGCACAGGACTTTTCCCTGCGTTAGGATTCAATATGCACAAGGTTTTTACGCAACATGGGGGTGGAAATCCGAGTACTACGGCTGCCAATATTCTTAAAACGGTGGATTCGGAGTTGAAAACGGATGCGTATGCAGGTATAGCGGCTGCGGTATCGCAAAAAGGCGAGAAAATTGTTGTCAACGTTGCTGTGAAAGTTAATGTTGAAGGTAACTATCGTGTAGGCGCTTGGTTGCTCGAAGATAATATTCAGGCTCCTCAGGCGAACGGCAATCCGAACTTGACCGCCGAAGATAATTTTAGCATACATCACAACGTCGTTCGTGCCGTCGATGGCCGTCAGACAGATCAAATCTTTACGGGTAATTTGCTGGGTCGTGTTGCGGCTGGAGCTACGGTGAACCATGTGTTGCAATTTGCCGTAAACAAACATTGGAACTTGGCAAATTGCAAGGTGATCATCTTCGTCACAGCGGCTGAACCTTCGGATGCAAGTTTATTCTATGTCACCAATGCTGCTCTTTGCAACCTTAACGCAACGACAGCCTTTGACTATAAATAAGAAGCTGGTTTGAATTTCCGCATCGAGCGTTTTATTGCTTGATGCGGAATTTTTTTATCTATGCGGGAGATGTAATGGGCATGAAATCTGCATCTGAAGAGTCTAAAAAATACGAAGATGCATATTTTATGGATGGTGCTGCTGGCGTTCTTGCTGAGCGTAGTGGTGGTTTACAGCTCTGGTTTTGGTGTGGGAAATATCGACCGTCGGACGGTTGACCCGTTCGATTTGCAGCGCTATATGGGTGATTGGTACGAAATTGCGCGCATTGATCACCCCTTCGAACGCGGGTTGATCGGGGTGCGTGCCACCTACACGCTGCTCGATGCCACGCACATCGAGGTGATCAACAGCGGGTTCGATCCGCACACGTCGCAACGCCGCGAGATGCATGGCGAGGGGGTTGTCTCGGGGCAAGTGGGGCAGTTGCGCGTCTCGTTTTCGCGCTTCTTCTCGGCCGATTACAATGTGCTTGCCGTGGGTGAGGCATACGAGTGGGCGCTTGTGGGCAGCCGCTCACCGCGCTACCTTTGGATTTTGGCGCGCACACCACGCCTTACCCCCGAGCTACTGGCACATATCGTGCAGTTGGCGGTGGCGCGAGGTTACAAATCCGAGAAATTACTATGGGTCGATCAAGCGGTGAATGGGTGACGATCTACGCCACAGGACAGGGGATGCCCAGCGCTTCGACGCGCGTGGCAATCTGCCGCAACTCCTCTTTGCCGACCTGCGTGAGGGTCTGACACGGGGTGTCGCGATCGAGTGAGTAGACCATGACTTTCGAGGGTCGGATCTCGTCGATCAGTCGCAACCATGCGGCTACTTCCGTGTCGGTGGTGTTGTCGATGTGCTGTCCGCGGTAGTCGCCGCGCAGGAACATGGTTTGCACAATCATCTGACCCTTAAATAGTTTCATATTACGAACCACCTCTGCTACGGTGTATGTGCCTGCGGGGTTGTTCATCAGTCGCACGGTGGTGTCGAGTGCCGAATCCAACTTCAGAATGTTGTTGTCTACGCGCAACAGCGCGCGGCGCACCTCCTCGCGTCCAATTTGGGTCGCGTTGCTTAATACAGAGACTTTGGCAGCGGGGCAGAGCGCGTCGCGCAAGGTCAGCGTATCGTCGATGATCGCCTCGAATTCGGGGTGTAGGGTTGGTTCGCCATTGCCTGCAAAGGTGATCACGTCGGGCGGTGTGCCGTCGGCAACCATGTTGCGCAGGGTTTGTTCCAACATTTGCGCCACGTCGGTGCGTTTGTTGAAGCGTCGTGCGCCCGGATGTTCAGCGTTCCAGCCGCATTCGCAGTAGATGCAGTCGAATGAGCAAAGTTTTGATTCGGTGGGCAGGAGGTTGACCCCCAGCGAGAGACCCAAGCGGCGCGAGTGAATGGGACCGAAGATGATGTCGTGATAGAGTGATGTCATGGAACAAAATTAAGAATTTTAATTTGAAATTCAAAATTGGAAAGTAAAACCTTTTTAGCGATTCATCGCCTTTTTCGTCGTGCGCCCATGGCGATCCCCGAATACCTTCTTGTTCTGTTTTGTTCTTTTTCTTTGTACCTTTTGTATCGGCAAAAGGTACCCAAAAACCGACCGAAGGGCGAACAAGCCGAAAATGTTCTTTGCTCTGTTCTGCTCCGCGCATCGCGAAAATGACGGGGTTTGCAGGAAAGTTGGATTTTCTGTCAAGAAACGGGGACGGTTTGCTTGCAAACCCGCGCAGTCGCCCGTTTTAGAAGCTGTTTGAATTTGTTACCGAAGTTATTTTAGAGCTATTTTTGTTTCTGTTTTTGTTCTGCAAATCCGATTTTAGCGAGCTAAATGAGGATTTACAGGGCGGAAACTGGGGCAAAAAGAGCCGAAAAGAGGAGATTAATAAATTCAAAACAGCTTCTTACGCTAACGAACAATGGTCTTGGGGCGTATCAGGTGCGCCCAGCAAAGCCACACGAAGCTGCCGATGAGCGAATCTTTGTAGACCAAGGGGTGCTTCCACCGATTTGCCCACCAACGTCGCACCTTGAAGATCACCGAACGGGCAAAACCCGTGGGATGCTCCTCGGCAAACGAGGGATGTAAAATTTCGTTCAATATGGTGTTGCACAACGCTTTGTCATTCTCATAAGCAAACGGAACATTCTTCACGCCCAACCATTCGACGCACAACGCCGTCACCGCATCGGCAAAACGAAGCATATGTTGTTCCTCGTAGATCGCACGCACAGCCGCCCAATCTACCTGCTCGCCCTCGGCGCGCAGAAACATCGCCCAATCGGCAATGTGGCGCAAGTTGATCTCTATCGCCGCAAAATGGGATGCCATGTGGCGCATCAGAAAAAGAGCGTTGAAATTCGCCGAAGGAAGTTCAACCTGCTGCGCACCAACAGTAAACATAGCACTGCGCTCCTTCGCATAACGACGCAAATCTTGCTCTAACTCTCGGTTCGAACGATGCGAAGCACAATTCAGAAAGTCGAAATGATTTTCGATGATCACTTCGTCGAACATAAAAACCGTATGGTGATGTGTATCATGTCGGATCGTAATTCCCTTTTCGAGCCTCATCAAATCATCCGCCTGCACCTGCTGATCGTGCAACCAAATGTCAATATCACTACTCGGACGATGTGCAGGCGTGGGGTAGAGTGCCGCCATACCAGCCCCCTTGAGCAACATGAGCGGAATGTTATGCGAGGCGTAAAAAGCAGCCAAGCGCTCCAAAACAGCGTGTCGGTGTGCATATTCGCGCTCGATGCGATCTACATTCACCGCCCACTTTAGCCGTATCTCCTGAGGCAGCAGGGGTTCGATACCTAAGGTCAACAAGGCATCGTAAGTGATTCCCAAAACGTCTTGCTGACCAGATAGTTTCATCACCTTCTTCCACGTTGCAGCATCGACCTGCCGCAACTGATCAGCATCTGCCGCCCCTGCACGCAAGCCACAGGCAAGCAACTGCATCACTATTTGTTCCGTCCGTTCCATATGGATTACTCTTCGCGCTCTACACTTCCGTGGATTCGTCCTCTTTTTTGCGACGTGACGACAGCACATCGCGCAGCAGCGGGGCAAACAGCACATAGCCGCAACCAGCCACACACCCCATGAAGGTGAAGCTAATCAAGATCAGCATCCGCTTGGGTTTACTTGGTTGGTTGGGCATTACTACGGGGCTGATGACCGTCAACACAGGCGCCGTCTCCTTGACTTGAATTTTCGCCTGTTCGAGCTGTGTCGCCATTTCCGAATAGATATTGAAAGCCAATTGATACTGATTATTCAACCGTTCATACTCGCTACGAGCGCGACTGGTCGAGATATGCTGATTCGAATCTTGGTAGCGCGCGCGCGCCATTTGCGCCTTTTCGTACTCCAATTTCAGCTCGTCGTAACGACCTTGCACAAACTCAAGATTGCTTTTTACTTTGTCAATTTTGAATTCAGTAATGTACTTTTGCAACAGGTTGAGTGCGCTCTCTGCCACTTGTGCAGCAGCATAAGCCTCAGGCATTTGCGCGATGATCGTAATGTAACCCTTCTTCTCTTCGAGCTTTGTGGCGATGATCGCATCCAACGAACGAACCGCCCTGCGCTCCTCCTGCGACAACACGATGATCTCCCCGCTGTCGAACGCCTTTGCCTCCACCTTGGGTTCCCCCTTGATCGCATGAATGATCACCCCCGGCAGTCCGATCGTATATTTCATCACGGTGCCTATGAGCGAAAATTTCTGATATTTCTGATCGGTCAAATAGCTGAGTAGGGTAATCGGTGCGGTCTCTTCCTTAATATTTATCTTCGTTTGCAGCAATTCACGCTGGAACGACACGCTATTCAGCACGTTAGGGTAGACCATAGGCGAAAGCAACTGCTCACCCGTGGTCATGCTACCCATGTTCAACCCCGCCATGGAAGCCAGTCGCGCCATGCTCGAATTGGCTCCATTGCGACTACTCTGAGGGACAATTTCGCACGATGCAGTGTATGATTTCGCACTAAAAATGGCGATCAAGAGTCCAAGAAAAAGGAAGCCTCCTGCAATTTTTAATATTGCCATACGCTTGATCCACAGTTGACGTATAAGATCCACTAAATCAATCTCCTGTTCTTCGAGGTGGGGCGTTTCGTTGTTTTGCATATTCATCCAATTATCTAAATAAAGTGGCCATGGAGGCGACGATCGACGCCATAGAGGCCGTTTGTGAAGTGATACCCATGATCTCGCTGAGGCTGGTGCCTTTCTCACGAGACTTCATTGGCACAACAATCTTGCACCCGGGGATAATCTTCGCTTTGCGTCCCGTGGCGGCTGTACCATTCATATAAAGCACAAAGACCTTATTCTTGCGCGCCAGCTGACTATATCCACCTGCATCATCCACATACTGCTCCAACTTTTTCTTCGCCTCGAAAGCAATGGCGTTGGGGTAAAGTACCGAGCCGAGGATCTGCACCGTACCGTTGTATTCGGGAATGGTGATCACATCACCGGGTTGCAGGATAATGTCAGCCGAAGATCCGGGATTATCCAATGCAGCCTTCAGGTCAAATCCAACCGAATATTTCTTATATGTCTGTTTGAACAAGTTGGTGTCCACCGAATCCCGACGCGATGCTTGACGCGAAAGAATGTACATAATTTCATTCATCTTATCCTGCTCCGCAGGGGTCATCTTCCGTTCGAGTGATGCACCAACGACAAATCCAGCAGGGGTAATACCTCCCGCTTTTTGAATTATTTCCGAGACGCGAACGCCCGTATTTTCGAGTGCATAAGAGCCAGCAAACAACACCTCGCCATTCAAGGTTACCGTATTCTGTTCGTTGTAGGAGGGCGATTTGCGAACATAAACCTGATCGAAAGGCTGTAACACAAAATCTTTACCGTCTTCGGTTTGCAGGCTTTCACCCAACGCCACCGTAAAGAGCTGCGAACGCTGAGGCGAATAAGTTGTACTTTGTGGGTCTTTGATGCGGCGTGAAATATCAACTTTCACGAGCGATGCCGACTCCAAAAGTCCGCCTGCACGCACAATCATATCCTTGATCGTCATCCCCTCGGCAAAGTCGTAATCACCCGGTACCGCCACGGGACCTGCGATGCTAACATAGTACTCCTCACGCAAATCCGCCTTCGACGAGATGAAAATCTCATCATTGGGTCGCAACGGAATATCCTCAATTTCGCCCGAAAAGAGTTTGTTTATGTCGAACGACTGCATCTCCAACGACCAATCGGCCATTTCACGTTGCAGCAGGGCGCGATCGAGGAAAGCATCTTCACGCAGACCGTCAGCAATAGCAATCAACTGTTTGACCGTCTTCACATTCGTATCAATAGCGTAGGTTCCCGGATTGTACACAGCTCCCTCGATCAACACCTTATTTTCGGAACGTTGGTAACGCTGCCCAATGACGATTTTATCGCCGTCGGCGAGTGCAAAAGTTCCAAATTCAGGCTCTTTGACATTGAATGAACTCAATCCACGATCGTTCTGGCGTGTGATATTGAGCGCCGTACGGAACGCAATATTCGTAAAACCGCCCGCATAACGTAGCAAATCAGCAACGGTCTCACCCGCCTTCATCTCATAGCGCATTGGACGCTTGACCCCTTGCGGCACGGCAACAATATGGACAAAAGGTTGAATCAGCACAATATCACCGTCTTGCAAAACAATGTCGCCCGACTTATCACCCGTAAGCAAAAAGCTATAAACATCGACCGTTCCCACCACTTTATTATTACGCATCACCTTGATAGCACGCATGGTACCTGTTTCGGTCACACCGCCAGCAGCATACAGCGCATGAAAAACCG
>JAVXFC010000034.1:0-14627 GCA_036658095.1 Alistipes sp. | reverse complement strand
CGTAGTTACTCAATTTGCTACGACCGCACGAAAAAAGTATCGCAATGGGTGGCGTATCCGCTTCACACATGCTACACGACGCCCAAGGTGGGACGTACCGACGCTTGGGCGTACGATCCCAATACATTTGCACCTGTGATCCCTGAATCGGATCAGCAATATGTGATCGAATCCTACCGCACGGGCTATGCGCGCGGGCATCAATGTCCCTCTGCCGACCGTTACAGCACCGTGCCAACCAACGAACAGACCTTCTACGCCACGAATATGATGCCGCAGGACGGCGGTTTCAACGGCGGAATCTGGGCCTCCTTGGAGAGCAAAGTACGCGATAACATCTGCAACGACACCCTCTATGTGGTGACGGGAACCTATTTTGCCAATGAGCGCACGACAACCGATCGAAAAGGAAACATCATCGGGCTGCCCTCGAACTGCTGGAAAGTACTGTTGCGTACCAAGAGCGGCTCCACGAAAAAACGCATTGAGGATTGCAAAGCCGACGAGCTGATTGGCATCGGATTCTGGTTCGCTAACGACAAATCGAATGGCAATCCGCTGCCCTCATACTCGAAATCAATTGCCGAAATCGAGAAACAAACAGGCTTTACGTTCTTCCACAACCTCGCTGCCGATGCTGTGGCTGTGAAGTCGCAGAACGACCCCAGTGCTTGGAACATCCGTTAACAACCATAAAAAATCATAACCTTATGAAAAAACTGCTATTTACAAGTCTTTTTGCCCTCATGCTGTTGGCATGTTTTGCACAGAAGCCTTACAAGGTCATGTTCTACAACTTCGAAAATCTTTTCGACACCATTGACGATCCTGAAATTTGGGACGAGGAGTTCATGCCCAACGCCGCCAAAAAGTGGAATACCGTGAAGTACGAAAAGAAACTCGACAATTTGGAACGGGTGTTGTTCGATATTGCAGCTATCGACAAAGATTATCCGGTGGTGATTGGTATGTCGGAGATTGAGAATCGCTCGGTGCTGGAGGATGTGATCGCACAGCCCAAACTCGCCCCCGCGAACTACCGCATCGTCCATTACGATTCGCCCGACGGTCGTGGCGTGGACGTGGGTTTCTACTACCGTCCCGACGTCTTCAAGTTGGAGGGTAGCGCCCCGATCCGCTTCACCATGGCGGAGTTCCCCAAGATGCGCACGCGTGACATCGTGACCATGTGGGGTACGATCGAAAACGAACCGTTCTACTTCATGGTTGCCCACTGGCCTTCGCGTCTGGGTGGCAAAGAGGCCTCGGCGCCCAAGCGTATGCGTGCCGCCGAGATTATGCGCCAAGCAGCCGACTCGGTGTGGAAACTCAACCCAGCGACCAAGATCGTGATGATGGGTGACTTGAACGACGACGCCACGGATGCCAGCATCACGGAGGTGATAGGTGCCAAGGGTGATATAAAAAATCTCGTATCGGGTGGCTATTTCAACCCCTTCATCAATGTGTTGAAGTCGGGTCACGGTACCTTGGCGTACCAAGATTCGTGGAACCTGTTCGACAACATCATCGTCTCGGAGAACTTGGCAACAGGCTCCAAGGGTGCGCTGAAGATTCAGAAAGCCCCCAAAGCCAAATTCTATGGCAATATCTTCCGTCTGCCTTATATGTTGCAGAAAGAGGGACAATATAAGGGATATCCACTGCGCACATTCGTCGGTAACAACTTCCAAGACGGATTTAGTGATCACTTTCCCGTCTATATCTATATAAGTAAGTAAACCATATAAATTGAGAATATATGAAGATTAGAATTTTACTACTGTCATTGCTCATGCTGACCTCGGCTACTGCCTTTGCGCAGGAGGGTGGCATCACAGGCAAGGTCGTGTCGCGAGATGGTCGCGTCGCGCTGAACAATGTGAAGGTGGTTGTCGAGCCTTCGGGAGTTGTCGCAACAACGGATGCCGAAGGTCGCTTTACACTCACCAACTTGCCCAAGGGCGACTATCAAGTGTCGTTTGAAACTCCCGATTTCGAAACCCAAACGCTCACGGTTCGCGTGGACAAAATCGTCAAAGACGTTCGCTCGGTGATCCTTGCTGCGGATGCGGCACGTCAAAGCATCGACGACTCGGTATTCGCTGAGTTCGATACCGAGACCGCTTCCGACGCTACATCGCTGCCTTCGTCGCTCTCGGCGTCGAAGGATGTGTTCAACAACATTGCTTCGTACAAATTTAGCGAGATGCGTTTCAACGTTCGTGGCTACGATTCGCAGTACTCGAACATCTACCTTAATGGTATTCGATTCAATGACGCCTTGACGGGCTACGGCCCTTGGTCGTTGTGGAGCGGTCTGAACGACGCTACGCGCAACCAAGAGAACTACGCTGGTCTGGCTGCCTCGGAGTTCGGCGTTGGCGGTATCGGTGGCATGACCAACATCAATGCTCGCGCGTCGCAGATGCGCAAAGGTTTCCGCGCCAGTGCTGTGAATGGCAACTCGATGTACCGCTTCCGCCTGATGCTCTCCTATGCTTCGGGTGCGCTGGACAACGGCTGGTCGTATGGATTCTCGTTCTCGACCCGTCAGGGGGGCAACTCCTATGTCGACGGCGTCTACTACAACTCTTACGCTTACTTCGGTTCGGTCGAGAAGCAGTTCGGTGCGCGCAAAAACCACCGTCTGGGCTTGACCTTCATGGCTTCGCCCACCGAGCGTGGTGCGCAGCAGGCTTCGACCGATGAGGCTTACGAGCTTTTCGGCGACAACTACTACAACCCCAATGTGGGCTACCAGAATGGCAAGATGCGCAACGCTCGTGTACGTAACACCCACGAACCAATCGCCATGCTGACCTATACGTGGGACATCAGCGACCGCACCCGTTTGACGGCTGCCACCTCGCTTCGCTTCGGCTCGAACGGTTACTCGGCGCTGACATGGAAAGAGGGTGCCGATCCGCGCCCCGACTACTACCGCTACCTGCCTTCGTACCAGCTCTTCCGTATGTCGCAGGGCGCCCCTTCGACCGACGGTTCGCTGACGCCGAGTGGCGACACCTACCTGAACAATGCTCTCGAAGCCGCTCAGTCGTGGACGGGTCGCATGGATTGGGATCGCTTCTACCAAACGAATTACCAGACTACTCCGCACGGAACCGAAGAGATGTTTGCCGATAAGGGTACCCATTTCTCGAATACCATGGTCGAGGAGCGTCATACCGATCAGTTGGATTATAACTTTGCAGCCAATCTTTCACACACTTTCCGTGACAACTCGAAGTTGGTCGGAGGTGTGAATGCGCGCATCAACCGCACCGAATATTACGATGAGGTGAAAGATCTGCTGGGTGGCGATTATTGGCTCGATGTGGATAAATTCGCACAGCGTGACTTCGGCTCGGACGTGGTGGCTTACCAGAACGACTTGGACTACTATGATCAGTTTGGTCACGCCAAAATGGCGAAAGAGGGCGATAAAATCTCCTACGACTACTACGCTAATCTGCGTGCTGCGCAGTTGTGGGCATCGTATGGCATCGCGTTCGGCAACTTCTCGATGAACCTCGGCGCCGAGGCTGGCTACACGCAGCAATGGCGCGAAGGTCGCTGGCGCAAAGGTCTGTTCCCCAACGACTCGCAGGGCAACTCGGAGAAATTGGATTACTTCACCTACCGTGCAAAACTCAATGTAGCCTACCAGTTCTCAGGTGCGCACTCCATTTCGGCAGCTGTGACGATGATTCAGGATGCTCCGAAATTCCAGTCGTCGTTCGTTTCGGCACGTACGCGTAACCAAACCACTCCGGGACTGACCACCGAAAAGATCCTCGGCGCGGAGTTGATCTACAACCTCAACCTGCCCTACATCAAGGCTCGTTTGTCGGGTTTCTACACCGAGATCAACGACCAGTCGAAGGTCATCTCGTTCTACGACGATGTGGAGAGTAGCTTCACCAACTTCGCCATGAGTAACATCGACCAGCGCCACTATGGCGTGGAGTTGGGCGTGCAGGTTCCGATCTGGAACGGCATCTCGTTCAATGGCGCAATCAGCTGGGGCGATTATCGTTACACTTCGAACCCGAACTTCACGCAGATCGTCGACAACAGTGCCGATGTCCGTTTGCAGGATAAGGTCTATTGGAAAGATTACCATGTTGAGCGTTCGCCCTCCGTGGCTGCCAACGTGGGGCTGAACTACCGAGGTCCTCACAGCTGGTTTGCTTCGATCGACCTGAACATTTACAGCGGCAATTACCTCTCGATGAACCCTTACTATCGTACTGGTTCGGCTGTTAAGTCGTTCATCCTCAACAATGGAGGCAACAACGACCTGATCGCTATCGACGCCATTCGTCACCAAGAGAAATTTGATACTTCCTATGTGCTGAATGCCAATATCGGTAAAAACTGGTCCATCCAACGTAAGTACACCATTGGCTTCAGTTTGGAGGTGAAAAACTTGATCAACAATCAGGATATGCGTTCGGGAGGTTACGAGCAGATGCGTATGTACAAGAGCCGCAACGAAACAGGCAAGACCTTCTACACCCGTTTCCCCTCCAAGTATTTCTATCTGTTAGGTACGACCTATTACCTGAATGTTTACTTCCGATTCTAATTCTCGAACCTACAAAAGTATGACGACTATGAAAAAAATGAAAATAGTATTGTTGTTTATGACTGCCGCGTTGCTTACGGCGTGCTACAACGATTTCGACAACCCGACACCTGCCAAGATCTATACAGATGCCGATATACAAGCCATGGGGGCAACGCATCGCACCATTGCCGATGTGAAAAAAATGTTCATCACCAAGTTTGGTGGTCTGAGCAACACGGGTGGCAACTCCAGCTGGGGCGACACCAAATCGCTGAAATTTGACGAGAACATCTACATCAAAGGAAAGGTGATCTCGGACGACGAGGAGGGTAACATCTACAAATCACTCTTCCTGCTCGACGAAACAGGTGCGATCGAAATTCGCCTGACCAACGGCAACTTCCTGACTCACCATATGGGGCAATACACCTATGTGCTGCTCAAAGATCTCTACATCGGCAACTACCGCATGATGCTCAGCATCGGCAACGGACCCACGGATTCGTACAATGCAGTGGGTGAGCATAAATTCTATGCCAACTCGAACATCGAGCTGCCCGCACAACTGGCGGCTCACGTCTTCGCGGGCGAGCAGAGTACGCTGGAAGTAGGCAAGGATATCAAGGTGGTCAACGCAACGAACTACACCCAACTGGGTGAAGCTGATTTCGGACGTCTTGTGCGTTTCGAAAATATCAAATGCCACTATTCGGGTGTCATGAACCAAGACAGCGTGATCAACCCTGTTCTCAAGAACGGTCAATTCGATCAGCCCTATCCGAGCTGGATCTATACCGATGCACGACCCATTATCAACAAAGTTTGGTACAAGTGGGCGTTCAGCAACAAGGGTACGAACCTCTATGGATCGGTCTGCTTCACCTACAACGATGCGGCAAAATACACCTCGGATAAGGGCGTTTATATTGTGCGTACGAGTGCTTTCTCGCGCTTTGCGGGTCGCCCTGTGACCAAAGATGGCGCGGTGGGTACCATCACAGGTATCTATGGCATCTACTCAAAGCAGAGTAATTACTCGGGTGGTGAGCGCGATTTCGCCACCTATCAACTCTCGGTCAGCAACTTCTCCGATCTGGAATTTGCAAAGGATGCTTTCTTGACTGCCGAGCAAGTGGAGCGGATGACCCCTAAGGATTCCTACATCACTCCCGACGACGGCGAAGAGTTGGAATAGCAACCCTCCCGATACGATGAAAATAGGGTGGTAGCCAATGGCTATCACCCTATTTCGTTGTTGCAATCGGACGTTAGCCGATCTTCACCTTCGCCATAAATTTCGCGCGATCGACCATGTAGCGGATGTGAACCCCCTCGCCGATCATCCCCTCTGCATCGCGCGCGCCGACGTTGAAGGTCAGTTTGCGACCCTCAATGGCGGTCACTACGGCGGTGGCGACGATCTCGGCACCCAAGCCCGAGGGCTTGATGTGTGTGACGTCCATCTCGGCTCCCACGGTGGTCATCCCTTCGGGCAACGCTGCGGCTACGGCGGTCATGGCGGCGTTCTCCATCAGGGCAATCATCGAAGGTGTGGCGAAGACTTTGAGGTCGCCAGAACCCATAGCTATGGCTGTGTTGGTGTCGCAAACCAAGGTGCGACTTTGGTGTGAAATTCCTTTTTCTAACATAATATTAAATTATTTTGTACGTTTTAACGACATAAACGCTATCTTTGGCGTAAAGATAACAAATTTTTTGCCGACCATGAAAAAAGGGCTTCTCGTTCTGTTTTTGGCGCTGTGGCTTTTACCAGCTACACGAGCCGAGGCGCAAACTAATGGTCCCGGTTTTTGGCATCAGCAATGGGAGGTCGAAAATGGGGATTCAATCGCCCTTGTCGAGGTGTTACCCGTCTATGTTTTTAGCCGTCCCGTCGACCTTCGTCGCTACCTAAGGCTTGTCGCTGCCGTCAAAAAGGTCTATCCTGTGGCGCAGTTGGCGCGCCAAAAAATGGCAACTATGGAGGTCGAGTTGTGCCGACTGCCCACCAAAAAGGCACAGAAAACCTACATTAAGGGGGTTTACGCCGAGATTAAAGCCGAATATACGCCCGTATTGAAAAAGATGACCGCCACGCAAGGGCGCGTGTTGCTCAAGTTGATCGACCGCGAAACCGATTATACCGCCTATGAGATCCTTCGTGAATTCCGTGGAGGTTTTGTTGCGGGCTTCTGGCAAGGAGTTTCGCGCATCTTTGGGCAGAACCTGAAATCAGAATACAACAAGTCGGGCGAAGATCGCATGATCGAACAGATCGTGATCTATTACGAAGCGGGAATGCTGTAACGGGTGCGTAAAACCCTCTCCGTGACCGTCGAAGTGTCGTTCTGTCAAAGACAACAAAGAGCGCGAAACTTCGTTCCGCGCTCTTTGTATTTCGTTGTCAAAAACTATTTCTGAGGCTGTGCCAGATCCGAAGAGTCTGCTACGACCATGTTTTTGTCGATGCGCAGCGTGACGTTGCCGTCTACTTCGATCAGTAGGGTGGTCTCTTTGACCTCTTTCACGGTGCCATAGATGCCACCTGCGGTGACAATTTTGCTGCCTTTCTTGAGCGAATCGCGGAAAGTCTGCATTTGTTTGCGGCGTTTAGCTTCGGGACGCCACATGAAAAGCCAGAGTACCAAAACCATCAAACCGATCATGATGAGCATGCTATACTGCTGTAAAAAACCGGGTTGTGGTGCTACGGGAACTTGAAGGAACTGAATCATAATTTGTTATTTTAATGTTTGCTATTTTACTTAACGCAACAAAGATACAAATTATTGCGTAATTCACAATACTATTCGATCTCCGTATCGACATAAATCTTCAATGGTGCAGCCGCGTTGGCTATGCTGACTTCGATCAACTTAAACTGCCAACCTCGCAGCCCCTGAGAGTCGAAAGTAAGACGAATGGGACTCTCTGCGTTGGGCGCAATAGGCTGTCGTTCAAACTCAAAGGTGGTGCATCCGCAGGAACGTGTATAGCCGCTGATGACGATTGGACGGGTGGTTGCGTTGCGTAGCCTCACCTCTTTTACAGCCTGCTCGCCCTCGAAAAGCCGTCCAAAACGGACGGTATCGACCCCTCCCGTGCGAAGAGTTGTGTCGGAAATGGTGATTATTTGCCCCGTGTAGGGTACGATTTGCGGTTGCGATGAAGTGCCAGAACCGCAACTTAGCCCGCAGCTACACAGTGCAATTAGCGCCCCTATTTTGAACTTTCGATGCATCAGATCAATCCGCGCCCGCTCTTCTTTATGCGATCTTCGGCGGTCAGTGCCTCCACCATTTTGTCGAGAACGCCGTTGATGAAGACGCTACTGCCGGGGGTGGAGTAGTATTTCGAAATGTCGATAAACTCGTCGAGGGTCACCTTGACGGGAATCGAGGGAAAATTGGTCAACTCGGTCATGGCGGTGGTGAGGATCAGGTGATCCATGAAGACGATGCGTTCGACATCCCAGTTGCTCGTGAATTTATCTATATAGCGCTGATTGGCAGCGAAGTTGACCAGTGTTTTTTCGAATAGGGTCTTCACAAAATCGAGGTCGTCATCGCTCTTGAATTTGGGCATCACCTTCACATCGGTGTGTGACGAGCGCAGGTTCGAGAGGGTGCGCAGCACCATTGCCAGCGTGAATCCGAGGTCGTTATCCCACAGGATTGACATCTCCTCCAGTACCGTGTCGAGGGCTTCGTTGTCTTGCAAAGTGCCGTAGAAATCCTCGACCAGCTTACGATCGTCATTGAACGAACGCTCCTCGGTTGACATATATTTTTTGAAGTAGTCGCTCTCGGTGAGCTGTCCGTAGAGTGTGCGGATCAGATCGGGCTGCTGCGCCCAACCCAGTCGGTGCGAAGTGGCGTAGTCGTTGATCGAGTCGCTGTTGGCAAGCACTCGGATGACGGTGTTGTCGATGAATTTGGTGTTGGGATTCAGATCTTCGTGGGTCGGAAGTTGCTTTTTGCGGTTTAGCTCGACGCGCGTCTCGGCGTAGCGAACGATCTCCGCGGGCAGCGTCAGCATCTGGAAGTATAGGTCGTAAGCCTTATCAACGGAGGTCAGCAAAGTCTTTTCGGAGACCATCATACTGCTTGCTTCTGACTTCATGTGCGCGTAGAGCGCTTTCACCACCTTAATACGAAGTAATCTTCTACTCAACATAATTTTAGAACGAATTTGTGCATTTGTGCGGTGCAAAGATATACAACAATTCACAATTAGCAATGCGAAATGCTTGTTTTCTATTGCAAAATCCTCCGAGTTTTGTACCTTTGTACCCTATGGAAGCAGTAAATGAGATGGAACAAGCAGAACAAATAGATCAGGAAGATCAGAGAGCCGAACCCCAACCATACGACGTGATCGTCATCGGTGCGGGGGCTGCGGGAATGATGGCTGCCGGTACGGCGGCTCGCAACGGGCTGCGCGTGCTGCTGCTCGAGAAAATGGAGAAGTCGGGACGCAAAGTGCGCATCACGGGCAAGGGACGTTGCAACGTCACCAATGCGCGTCCTGCCGATGAGTTTGCGGCGCAGGTGCGTACGAACGCTGAATTTTTTGCACCAGCATTCGCCGAGTTCAACAATAAATCAACGATTAAATTCTTCGAGCGGGCGGGCGTGAAGCTCGATATCGAGCGTGGCGATCGGGTCTATCCCGAGAGCGGCAAGGCGTGGGATATTGCCAATGCACTACTTGAGCATTGCTTCGAGAATGGGGTCAAAATCATGTATAACATCCGCGTGACGGAGGTTATGACCCTTGGGTCGAAGATCTTTGGCGTGCGCTACATCAACCGTCGGGGCTTTGTTCGTAAGGAGGAATGTCCGCGCGTAATCATCTGTACGGGAGGCGTTTCCTATCCTGCTACGGGGTCCACGGGCGACGGCTACACCTTTGCCGCCGACCTTGGACACAAGATCGAGGAGGTGCGCCCGTCACTCACGCCGCTGCTCACTTCGCACCCACAGGTGCAATATATCGACGGTGTGTTTTTGCGCAATGTGCGGGTTACACTGCTCATCGACGATGAGGCTCGGTGTGAGGAATTTGGCGAGTTGACCTTCTCCGATCGGGGCATCGAAGGCCCAGTTATTCTGCGCGTAAGCCGCGATGCGGTCGATGCGCTGATCGACGAACGGAGTGTGAAACTCTCTGTGGATCTGAAGCCTGCGCTCACCGACGAGGTGCTGCGCGACCGTATCCACCGTGAGATCGCCGATATGCCGCCCACGGAAATTTTCTCCGAATTGTTGCGTAAATTAGTTCCCAAACCGCTGGTCATTCCGATCGCGCAGGAGCTGGATATCAACGCCAAATGTTATGTGGAGAAGGTGACCGAGGAGCTGATTGAACGCACAATCAAGGTGCTGAAAAACTGGACGTTCCCGATCACGGATTACGCACCTTTCGAATTTGCCATTGTCACGGCAGGTGGTGTGAGTTGCGATGAGGTCAATCCGAACACCATGGAGTCGCTGAAGATCAAAGGATTGTACTTCGCTGGCGAGGTGCTTGATCTGGATGCCAATACGGGTGGTTATAATCTCCAAATTGCCTTTTCAACGGGGCGTTTGGCAGGAATGTTGAAATAGAGAAGGCGTGCTGGGCAGAGGATATATCGCATTGCCGCACTTGCGCGGTCGAGTTGCCGAATTGCGAAATAGACTCGCGCGTGCGCGTTATTTTCGTGGTCATGGCGTCCATTCACCTTTTGTCTACGATATTGTGCGGCACGTGTTTATGAGCCACAAACTGCTGGGGAGTGATACCTCTCTGCGCGATGTGTTGCTTGCCGCTGGAGTGGGTGGTTTGCGCGCGCTGGAATTGCAAAATTTGATGATCCATTGTGGCTATCACACTTTTGCTGTTTGCGGTGGATCGTTCGACGAACCTGCGGGTGCGCTCGCCGTCGAGGGGGGTGTGGCTTCGGGTGCCAATGTCGAGCTGTATGTGCTGCTTTCGGGGTTGTCTGAGGATGAAACATGGCATATGGTGCATCAGGCGGCGGGATGTGGAGCAACGGTGGCGGTGGTGACACCCTACGCGGATCCTAAACGTGAGCGAATGTGTCGTGCGATGATCTTCGAACACTCTTCGACGACGGTCGATAATCGCGGTTATCTGTTGATATTCAATAATAAATGCCTACCTAAACAACACTTTAGAATATGAAAATATATACCAAAACGGGCGATCAAGGGATGACCTCCTTGGTGGGTGGCGAACGAGTTTTTAAGACTGACGAGCGGGTAGAGGCGTATGGAACCGTCGATGAGTTGACGGCTTTTACAGCGATTCTTGCCGACTATTTGCGCGGCGATGTTGCCTTGGCGGGTCAGGTGGTGGAGCTGAATCATATTCTGTCGCAGCTGATGACGGTTGCTGCGTTGTTGGCGACGGGGCAGGGCGGCGAAACCAAAACGGCGCCCGTGCGTGCCGAGACGATCGCGTGGATCGAGGAGCGCATCGACGCCATGCAGGCCGCGTTGCCGCCGATTACAAAATTCACGATTCCGGGAGGGCATATAGCTGTCTCTGAGTGCCATGTGTGCCGCACGATTTGTCGTCGTGCCGAGCGCGCCGCACTGCGTGCCGACCAAGCACACGCGGTCGATGCTTCGGCATTGGTCTACCGCCTGTCTGACTACTTTTATCTTTTGGGACGTACGTTGACCGAACATTTTGCGGTCGAAGAAATTCTCTGGATCCCTTAAACACCTGCTTTACAGATGTTTCAATCACTTCTTAACCTCCGTGTTCAATGGGGGTGACGATGTTTTGTGTTTTTTCCTTGCTTTCTGTGGTTTTTTTTATACTTTTGCAATTCGTTAGAATGGCAAAATGCCATGTAAACCTTGCAATTAATTGAAATATAAAAACTTATAACATTATGTATTGGACACTTGAATTGGCATCGAAGCTTGAGGATGCTCCTTGGCCTGCAACAAAAGAGGAGCTGATCGACTATGCCACGCGTTCGGGGGCTCCTCTCGAAGTACTCGAAAATCTCCAAGAGATTGAGGATGAAGGCGAGATTTACGAATCTATCGAAGATATCTGGCCCGATTATCCCTCCAAGGAGGACTTCTTCTTTAACGAAGAGGAGTATTAGCAAACAAGCCGCATGATTGTCATGCGGCTTGTTTATTTTTTCGGCGATCCCCGAAGAATAGCGGTCTCAGAATTGTTATTTCCGTGCGACGTAGAACAGGTCGAAGCAACGATCGGTCACAGCGTCGAGGCGGTAGTCGTCCATCGCAATCGAAAGTGTGAGGTCGGCATTGGCACTGAGCAACTTGCGGCGATTGCGGCGGTTGAGTAGGTCGTAGGGTAGTTGGAGCATCCACCGAGGCAGGCGGTGCTGAAGATCAAGCACATCGTAGCGCATGAGTCGTTCGACATTCCGTCGATTATTTTCGTAATAGGTCATCACCTTTTCGTTGCCCAAAACCCCCAAGGCTTCCACCTCTGCAAATTCGCATTTCAGGAGGTTGTAGAGCTGGTCGGCGGTGTATTCGCGCACGTGCCACGGGTTGCGTGTCAGCGACATAGGGGCATTCGGCGTGGTGACAATCAGCTGTCCGCCGGGACGCAAGACACGGCGTATTTCGCGCACAAAATCCACATCGCGCACGATGTGTTCGATGACTTGAAATGTGATTACAAAATCGAAACTTTCCGAGGCGAAATCCAACGGAGGCACGGTAGCTTGGTGGAAAATTACGTGTTCTTCCTGAATAAGTTGCTCGGCGGGGGCGTGCTTGTCTATGGTGACGAAGTGTGTGGCGTGTGGCGCCACCACCTCGATGCCGTAGCCCGAACCAGTGCCAATCTCAAGCACATCGCCACTTATACGTTGAGCCGCAGCGTTATAGGCTAAAAGTGAACGCTGAAAAACGAAATTATCGGAAGCGTCGCGCGACACCCGTTCTGCCGTTACGATTTTTGCCATTGTTACTTGTGTATCAGTTTTATACCGTCATCCGTAACCTCGATTTCACCACTTTTCAGCAGGGTGCCGAGCGAACGTTTGAATACTTTTTTACTCATCTGCGTGCGTGCCGCCACATCAGCGGGGTCGCTATGGTCGCCAAGGGGCAGGAAATTGCCGTTGTCGATCAGCAGTTGCCGCAAAACGGCGGCGGAGTCCTGCACCTGCGCAAAGCCTTGTTGCTGAAGACTTACGTCGATGCGATTGTCCTCGGTGATCTGCCGTATGTAACCCTTCAGACGATCACCCACAGCTACATGGCGGAAGAGTTGGTTGTGATAAATCATGCCCCAATGGCGATTGTTGATGATCACGCGGAAGCCGATCGGGCTGTCCGAAGCCACCAGCAAATTGACCTCTTGGCGCAACTGCACGGTGATCTCCTCGTTGTTGATGAAACCCTTGAGTTTGTTGGTCGCCACGCAGCGTCCTGTGATGTTATCTTCGTAGAGATAAACAACATAGCTCTCATCCACGAGGATGCCGCCCTGCTGATTGCGATTGGGCAGGAACAGATCTTTGCCAAATAAACCCCATTCGAGGAAGGCGCCGTGCAGGTTTTTATCCACGACCTTCAGAAATCCCGCTTCGCCCGCTTGGAGCAGTGGTTTTTCGGTGGTTGCCACCAGTCGATCTTCCGAATCGTGGTAGACAAAGACCTCTTTCTGATCACCTACCTCATCGGTCAACGAGACATAACGGTTGGGTAGCAGTACCTCTTCCTGCTCTTCGTCGGCAAGGTAAAGTCCGTATTCCGATACGCGGCTTACGGTAAGTGTTTGTGTGTGTCCGGCTCTGAGCATGGCAATGAATGGTTTAATTGCACAAAAGTAAGCTTTTTTTCGGCTTCTGTGGTAAATCATCGAAAAAATTGCTATATTTGTTTCCAATTTAAAGCAAAAATGAAATTAGATATAGCAATCTGTCAGGTGGATATGGAGTGGGAAGAGACCCTTCATAACCTCACTCGTATCGAAAAAATAGTCGCTGAAGCGGCTGCCGACATCGTCGTGCTGCCCGAAATGTTCGCTACGGGATTCAAATTACGCCCCTCGGTGGTTGCCGAACCCATGGATGGTCCCGTGGTGACCGCCATGCACCGTTGGGCGCACGACTACAACAAAGCCATTGTGGGCAGTGTGGTGATCCTCGAAGAGGGTAAATACCGCAACCGCCAGTTCTTCATCGAACCGTCGGGTAAGACGACCTATTATGATAAACATCACCTTTTCCGTCCGGGTGGCGAGGGGCGCGATTACACCCCCGGCGATCGACGTGTGGTGGTGGAATACAAAGGTTTCCGCTTCCTGCTGCTGGTCTGCTACGACCTGCGGTTTCCGGTGTGGAGCCGCAATCGGGGTGATTATGACGCCATTCTCTACTGTGCTTCGTGGGATAATAAACGTCGCGATGCGTGGCGTACCTTGCTGCGCGCTCGAGCGATCGAAAATCAATGTTATGTGGTGGGTGTGAATCGCGTGGGAACCGATCCCGACGCGGTCTACATCGGCGATTCTATGGCGGTGGATTACATCGGACGTACCATGGCCGATGCCGAAAGTGGCGAGTGGACCATGGTTGTCACGCTCGATCTGGAGGAGCAACGTGCCTTCCGCCAGCAATTCCCTGCATGGATGGACGCCGACGATTTCGAGATCAAAAGCTTGCAATAGCTTGTGCTACATATTGTTTGAAAGGCGAGAATTTTTTCTCGCCTTTTTTTGTGCCTGCTTGTTATGAGTTATTGTTATATTTTATAATTATTTAATAAATAGTTTGTTTTGTAATATGTATTGTCTGATTGCTTGGATTATTTGTAAATATTTCCATATAATTGCGATTTTTATTTGGTTTTTGGTAGTTAAAATTGTATATTTGCAAGAATCTATTCCAAAAATAGGTGATTTTATGCGTGTTTGATCGTTTGTGAAGAGGTGGAGAAGAAAAATAAAGAAATACCTATGATATAAAACCAACAACCTAATTTATTAATCTCAAAAATCTACGCACTTATGAACCAAAAAAATTTGTACCAAGCTCCTGAAC
>JAVXFC010000033.1:0-15323 GCA_036658095.1 Alistipes sp. | reverse complement strand
CGATGGTGGTGGTTTTGCCGGCACCATTGACCCCGACAACCATCACCACGTAGGGCTCGCCCGGTTTGACATCAAGACCAAAACTGTCGTCCAAACCGTGTGACTCTTCGAGCAAACTCGAAATTTCATCACGCAGGATGGCATTCAATTCGGTGATGTTCATGTATTTATCTTGAGCTACGCGTGTCTCAATGCGGCTGATAATCTTCACCGTTGTCTCGACACCCACATCGGAGGTGATGAGCACCTCTTCGAGGTTGTCGAGTACCGAAGCATCGACCGTTGAGCGACCTGCCACAGCGCGAGCCAACTTCGAGAAGAGTCCCGTCTTGGTTTTTTCGAGTCCGGCACTCAGCTCTTTCCGCTCTTTTGCAGGTTCAGGGGTGCTCTCCGTTGCGCGTTCAGCGGTGGCGGGTGCATCCTGTTTTTTCTTAAAAAGATCAAAAAATCCCATATTGATACCTTATATATATATTTTTCACAAAGATAAGCAATACAATCGGCAATTTTGAATTTTGCATTATTTTTTCTCGCCTCGTGCACACATACAAATACAAAGGGCACCCTACTGGATGCCCTTTGTATTTAAGATTGCTCTTAAATGACTATTTCTTACCGTCGAAGAAATCTTTTACTTGGTCATTTTGAATGATGCCCTCTTTGAACAGGTATGCGCCTGTCTTCTCCGACTTGACCATCTTGATGCACTTGGTAAATTGTTTACCATTGTTACTGGTCTTCAGTGTTGCGACTACTTTCTTTGCCATAAAGCCCTAAAATTATTTAATTTCGCGGTGTAAAGTTACCTTCTTCAGAAATGGATTGTATTTTTTACGCTCCATACGTTCGGGGGTATTCTTCTTGTTTTTTGTAGTGATGTAGCGAGACATTCCCGGTACACCGCTCTCTTTTTGTTCGGTACATTCGAGGATGACCTGAACTCTGTTGCCTTTCTTTGCCATTTGTTACTTGAGTTTTAGTAAACTTTCTTGGGAGCAACAGCCTCGTGTAGTGCTACTGCAAGACCCTTCTTGTTAATAGTTTTCATACCGGCAGCCGTGACTTTGAGTGTAATCCAACGGCTCTCCAGCTCTGACCAAAAGCGTTTGGTTTTCAAATTCGGAGCGAATTTGCGCTTGGTCTTGTGGTGCGAGTGAGAAACGTTGTTGCCGCCCACTGCAACCTTACCTGTGATTTCGCAAACTTTCATTGTTTTTTTAATTTAATTATCCCTCTTTGGGAGTGCAAATATACATATAAATCCGCAATCCGCAATCCGAATGCGTTTAATTTTACAAATTTATGTTTTTTAGCAGCTGTTTGAATTTGTTCGAAGTTATTTTAGAGCTATTTTTGCTCCAGTTCGTCGCGCAAAAGGCTCAGTGCGAAGGCTGCGGCGCGGTCGATGATCTGCCCGCGGTCGGTGCCGCACTGTTTCAGCACAGCGGTGGTGCGTCGGGGTGTTGCCACGGCGATCCACACCGTGCCGACGGGCTTGGCTTCGGTGCCGCCCGTGGGGCCAGCGATGCCTGTGGTGGCTATGGCGTAGTCGGTGTTTGCCACGCGCCGCATCCCCTCCGCCATTTGTCGGGCAACCTGCTCGCTCACAGCGCTATATTGTGCCAGATCTGCGCTGCTGACGCCCAGCAAGGTCTCTTTGGCTTGGTTGCTGTAAGCCACCACGCCGCAGCGAAAGTATGCCGAAGCGCCCGCCATGGCGGTGAATTTTGCAGCGATCGTTCCACCCGTGCAACTTTCGGCGGTGGCAAGGGTCTCGCCCCGCTCGATGAGCCGTTCGTGCAGCAGTGCTTGCATCGAGGCGGTCTCGTAGCCCATGACATAATGCGGAATCAGTCCACGTAGTGTATTAAATTGATTTTCAATATCTTTAGCTGCACATTCGCCCTCCACGTCGTAGGCGGACAGGCGCAATCGCACAACGCCCGGACTGGGCAGGTATGCCAATTTCAAGTAGGGCGGCAGGGCGTTTTCCCATGCTTCGATCTGCTTGGCGAGCATCGACTCCGCCAACCCGGCGGTGATCAGTGTGCGGTGGACGATCTGGCGCAGTGCGAAGTGTGCCTTCAGCCGCGGCATCACCTCGTCCTGCATCAAATGTTCCATTTCGAAGGGGACACCGGGCAGCGAGACGATGATCCGCCCTTCGCGTTCGAACCACATTCCCGGTGCCGTGCCGTGGGCATTGAACAGCACGGTGCAGCAGGCGGGAACGAGCGATTGCCCTTGGTTGAGCGCATTGTATTCGATGCCGCGCGCCTCCAGCATTTTCTGCACATGGGCGGCAACGCGCGCATCTTGTATGAGTGTGCTGCCGAACATGGCGGCGAGCGTGGTCTTGGTGATGTCGTCCTTGGTGGGACCCAATCCGCCTGTGATGATGAGGATCTCGGAGGAGGTGAGCGCCCGCTCGATCGTGGTGATGATCTGCGTGCGGTCATCGCCGATCGAACTCTTCTCCTGCACGATGATGCCTGCCGCATTGAGGTGGCGAGCGATGGAGACGGAGTTGGTATCGGTGATCTGTCCGATAAGGATCTCGTCGCCGATAGTGAGAATGGTAGCTTTCATGTTTCGTGTTATTTTTCTGCTGCGTTTTCCTTTTCCGCCGCATTTTTTTTCGTTGCGTCGTCGATCAGCGCGTGGCACACATCGCTCAGCAGGTGCGTTCCTTCGTAGATGTAGCCCGTGTAGAGCTGCACCAGATCGGCACCTGCGGCAAGCATGGCGCGCACATCGTCGGCGCTCATCAGTCCGCCCACGCCGATGATCGGATAGGCGCCTCCCGAACGTTGGTGGATGCGGCGTACCACCTCCACGGCGCGTTGGTTGAGCGGCGCACCCGAAAGGCGTCCGTGACCGATGCGGTCAATGGTTTCGCGGTTGGTTTGCAGCTCCTCGCGGCGGTGGGTGCCATTGGTCGCCACGATGCCGTCGAGGGGGGTTTCGAGCATCAAATCGGTGATTTGGTCGATCACCTCGTTGCTCATATCGGGCGAAATTTTCAGCAAAATAGGGCGATATTGGTTCTGTCCGCGTCGGAAGTCGAAGAGTGGATTGAGGATACGCAGGATGTATTCGGGGGTGTGGGTTGCCGTTTCACAACGCGCATTGTCGCAACTGATGTTGACTGCAAAATAGTCCGCATATTGGTAGAGGTTGCGGAAGAGTTTGAGGTAATCGGCAGGTGCATTTTCGACCGTGGTGGTGGTGTTTTTGCCGATGTTACAGCCCACGATCACCCCCTCATGTGGACGGCGAAGGTGGCGGATCATGTGTTCCAATCCGTGGTTCGAAAGTCCTATGCGGTTGATGATTGCGTTGTCTTTTGGTAGACGGAAGATGCGCGGGCGGGGGTTGCCCTGCTGCGCGCGTGGCGTGATAGTGCCGACCTCGACAAAGCCGAAGCCCATGGCTGCCAATTCGCGGTATGCCTCAGCATTGCGGTCGAAACCTGCGGCAAGCCCAATGGGGTTGCGGAAGCGGATGCCGAAGACCTCGCGTTCGAGTGCTGGGTGACGCACCGCACAACACTTCTCCAGCAGCCAGCGACCTGCGGGCAGCAATCCGACCACACGCAACAAGTGGAGTACCGTGAGGTGCGCCCGCTCGATGCTGAGCGAGAATAAAATTGGTTTTATAATTCTTCGAAACATACAGTAGGCAAAGATAGTAAATTTCCGAGATGTTGGCACGTATTTGCCTCATTTTTCAGCGCAAAGGGTTTTTTGCGTTGGTTTTTTGGGGCATCTTGAATATTTATATTACTTTTGATACGCTAAATAATCTGTCATGAGAAAATACCTTTTTACGCTCCTATTTTGGCTCTTCGCATGGAATGTAGCGACCCCTGTTGCAGCCCAAACCTATGTGAAAATCAATGGTTTGTACGCTTTGGCGGGCGTTGTGAATCCCTCCATCGAATTTGCCATATCGCCCAAATCGACCATTCAAGCCGAGATTGTGGTCTCGCCGTGGAAGTCGATCGACGACGGTAAACATATGCTTTTTGGCATCCTCATGGGCGAATATCGCCGTTATTTCCGCGCTCACAACGACGGTTGGTATCTGGGCGGCAACCTCGGTATGATGGCTTTCGATATGTCGAAGCCCTATTTAGACGGTTGGAGCATCAAATTGGAAGATCGTTACAGCAAGGGCTACGGCTTTATGATTGGCGTCTGTGCGGGCTACGAATGGACTTTCCGCGAACGCTGGGTGGTCGATGCCTTCTTGGGTTGGTCGTGGATGAGTAGTTTTTACAATGGCTACGACCTCGACGGACAAATTCAGATGAACCCACATCGCCCCGTGCAGCCCAAATATCCCGATCCGTTCAACGGTTCGTCGGAGTGGTATCCGAACAAAGTGGGTGTCTCGATCGGCTACCGCATCATCTCGCCGCGTCGTGTGCGCGGAGAGTTGTAGCGCACTATCGCATCCGCGGGCGAATCTTGCGGAAGGGGAGTTTCAGTACCCCTAAAAAAGCTTCGCCAAAGATTCCTCCGCTCATCTTCGAGACCCCCAAGCGGCGTTCGGTGAAGATGATTGGGATCTCGCGCACGCTCATGCCGAGCCGCCAAGCGGTGTATTTCATCTCGACCTGAAAACCATAGCCTTTCATCTGCACTGCACCGAGGTCGATCACCTCCAAAGCGCGACGTGAGTAACAGACAAATCCTGCCGTGGCATCGTGAATCGGCATACGGGTCACGGTGCGCACATAGACCGACGCCCCGTAGGAGATCATCAGACGCGAAGTGGGCCAGTTGACCACCTTGCCCCCCGCCACGTAGCGCGCTCCAACCACCACATCTGCTCCAGCCTCCGCCTCGGCACTGAGCCGCAGCAGATCGTCGGGGTTGTGCGAGAAGTCGCAGTCCATTTCGAAAATATAGTCGTAGCCGTGATCCAGTCCCCAACGGAATCCCGCAATGTAGGCGGTGCCAAGTCCCAGTTTGCCGCTGCGTTCGAGCAGGTGTAGCCTCCCTTCGCAATCGGTTTGCCGGCTACGCACAATCTCAGCAGTGCCGTCGGGCGAGCCGTCGTCGATGATGAGCAGGTCGAAGCGACCTTCGAGTGCGAGAACGCGGGCGATCATCGCTGCGATGTTCTCCCGTTCGTTGTAGGTGGGTATGATGACAAGTTTGCGCATAACGCAACAAAGATAGCAAAAATCTACGAAAGTGTATTACCCCTCCTTATTATCGTTCACGGGGTGGTCTTTTCTGTATTGTTCGGGGTCGACCCCTTTGATTTTGATGAAGGCACGATTGAAGAGTGTCGCCGAGCTAAAGCCGCAGTAGAGAGCAATTTGCTCTGTGGTTGCATCGGGTTTCATTTTGAATTGGCGGAGGCTCTCGGTAATCCGAAAGCGCATCGTGAAGTCGAGGAACGTGTCGCCATAAATATCCTTGAAGAGCCGTGTTAGGTCGTTTTTTTCCAGCTGAAGGGCATTCATCACGTCCAGCAATTTGAAATCCTTATCCAGATAGGGCTTCGTGCGGCTCATCCACTCCTCCAATTTGGCTTTATATGCCTCGTCGGAGATGCGTATGGTTGGTTGCAACGTCTCCTCCTCCAAGGGGGTGTAGCGTGTCGGGACAGGTGTGGCTTGGTGGATGATGTTGATCAGGCAAAAGGTGAAGAAGGTCAAGAAGCAGAGCAGGTGCATGACCATGCTCTGCGGATTGTTGCCTAAGATCACGATGCAATAGGAGCAGAGCAGCAGGAAGTAGCCAAAGATGTAGTAGTTGATCCACGCCAGATCCACGTAGCCGCTGTCCGAGTAATTTTCTTGACACCATTGCAGATAATTTGCTTTGTAGCGAATGATTTTGAACATCATCCACAGCGGATAGACAAAAATGGTGAAGCGGAACCAGACATCGAAGCGTCCGATGTTTGTGATGAGATCTTGCCAGCTGTGAATTTCGGTCATTGGCTCGCCACGCAGGTAGACCACCGCGTAGTAGATCGCACCGAGTCCCACGGCAGGCAGCAGGATGCTGATGTAGCGCCAGATGCTTAACTTTGCGAGGTTCAGGAGGGCGATGGGGTAGAGCAAAAAGATGTAAACATAGGTGTTGCCGTAGAGTAGAATTGCTGGCGAGAGTAGTTGTGGTTGTAATGTTTGCCCGTGATGTAAAATACCGACAATTAGGCTTATGGCACTGGCAAAGGCGTATAATCCGAGGGTCACAGCGAAGACCTTGCGTGAGCGAATATCGCGCGAATGGAAGATCAGAAAAATCATCCCGCAAAGGCAGAGTAGCAGCAACGAGACGCGTACAACCAAACGTACCAGCCAGAGCATTGGTATTTCGGCTGTGTAGCAGTAGTAGTGTCCAAAAATAAACAACGTACCAAGCAGGAGTATGATGAGCGCGCGTTTCTGTTGAAGGTGTATCGTTTGCATAGATGGCAAATAATGTTGTGATAATAGCACAAATATACAATTTTTATTGGTTCATGCCGAAATATAGGGCGAAAATTTATTCGAAAGATTCTTTTTCAAGAGAAATTTACGCCGAAATCTTCTTTATGCGGGGCTTCGAAGCTGTTTGTGGTGTGCAGTCGCGGCTTCCGACTTGTTGAGCAAATCGAAGAGCAGATCCAAAATGGTGGCGTACAATCTTTTGGTGATCGTTGCTGGGGACAAAAAAACCACTTACATTGCTGTAAGTGGTTGACAATCTGGTGACACCGACTGGACTCAAACCAGTAACCTTCTGATCCGTAGTCAGATGCTCTATTCAATTAAGCTACGGTGCCGAATTGCAGGTGCAAATATAAGGCGAATATCGGAGTTACGCAAATTATTTCGCAACAAAAATCAAATAAAAATCCGCAGACGTCGTGCGAAAAGGGGCGTCTGCGGATTGTGGCGTGCGTAAGACGGTGTTTAGCAACCTCTTATTCTATTTGTCGGTCGGGATGTTCTTTGACGAATTTTTCCCATGTCGAGCTGCCGCCCTTGGTAGCGGATTTCTGTCCACCGCCCAAACCTTTCATTTTTGCACCCTGTGTGGCGACGGCAAGTGGGCTGGCGGTCGTGTAATAGTGGCACATTGCCACCGCCATGCCGTCCGTAGCGTCTAAACGCCTTGAGGGGGCGTCGATGTTCAGTGTGCGGCAGACGATTGCAGCCACCTGCTCTTTGGCGGCGGCTCCGCGTCCCGTGATGCTCTGTTTGATGCGCGTCGGGGCATATTCGTAGACGGCAAGTCCGCGGCTCAGGGCGGCTGCCATGGCGACTCCTTGCGCGCGTCCTAATTTGAGCATGCTCTGGATGTTGACACCAAAGAAAGGGGATTCCAGCGCCACTTCGCGCGGGGCATATTCATCCACCAAGGCGCTCACGCGTTCGAAGATATAGCGCAATTTGGCATAGGGATCGCTCAGTTTGTGCAGGTCGATATCGCCCAGCACCACCGAGCGCATCGTGCGCCCGTCGATCTCCAACACGGCATAACCCATGTAGTTTGTACCGGGGTCGATGCCCATGATGCGATATTTCGCGGGAGCGTCCATGTGTGCTACGGCAGCAATTCGGCGAGCTTCTGGGCGAGTGCTTCGCCGCGCAGGTTGACTGCTACGATTTTACCTGTGGCGCTCTCGATAAGAAAGTTTGAAGGGATGCTCTTCACGGCGTAATCGCGTGCTGCGGCGTTGTCGAAGCGGTGGAGGTCGCTGACGTGAATCCAATTCATTTTCCGCTTCTCGATTGCCTGCATCCAGTTGCCGCGATCTATGTCGAACGAGACACCGTAAATTTCAAATCCTTGGGTGTGATATTTTTCGTAATCGGCTATCAGGAAGGGTACTTCGCCCATGCAGGGGTGACACCATGTAGCCCAAAAATCGACCAACACATATTTGTTTGCGGGGTTGTGGATCACCGAAGACAACGAAATGGGTTTGCCTGTGGGGTCGTTCTGTATGATCTCAAGGTAGTGTTGTCCCACTTCTGTTTTCTGTTTTTCCAGCGCCTCCTTTTTCAGCTTGGTTAGCAGCTTGCTTTGTTGCAGTTCGGGGGCGAATTTGCTGATTGCTTCCAGCGTCTCGGAACCAGTCATTTGGAAAGATAACATATGTGTTAGTAGCGCGACACCAAGGTAGTTATCAAGGTTATCTTCCATGGTTTTACGCGTCAAAGTTGTAAATTCCTCTTCGATTTTCTTGCGTTGCTCGTCGCTTTGACCCTCGGCGTTGTAGCGTTTCGATAGCTCTTGGTTGCTTTTCGCGTAGGCGGTGTTTGCCTCGTTTGCGGGGGTTCCTGTGGCGTGAATATCGTGTGGCATCTTCACTTCGCCACTCACGGTGATCTTGCCCGGTTCGGTGATTAGGATCAGTGAGAAGGGGTCGTTGGACTCTTCGTTGTTGACCAAATAGGCGACGTGGGTGGTGTCTGCCACCTCGGCGAACTTAAATTTACCTTGCTCGACGATTGTCGAGTCGATTGGTGCGCCTGTCTCATCAAAGAGATAGATTGTTCCTTCCAACCCTTCGATGTCGCCTTTGATGACACATTTGTTCGATGTGCAGCCGTAGAGTGTGAGGGCTGTGACGGCTAAAATGAAAATTTTACGCATGTTTTTATTTTGTTTTTAAGGATTCAACAGCTCGTTCCAATCCGCATACGCGATCTGCCAATTCGGGCAGGTTTTTATAGATGATCGAGGCGCGGTGGAAGCGGCGTCCGGGTAGTGCAGGATAACCCATACGTACCTCATCATCCGGAATATCGTTGCTGATTCCGCTCTTCGATCCGATCATCACACGGTTGCCAATGGTCACATGGTCGGCGATGCCTACCTGCCCTGCGAGGAAGCAGTTGCTGCCCACTTTCGAGGTGCCTGCGATGCCCATTTGGGCCGACGAAACGGTGTTTTCGCCGATCTGGACGTTGTGTCCGATCTGGATGAGGTTGTCGAGTTTCACGCCACGGCGGATGATCGTCGAGTCGGTCTTTGCGCGGTCGATGCAGGTGTTGGCTCCAATCTCTACATCGTCCTCTATCAGCACATTACCCAACTGCGGGATCTTGTCGAATCCACCCTGTGCATTGGGTGCGAATCCGAATCCGTCGGCTCCGATCACCGCCCCCGCATGGAGGATGCAATTTTTGCCGATGTGACACCCCTCGTAGATCTTCACTCCGGGGTGAAGGATGGTTCCTTCGCCCACGGTTACCCCGTTGCCCAGATAGACTTGCGGGTAGATCTGGCAGTTTGTCCCGATCGTAACGTCCGCCTCGATGACCGTAAATTCGCCCACGTAGCACCCTTCGCCCAGCGAAGCCTTCTCCGAGATGGATGCCATGTGGCTGATGCCTGTTTTGCGCGGTTTTGCGGCGTTGTACATCTCCAGTAATTTGAGGACGCACGCGGCGGTATTGTCGACTTTGATGAGGGTTGCTGTAACTGCCTGTGAGGGTGTAAATGTCTTATCAACCAACACAATAGATGCCTTGGTGGTGTAGATAAAAGATTCGTATTTGAGGTTTGTTAGGTAGGTCAGTGATCCCGCTTTTCCCTCCTCGATCGAGGAGACGGTATGTACTTTTGTTTGTTTGTCGCCCACGATTTCGCCTTCGAGAAAGCCGGCGATCATTTCGGCTGTAAATTCCATCATATTTGTGAGTTATAAATAGTTTTCAATTAAAATCCCCTGTGGCATGAACTCCGCTACCGAGCGCCCGAAGAGCAGTACTTCGCGCACCGTACTTGACGAGATGTCCGCCACGGGAGCGGGTGTGAAGAGCATCAGGGTGGTAATATCGGGATAGAGACGGTAGTTGGTCGCCTCCATCGTGCGTTCGTACTCGAAGTCGGTGGTGTTGCGCACGCCTCGGATGATCGCGCACGCATTTTCTGCCAGCGCGAAGTCGCCCGTAAGTCCTTGGTAGATGTGTGCTTCCACGCGCTTGTCGTTCGCATAGAGGTCGTCTATGAGCCGTTTGCGATTTTCGATGGTTAGTAGCCCTTTTTTCTCGGTGTTGTTACCGATGCCGATGACCACTCGATCGAAGAGGTTGAGTGCTTCGGAGACCAATGCTTCGTGACCCCGCGTGAAGGGGTCGAATGAGCCGGGGAATATTGCTGTTCTTTCCATGGGCGTAAAGATAATGCAAACCGAGCAGAGAGCAAAGTTTTTACCGCTCTATTTTCACATACTCCGCGTGTACGATGCGTGTGTGGGGATTCGCCGAGACGATCTCCTGCCGAATGGCTTTGCAGCCCCAACGGAAGAAGAGGAAGCGATGTGGGATGCGGTGGATGATTTGATGCAGGGTGTCGACGCTCTCCACGCGGCATCGCACCGAGTCCTGCGCGATTAGCCCCTCGACCGAGACCCACGGGTCGCGCCAGCGGAAGAGCTGCTGTGTGTCGCGTAGTACGATCGTATCGCGTATGGGGACGGCGATTTCGATCTGCGTGGTGGTGGCGGTCTGTGCCGTGGACTCCACGTGGCGCAAGCGAATTCCCAAGCGACGTATGCGCTCGGCATCGGCGGCGCGCAGCTCCTCAAACTCGGCACATCGTAGTCGGAGTACTTGTGCTGTTGCCGCCTCGGCACCCCATTGGGTGCGGTAGTGGGTGAGGTGCGCAGTCAGAGCGCTTTGGTTTTGGCGCAGACGATTGATTTCGGTGCGGTGGCGACGGTAGCCGCAGACCACCAGAGCGGTGAGGCAGAGGGCGTAGATAAATAGGTATTTTTTCATGATGCTGCAAAGGTAGCATCGGCCGTGTCGTTGTGATTTCTATCTTTTTCGACATTGTGTTTTAGAGCGCGCTCAACAGGGTCGCCTCGTGTGCCACACGCTCGGTGACTATCGACATGAGGGGGTTGCCGTCGCAGCGGGCAAGCGAGGTGATGCCGCGGTGGTCGAAGTAGAATAGTTCATCGAAGAGGGCAAGTTGCTCGTGCAGAATGGGTTGAACGACCAACTCGAACTTCGCCGCAGCGATGCACGTTGCCGCAACCCGCCCCTCGACACTGGGGGGCGCAGGCGAGGTGTAGAGCTTGTCGCCCGCCACCCCGAATAGCGGAGCATCGTCACAGGTGTTGACCACGCCCGTCGCATCGAATCGCACAACGCTCTGAACGTGATGACGTTCGGCTTGCGTATGTGCCAAGGCGGCGAGGGCTTTGCGTGCCGAGGTGGGGTAGTCGCCGAAGGGCAGTTCGTAGCGCATGGTGAGGGCTTCGGGGTGGAGGCTGCGCAGGTCGTAGCCGTAGTAGAGCGACTTTCCCGCCAGCAGGAGCTGCACGTCGCCCGAAAAAAAAGATCGGATTTGCACGAAGACCGAACAACTGGTGGGTGCTTGGTGGGTGGTGAGCAGCGTGGTGATTTGCGAGGTGAGCAGCGTTGCATCCAGCGCAAACGGACGACCAAAGAGGGCGCGAGACGCCCTATCGAGAACCGCGATATGCTCCGATAGGTAGAGCGGGCGCCCGCCAAGGGTGTGAACCGTTTGGTAGAGATACGCCTCTGTCATAAAAGGATAATTTTGAGAAGTAGCTCGCGTAGTAGCTCGCCGTCGGAGGCGCTGCCCGCGTTGAGTCCCTTGCTCTTGGCGTCGTATTCGCGCAGCATTCCGAGGATTGCGAAGACTTTTTTGTTGTTCCACAGCGCTGTCGCTTGCTTGAGTTCGTTGACGGCGAAGGGGTTGTTGAGTTTGAGGATGCGCATCAGCTCCACATCCGACGGAAACGGAATGCCCTTGTGTTGTGCCTGCCAGCGCAGGTAGTTGATCAAAAATAGCTCTTTGAATTGACCGAAAAGAGCCATGATAGTCAACAGCAGCGGGTTTTCCTTCGGGTTGCGGGCAAAATGTTCGGCGATTTTCAGGGTGCGCTCCATGTCGCGCGCCAAAAGCGCCTTGCAAAGTTCGAAATTATTGAAATCTTTGGATATACCTATATTTATCTCTATATCGGCATCGGTGATTCGTTTCGACCCTTCGGGCATCGAAACCACCAGCTTGCCCAGCTCGTTCGAGATCTTGGCGATGTCGGTGCCGAGGTGGTCGGTGAGCATCGAGAGTGCCTTGCTGTCGATCGAGAACCCTTTGGCGGCGATGAACTGCGTGAGCCACGCGGTGATTTCGTAGTCGCGCGGACGCACCGACTCGAAGACGATGCCGTTGGCGACGGCGCCCTTGTAAAACACGGAGCGCTTGTCGACATTCTTCTCCTTGTGGCAGATGACAAAAATGGTCGTCGGCGAGGGCTTTTGGGTGTAGAGCGAGAGTTTTTCGATGCCGCGCAGCTGCTGCGCCTCGCGCAAAATCACCACCTGAAAGGCGCCCATCATCGGCATCTGACGACAGAGGTTGATCACCTGACCCACCTCCGAATCCTTGCCGTAGACCGTGAGCTGGTTGAAGTCGCGCTCGGCGGGGTTGAGGATCGTGGTGGCGAGCTGCTCGCTCAGGGCGTCGATGAAGTAGCTCTCCTCACCCATGAGCAGGTAGATCGGGGCGAACTTGCGTGCTGCGATGTCGGACGACAGGCGTTCGAAGAGGGCGACGGCGTCGCGGAATTTGAGGGTCGACTTCGCCATTATATGATCTCCTTGGTTATGCGTAACACGTTCTCGGTCTGCGAGGTGAGGCGGTAGCGGTCGTCGATGCGTCGTCCGATGAGCCACACGATATCTTCGCCCGAGAGCAGCACAAATTGGCGTTGTTTTTCGGGCATCGAAATTTTATGATCGATCAGGTAGTCGCTCACTTTTTTGCGCCCCGTCATGCCGTAGGGGATGAACCAGTCGCCCTCGCGCCAGCGGCGAATGGTGAGTGGCCAGCGCAACAGGTCGGCGTCGACCTGCGCGATGTTTTCGGGGACGCCGAAATTCTTGATGGTGTCGATGTCGCACCGCTCGTAGTAGAGGACCGAGTTGCTGCAATAGCTGCGAGGAACGCCGTTGGCGACGTTTATTTCGCACGCGTCGTCCGCCGTGGTTCGTGTGACGAGTACCGTGCCGCGGTCGGTGGTGGCGGTGAAATCCTTGGAGTAGAAGCGCCGTCCCGAAGCCTCCTGCTTCAGCGCGCGGCAGAGCGAGTCGATCACGTCGCCCTTGAATCCATAGGCGGAGTTGAGCAGCTCGTAGATCACGAAGTCGAGCGGGAAGTCGCGGTCGATGCGGTCGATGTGGATCGTGTCGATGCCCTCGGCGGTGGTCACCGCCTCTGCGCGGATGCGCTCGATGCCGTGGTTGATGAAGAGCTGTGCGTCTGTCAACCGCCCTATGTTCTTGTGCATGAGCGAGGTGAACTTCGGATTTATTTCGCGGATGCAGGGGATCAGCCCCAATCTGATTTTATTGCGTAGGTACTTGGTCGAGCGGTTCGACGAATCTTCGCGGAAGGGGATGTGCTTCGAAATGGCGTATTCGTGAATTTCGCGGCGCGAGGCGAACATCAGTGGGCGGATGATCTTGCCGATGTGGGTCGATATGCCCGTCAATCCGCGCAGACCTGTGCCGCGCAGGAGGTTGATGAAGAAGGTTTCGATCGAGTCGTCGGCGTGGTGTGCCACCGCCACCACCGTGTAGCCCTCTTGGTGGCTCAGTTCGTCGAACCACGCATAGCGTTGGCGGCGAGCAACCATCTCCATCGAATCGCCCGTGCGCTCGATCTCGGCGGTGGTTTCGAAACGGCGGTTGTAGCACGGTACGCCATATTTTGTGGCTTGCTGCTGCACCAGCACCTCGTCTTCGTCGCTCTCGGCGCCACGCAACTGGAAGTTGCAATGCGCCACACCTATATGATAGCCACTCGCGGCGAAGAGCGCGAGCATGACCATCGAATCGACACCGCCTGAGACGGTGAGCAAAATTTTGTCCTCGTGTGTGGCTAATCGATTATTCTCGATGTAACGTTGAAAACCCTCTAATAAAGTCATTTTTCTCTACAATATATTCACTTCGGTGTCGATCTCGACGCCGAACATCTCTTGGACGCGTTGCTGCACAGTGTGGGCAAAGGCGATCACCTCGCCCCCCGTGGCACCTCCCATGTTGACCAACACCAAGGCTTGGTGGGGATGTACACCCACTTTGCCCGCTATGTGTCCCTTCAGTCCCGCTTGGTCGATCAGCCAACCTGCCGCCAGCTTCACGCACGTGGGGCGGTTCGGCACAGGGTATGAGGGCATATCGGGATAGCGCTCGCGCAGTGCCTCTGCCTTGGCGAGGTCGACAACGGGGTTTTTGAAAAAGCTGCCTGCATTGCCTTGCACCGCAGGGTCGGGGAGTTTCGCACGTCGAATGGCACACACGGCCTCCCGAATATGTTGCAACGTGGCACCTCCGCGAGCCTCGACCTCGCGCATCAGGTCGCCATAGCCAAGTCGGGGTTGAGGTGTGTGGCTCAGACGGAAACGGACGGCGGTGATGATGATTCGCCCGCGCAACGTGTGTTTGAAGATGCTCTCGCGGTAACCAAAATCGCAATGGGCAGCGTCGATGACCAGCATATTGTTTGTCTCGGGGCAGAACATCCGCACCGATTCAATGGCATCCTTCGCTTCGCTGCCGTAAGCTCCGATGTTCTGCACGGGGGCAGCTCCCACCTTGCCCGGTATGAGCGAGAGGTTTTCGATGCCCCACAATTCGTGTGCCACCGCCCACTCGACCAGATCGTCCCACTCGACCCCTGCCGCCACCTCGATGTGTACCGATTCGGGATCTTCGCCAACGATCTGTATCTCGCCTGCTCGCGGCACGAGGAGTGTCTGCGTGACGTCGTGGGTGAATAAAATATTATTTCCACCCCCCAGTACCATCCATTTTTCGGGTGCGTGGTGGACGAACAACTCTTGTAAATCCTCCTCTGTATCGAACTCTACGAGCCGTGTGGCGCACTGTTCGACATGGAAGCTATTTCGATCGCGGAGCGATATGTTGTGAAATTCTTGTATCATATTGCAAAGTTACGAAATATTTTCATTAATTTTGAGCATAAACACCGAACAGATTAAAACCTAACCTTAGAAATTATGTTTAGCAAGACCGATTTATTGCAGATAGAGCAGCATGGTTTGACGGAGGCAGCTGTCGAACATCAGTTGAAAAATTTTGAGCGCGGATTCCCTTTTCTCAAAATCACCAAGGCGGCATCACCTGCCGACGGTATCCGTGTATTGACCGAGGCGGAGTTGCGGACGGCGACGGCTTATTACGAGCGCACGTCGGAGCAACTTCGCATCGTGAAGTTTGTGCCAGCATCGGGGGTGGCAACGCGTATGTTCAAGGAGCTGTTCGAGTTCCTGAACGAGGGGCGACGCAGCAAGGG
>JAVXFC010000032.1:0-16057 GCA_036658095.1 Alistipes sp. | reverse complement strand
CGCCGTTCGGAGTCCGCAAACAAGACGCAATTATTCCCCCCCTTGCCGAAAATATTCTTTGTTCTGTTCCGCACATCACTGAAAACGTTCTTTGCTCTGCTTTGTTCTGCTCCGCGCATCGCGAAAAGGACGGTCAGGAAAATTCAATCTTTCCTGACCGTCATTTCCGCCCTGCGCTCTTCTTTGTTGCTTTCTCGAAAGAAAGCAAAGAGAGAAAGCAAAGAGAGAAAATCTTTTGTGCTTATGGAGTCGGCAAAAAACACAAAAGCTTCCGAACCAGAAAGTTCGGAAGCTTAATTTATGTGGCACACATCACAACGATGCGATGCGGCAATATTTGTTATAACGTCCTATCACATCATCGACAAACGCCAAAGTTTGACGGCTGCCCGTGAATTGACCGCACTTCACAACCTCTTTGTTGTAGTATTCGGCATCCGCCTTCAGTTGCAAATAGCGCGAAACAACCGCCCAAGAATTGGGGTCTTCGCCGTGCAACTGCGCCAAGCGACGAGCGTCACCCACGTGTCCCACGCCACTGTTGTAGCTGGCTAAGATGATGCTCATACGATCCTGTTCCGAAACACTTTTCGGAAAGCGAAAGGTCTTGGCGATGCTGTTGATCACCTGTCCCGCGAGCCACACATTCGTAGCTGGGTCGATCATTTGATCGCCCTCAACATTAAACCGACGCGCCACGGCGGGCATGATTTGCATCAATCCTCTGGCTCCACGGTGGGAGACTATGTCGGGCGTAAAACGCGATTCGTGGTAGGCGATGGCACTCATCAAGCGCCAATCATGCCCCTCTTTTTCGCTCACACTGCGGATGATATTGTCGTATGCCGAGATGACATAGGCCCCGCTGGGTAGCAGAGAGTGGTCGTCGGTCTCCAAGGCAAAGGCGTCATCGACAGTGGTTGTGAAGTTCGCGTTGAACCCGTAAAAAGTGGTAATAATAGCTAAGAACGTGAAGATTAAAATCGTCTTTTTGAACATACAATGTTGTTTTGCGGGCTGCATTTTCCGCGCAGAACAGTACACTTAATCATAGAATCCCCATGAGATACCCATTTTGAACATGCCCGGATTAAGCGGTTGATGAGCCACGGCGAAGTACTCGCCATTGCCAAATAATCCTTTGTTCAGATGCTGGTATTTCAAAAATACGCGCATCCTCTTCCATTTTCCTGTCACGAAAACGTCCATATAGGGGTAATTTCCGGTTTCGACCTCCCGCTGGTTGTAAAACTGCGACAAAGCGGGGTTGTATCCGGGCGAATAATAGCGTGTATTAAAGCGTCCGTCAACACCAATTTGCAACCGCAGCACGTCGCGCTTCACCCAAAACTCATAGTAGTAGGAGATGAAAGCGCTGCATAGCGGGACTGGTACAACTTCTTGATCTGTACTCCACTGCAACAGTACCCTGTTGTCCAAATGAAATCCGCCAATGCGGAAATCTTTGCGAGCGTAGACACTCGTCAGGCTTACATTTCCATTTTTCTGCGCCACATTGCTGTTCGCCGCGTAGTAGATTTTGTCGGAGACAACACTCTGCCATGCGCCAGCTTCGAATGCGAAGTCGGGAATTGAAAATTTAACCTCAAAACGAGTTTCATTCTCCTTGTTTAAGGGAGTAAACCACACATAGTGGTTTGAGAATAGGTTCTCCTGCCAATAGTTTGGCGAGCGGCGCTCCATTGTGAAGCGCCCTTCGAGAATCAAGGGGTGTTGGTGAATATACCCCGTCAGAGCCAATCTGGCTCCAGCGGAGAGGTCACCGCTACGGTATCCCGATGGATAGAATTTGAGGTTCGCACTCCAATCGACATACTTCTTTATCTTACCTGCCACCGAGCCGTAGGCGAAGTAGCTGGTTTTGTTCACTTTTGTATAACGACCCGACACATAATCGCCCATCGAAAATTGGGAATAGGTGTAGAGATCGACCCCCACGCCCGCATCGAGCGTACCCACCACACCGTCACGATCCCACGGCTGTGCCTGCACAAAGAGCCGATTTGAGATCACGCGTTCGTAGGTCGAGTCGCGCGTCTGAATGGGGTTGATATACCAGTGGTCGTAGTAGTTGTGCGTTGTGGGCGTGAAATTTCCATTTTCGTCCTTCGCGCCGCGCTCGTTGGTGTAAGGCTTGTTCAGGTCGGAGTAGACCCTGCTCCACGAGTTGTATTCGAACGAGTGACCGATGAAGACCGACGAGAGGTTGGCAATCGAGAAGTCTTTGTTGGTAACTCGCTGAAGCGGAATACCGTAGGACTGTTCGATGAAAAAGGCATTGTTGCGATAGATGTTTCTCGCCTGCGCATTCGAGAGTTTCATCGGCACACCCGAAGGCATCTCGAAGGTGGTGTCGGCAATTGCCCAGTCACCCACCACGCCGCCGTTTTCCTGCCGTTCGATGTGGTTGTTGACGTAGCCCGCATGCACCGAGTAGCGCTTGCCCGTGTGGTTGAATGCCACCTCCAAATTCTGGTTTTTGGTACGCGACCACTCATACTGACCGCGCGTGCCGCGTGCCTTGTAGTTGATATTGAAGCCCGTCGAGGGCGAGATGTTCTGAGCGTGCATGATTGCGAAGTTCTCCTCGCGAAACTTCTTCTGCCCCGATTCGAGGTAGGTGAAGTTGATCATCGGCTTTTTGACGTTATAAAACGGAACGTTCTCCAACTTGTAGATGTAGGCTTGGTAGGGGTTCACAAAATTAAAATCAAAGAACGCAGGACGCTCGAAGTAGTTCAGGGGGATGCTCGCCTGCCCCAAACCGCCAATTGCCGCGTCACCCACCCCATTGACATAGAACGGATAGTCGATGTGCCAATTGGCAAGCGTCGTATCTATGGGGCTGACTGTCACACGATTGTAGTCGCGATCGATGTTCCATTTGAAGTTATTCAGCGCCCGAATGGAATCACTAAAAAAGTACGATTCGAGGGGTTTGCGAATGCGTCGTTCCTTTTTGGTCGTATCCTGCACCTCGCCCTCCTCGCCCTCTGTCTCGTTGGCATAAGGGTTAGCCCCCACGAGGTTGGTATTATCGCCCCGCTGTTGCGCTCGTTGCATCGCCCTTGCATCCAATGTCTGCGTCGAACCCGTTTGCGGTAAAGCAATCAGAATCAGCGCGGTCAGCACGGCAAGAAAGATGTTGTTCAACGACTTATACATAGAAGTCCTCATGCGGATTTCACCACAAAGGTAATTATTTTTTTCAAATAAACAATTTACGCTTTCGGGCAATCCTTTGACCCTTCAGCTTTTAAGCTCCACACCCAGCGCACCGTCGAGATAACGATATAGAGCGCGATGATCAGCGGCACGGCACTGGTTCGGAACACCACAGCCAGCACAACAGACGCTATTATAAAACTATATCTCAGCTCGTTACCTCGCCAGCCGAAGCCCGCAAATTTGAGTGCAAACATTCGGATCGGACTCACCAACAACCACGACATAACCACCGCGATCACCAAAATCGTCAACTGGCTCAGCACCAAACCGTCGGTCTGTGATAGCAGTCCAAGCGAGGCGCAAAACAGGGTGTTGGCAGGGGTGGGCAGTCCGCAAAATTCGGTATGCTGCGTCTCGTCGATGTTGAATTTAGCAAGGCGCAACGCCGAGAAAGCGGCAATGATGAAGACTCCATATTGCGCATAGGCAAGCCATTCGGCACACGCCTCGCACCCTGCGGGACTTTGGGCGTAGAGCGTGAAGAGGATGGCAGCAGGGGCAAAACCGAACGAAATATCGTCGGCAAGCGAGTCCAACTCGACCCCGATAGGCGATGTTTGGTGGAGCAGGCGCGCCACAAAGCCGTCGAAAAAATCGAACACCGCAGCGGTAATAATCAACCAAAACGCCGTGACAAGGTCACCCCAGACCAATGCCGAGACCACCGCCAACGATCCACAGAGCAGATTCGAGAGGGTCAGCAAGTTCGGTATGGTAATCAATTTGATCTTCATGCAATAAAAATTATCAACATAATAGGCGGCAAAGTTACGAATTATTTTTATCTTTGTCTACCTAAATGACAATTACAGCATATATAACTCATGGAGAATAACAAATATTGTGTGATTATGGCGGGTGGTATCGGCGCTCGCTTCTGGCCCAAGAGCCGTTTGTCGATGCCCAAGCAGTTTCTCGACATCCTCGGCACAGGCAAATCTTTCATCCGTCACACCTACGAGCGTTTCGCGACGATCGTACCAGCGGAGAACTTTCTGGTGGTCACCAACCGCCGCTACAAAGAGCTGGTACTCGAACACTTGCCTGAGTTGAAGCCTGAGCAGGTGCTGTGCGAACCGGTGGGTCGCAACACCGCCCCTTGCGTGGCATATGCCGCCTACACGTTGCTCAAACGCGATCCCGATGCCGAGATGATTGTCACCCCTGCCGACCATTTTATCCTCGACGAGGCGGCGTTTCGCACGATCATCGCCGAGTGCAGCGAATTTGCGCAGGCACACGACGCCCTGATGACCGTGGGTATCAAGCCCACACGCCCAGAAACGGGCTATGGATATATTCAAGTATCGGACACTCAGCCAATCAGCAAGGTGAAATGCTTCACCGAGAAGCCCAACCTCGAATTGGCACAGACCTTCGTTCAATGTGGCGAATTTTTCTGGAACTCGGGTATTTTCATCTGGAAAGTGAGCGCCATTATCGAAGCCTTCCGCAAATACCTGCCCGAACACGACCTGCTATTCAGCGGCGTGATGCGCGCCATCGACACCGATGCCGAGCAGAACACCATCGAAATGGCCTTTTCGGAGTGCCGCGCTATCTCGATCGACTACGGCATCATGGAGAAAGCGGACAACGTCTATGTGCGCTGCGGCGATTTCGGCTGGAGCGACGTCGGCACGTGGGGTTCGGTCTACCAACACGCTCGTAAAGACCGCTACGCCAATGCCGCCCCCGCCCAAGGATGCTTCCTGAGTGACACCCGCAGCAGCATCATCTCGCTCCCCGAAAACAAGGTGGCGGTGATCAGCGGACTCAAAGACTACATCGTCGTCGACACGGACGACGTGCTGATGATCTGCCCCCGCACGGAGGAGCAGAACATCAAGAAATTTATCGACGAAGTGAAATACAAAACTGGAGAAAAATATATTTAGCAAAAAGCTGATGCCTGACCTATATGATCTTTATTTAGAACACCCGCATATTTCGACCGACTCTCGTCGCATCGAACCCGACTCGATCTTCTTTGCCCTGCGAGGAACATCGTTCGACGGCAACCGTTTTGCGGCAGAATCACTCACTCGCGGCGCGGCATATGCCGTGGTCGACGATCCCACGGTGGCGGCAGGCGATGCCCGCCTGCTGCTGGTCGAGGATGCGCTGACTGCCCTGCAAGAGCTGGCGCGCGAACACCGCCGCAAGTTAGCCATTCCGATTTTAGGAATCGTGGGTAGCAACGGCAAAACAACCACCAAGGAGCTGGTGAGCCGCGTGCTTGCCGAACGCTTCGAAGTCTACGCCACCCATGGCAACCTCAACAACCATATCGGCGTGCCACTCACACTGTTAGCCATGACGCGCGACACCGAATTCGGTGTGGTCGAAATGGGTGCCAGTGGCTGCGGCGAGATCGCCTTGCTCTGCTCCATTTCACAGCCCAACTACGGCATAATCACCAACATAGGACGCGCCCACCTCGAAGGTTTCGGCGGCCCCGAAGGGGTGCGCCGCGGCAAAGGCGAGCTGTATGACTATTTGGCAGAAAATGGCGGTCATGCCTTTGTGCCACGCGAAGATGCCACGCTGGTGTCAATGGTCGCCGAGCGCGACTCGTTGGCGGCGGAGTACTACTCCGTGGCGCTGGCAGACGGGGTGTCGCACCATTTGGAGGGGGCATACAACCGCCACAACATCGCGGCCGCCATGGCGGTGGGCTGCTACTTCGATGTGGATGACGAGCGCATCCGCCACGCCATCGACGACTACTGCCCCGACAACAACCGCTCGCAACGGATCGACACGGCACACAACACACTGGTCGCCGATTGCTACAACGCCAACCCGTCGAGTATGCGTGCGGCAATTGAGAATTTCCGCACCGAAGCGTCGACACGCAGCTCGAAGGTGCTGATCCTCGGCGATATGCTCGAATTGGGTGCATGGTCGCAACCCGAACACGAGGCAATCATCCGCCTCGCCTTGGAGCATGAGGAGGCTCAGTTGCTACTGGTAGGCGACGAATTTGCCGCTGCACACGCCACCTACACCGATCGCCGAACAGCCCCCGACACCGACCGCATACATCTTTTTCGCACGCGTGCCGAACTTGCCGATTACATCGCAGCGCACCCGCTGCGCGACGCCTTGATCTTGGTGAAGGGTTCACACAGCATTGGACTCGAAAAAATCCTCGACCTGCTCTAAAAAACTGTTTTGAATTTGCAAAATATATAGACAGATGAGAAAATTATTTATCGGGATGTTGTGGCTGCTGACGGCGATGCCACTGGTAGCTACCGAGCGCGGAGTGGCGCTCAAGCGGGATTTTGGGACGCTCTACGGCACCCTGCGCACACCCGAAGCGGGTAGCGAGGTGGCAGCGTTGTTCATCACAGGTTCGGGTCCCATGGATCGCGACAACAATTCGCGCCGTTCAGGCATCTATACAAACACCTATCTATTTCTTGCTCAGGAGCTTGAACGGCAAGGAATCGCCTCGCTGCGCTACGACAAACGCGGCATCGAGGCAAGCCGCTACGACGATCGACAGAAGATGAGCGAGGTGGTCTTTGATGATTTTGTGGGTGATGCCGCCGCCTTGGTCAGCTACCTCAAAGCGCAGAGTTTCAAGCGAATCGTACTGGTGGGACATAGCGAAGGGTCGCTCATCGCCCTCTGCGTGGCGGCTACGTCGCCCGACGTGAGTGGGGTGATCTCGCTCGCGGGGGCAGGCTTCCCGGTCGACGAGATCATCCAGATACAGCTCGCAGGACAACTTGTCACGAACGATATGGGGCTGCTCATGCGCGCCACAGCAGTCATCAATGCACTGCGCCAAGGACGCACGGTGGAGGATTATCCGCGCGAGCTGGCAACGTTATTCCAACCCTATCTGCAACGGTTCTGGATTTCGGAGATGAAATACAAGCCTCAAGAGGTGATCCGTCGGGTGACAGCACCCATACTGATCGTCAACGGAGACAACGACATACAGATCTCGGTGGCAAACGCTAAGGCGCTTAAGGAGGCATCGCCGAAATCCGAGCTGCTCGTGATCGAGGGGATGACCCACACCCTCCGCCAGTCAACGGGACGCGACGCGGCAGGGCAGTTAGACGCCTACTTGAACCCCGATCTGCCGCTCGATCCGACGCTTGCAGTGGCTATTCCGCGCTTTATCCACGCACTGAAACTTTGATTTCCGAAATTTTTCGTTAATTTTGTACACTTATATATATTACGACATGACTTTAGACGAATATCAACAACACGCGCTCGACACGGCGATCTATCCTGATAGCCAGCGCATTATCTACCCCACACTCGGATTGACGGGCGAAGCGGGTGAGGTGGCGGACAAAGTAAAAAAGGTGATCCGCGACAACGGACAACAATTCACCGATGAACGCAAGGCTGAGATAGCCAAGGAGATAGGCGACGTGCTGTGGTACTGCGCCACCCTCTCACGCGATTTGGGATTCAGCTTGGAAACCGTCGCACAGATGAACGTCGACAAGCTCCGCTCGCGCATGGAGCGCAACATCTTGAAGGGCAGCGGCGACAACCGATAAAGCCTTCTGAAAATCACAAAACTTTACCTACTCAAATAAATGAAACAAGAAAAACTACCAACTTCACTCCCCGAAAACGCCTACCGCGAATTGCGCGCGGGCGAGGAGTACACCCCCATGATGCCCGCATCGAGCGCGCCACGGGAGGTAACCCCCTACTCGGTCACCATGGGACTCATCATGGCGATCGTCTTCTCCGCCGCCGCCGCCTTCCTTGGACTCAAGGTCGGACAGGTCTTCGAGGCTGCCATCCCGATTGCGATCATCGCCGTGGGGGTGGGCAACATGACGGGTCGCAAAAATATGCTGGGTCAGAACGTCATCATCCAATCCATCGGCGCCTCGTCGGGCGTGGTCGTCGCAGGAGCGATCTTCACCCTGCCCGCGCTCTACATCTTAGGGCTTGATGTGGCTTTCTATCAGGTCTTTCTCTCGTCGCTCTTCGGCGGCATTCTGGGTATCGTGCTGCTGATCCCCTTCCGCAAATACTTCGTCAAGGAGATGCACGGCAAATACCCCTTCCCCGAGGCCACGGCAACCACCGAGGTGTTGGTGTCGGGCGAAAAGGGCGGCAATCAAGCCAAATTGCTGGCTGTGGCGGGTCTTGTGGGCGGACTTTACGACTTCGTGGTCGGCACATTTGGACTCTGGACCGAGTCGGTCTCGACGCGTATCTGCGCTTTTGGCGAGTTGTGTGCCGATAAATTCAAAGTAGTCATCGGAGTCAACACCTCCGCAGCACTGCTGGGCTTGGGCTACATCGTCGGCTTGAAATATGCCATGATCATCGCCGCTGGCTCGGGTCTGGTGTGGCTCATCATCGCCCCCGTTGTCGGCTCGATCGCTGGGAGCATCGACCCCGCAGCCTTGGCCGCAATTCTGGGCGTCACCAAACAAGACATTCTCGCCAATCCGCAGTCGTTGATGACGGCGGAAAATCTGGTGCAGTTCATCGGTAAACCCCTCGGCATCGGCGGCATCGCCATGGCTGGCATGGTGGGCATCATCCGCCAATCGGGCATCATCCGCCAAGCCGTAGGTTTGGCAGTCAGCGAGTTGGGCGGCAGTAAAAAGAGTGTCGCCACCACAGAGCGTACCCAACGCGACCTGACCATGAAGCTGATCCTCACGATCCTCATTGCCACCCTCGCAGCGACCTTCATCTTCTTCCACTTCGGTATGCTTGGCGGCAATCTGACGCAGTCGATCGTGGCGATTCTGATCGTCTTCGTGATCGCCTTTCTCTTCACCACCGTGGCAGCCAATGCCATCGCCATTGTGGGTTCAAACCCCGTTTCGGGTATGACACTCATGACGCTGATCCTCTCGTCGCTGGTACTGGTGAGCGTTGGATTGAGCGGCACCAGTGGCATGACAGCGGCGCTCATCATCGGCGGCGTGGTCTGCACGGCACTCTCCATGGCGGGCGGCTTCATCACCGACCTCAAAATCGGATATTGGCTCGGCACAACACCTAAGAAGCAGGAAGCATGGAAGTTCCTCGGCACATTTGTCTCAGCAGCCACGGTGGCTGGTGTGATGATCATCCTCAATAAAACCTACGGTTTCGTGGGCGAAGGATCGCTCGTGGCGCCACAGGCAAATGCCATGGCGGCGGTGATTCAACCCCTGATGACGGGCGGTCAAACCCCGTGGGTACTCTACTTCTGCGGCGCTGTTTTGGCGTTGCTGCTCACCGCTATCGGCGTTCCCGCATTGGCGTTTGCGCTGGGTATGTTCATTCCGCTCTCGCTCAACATTCCGCTGGTGATCGGCGGTCTGATCGCATGGTTCGTTTCGAGCCGCACCTCCGACGAGGGGCTAAATAAAGCCCGCGCCGACCGCGGTACACTCATTGCGTCGGGCTTCATTGCGGGTGGCGCACTGATGGGCGTGGCGAGTGCCATTCTCAACTATTGCGAATTCGACTGGTCGATGGACACTTGGAAAGCCTCGAACGGCGCCGAGTGGACCGCAGTGGTGATGTATATCGCCCTGATCTGCTACTTCGCATGGCACACGCTGCGCGCAAAAAAAGAAAATGATTAAAAAGGTATAATATGGAACTGAAAGAACGATTTTTGAAATACGTCGCCTTCGACACCCAATCCTGCGAGGAGAGCGAAACTTTCCCGTCGAGCGACAAAGAACTTGTATTGCTGCATCATCTTGCAGATGAGATGCGTACACTCGGATTACAAGAAGTTGTGACCGACAAATACGGCTACACCATGGGAACCATTCCCGCCTCGAAAGGGTGCGAAAACGCCCCCGTATTAGGCTTCATCGCCCACGTGGACACCGCACCCGACATGAGTGGCAAGGATGTCAAACCGCGCATTGTCGAAGATTACGACGGCTCGGATCTGATCCTCAATGGGCAACTCACCATGAAGGTCGCCGACTTCCCCGAACTGCGCGAATTCATCGGTCACACGCTGATTCACACCGACGGCACAACCCTCTTGGGCGCTGACGACAAGGCGGGTGTAGCGGAGATCATGACCGCCGCAGAGTATCTGCTGGCGCATCCCGAAGTCAAACATGGCAAGATCCGCGTGGGCTTCACCCCCGACGAGGAGATCGGTCGCGGCGTCGATTTCTTCGACGTCAAGGCATTCGGTGCCGACTTTGCCTACACCGTCGACGGCGGCTTCGAGGGCGAATTGGAGTTCGAAAACTTCAATGCTGCGGGTGCCAAAATCGAGATCCAAGGACGCAACGTGCATCCCGGATCGGCTAAAAACAAGATGATCAACGCCATTGTGGTCGGAGCCGAACTGAATGCCATGCTGCCTGCGTGGGAGCGCCCCGAACACACCGAGAACTACGAAGGATTCTACCATTGCGTGGGCTTCAACGGCACGGTCGAAAAGTGCGCAATGAGCTACATCATCCGCGATCACGATGCCGCAAAGTTCGAGCAAAAGAAGGTCTTCATCTACAACTGCGTCGAGCTGTTGAACAAAAAATATGGCGAAGGGGTGGTCAAACTCACCCTCAAAGACCAGTATTACAACATGAAAAAAATGGTCGAGCCACATCCGCAGATGATCGACAAAGCACTGGAAGCCATGCGTATGGCCGAGGTTGTACCCCTCATTCAGCCCATTCGTGGCGGCACGGACGGCGCTCGCCTCTCGTTCATGGGACTACCCTGCCCCAACCTCTTCACGGGCGGCATGAATTTCCACGGCAAATATGAATACGTGTCGCTCACAACGATGCACAAGGCGATGAAGGTCATCGTCAATCTGGCACAACTTTGGGCTAAGTAAAATGGATGAATTTGGGTTTTTGAAGGTCGCGGCTGCCGTGCCTCACGTGCGCGTGGCAGATTGCGCATGGAATGCCGAGCATATCATCGCGCTGACGCAGCAAGCAGCACAACGAGGGGTGGAGATCGTCGCATTTCCCGAACTCAGCGTGACGGGCTACACGTGCGGCGATCTGTTCCTGCAATCGACGCTGCTCATGGCGGCGGATGAGGCATTGGAGCAGATCATCAAGGCAACGCGCAAGCTCCCCTTGGCACTCGTGATTGGCATTCCGGTGGCTCACGGCAACGAACTCTACAACTGCGCCGCCATAGTGGCGCAAGGTCGCATTTTGGGGGTCGTACCAAAGAGCTATATCCCCAACTACGCTGAGTTTTACGAAGCACGCTGGTTCGCATCGGGGGCAGAGATCGCCTCCGACACAATAGCCCTTGCGGGGCAGGAGGCGGACTTCGGTACCGACCTGACCTTCAACCTGAATGGCGTGGAGTTTGGCATCGAGATCTGCGAGGATCTCTGGGTCGCCACACCCCCCTCGTCGCAACTGGCACTGGCGGGAGCCAAGGTGATTTTCAACCTCTCGGCATCGCCCGAAGCGGCAGGCAAACACGCCTACCTGCGTTCGCTGGTGGCGCAACAATCAGCGCGCACCCTCACCGCCTACGTCTACTGCTCGGCAGGGTCGGGCGAGTCGTCCACCGATCTGGTCTTCACGGGCAACGGGATGATTGCCGAGAACGGAACGATCTTGCGCCAGAGCGTACGCTTCGCTGAGGAAGAGCAACTTATCGTTGCCGATGTGGATATCGAGCGGCTCGAATTTGAGCGTCGTCGCACCTCCACCTTCCGCACCGCCGATGCTGCCGCCGAAACCACCGTGATCGAAATGGAGATCGCCGAGAGCCTGCGTCCAGAGATGCTGGATCGGGAGGTCGACCCCACCCCCTTTGTCCCTGCGGATGATGCACATCGCGCCGAACGTTGCGAGGAGATTCTCAACATCCAAACGTGCGGATTGACGCAGCGCATGGCGCACACAAAGTGTAAATGTGCCATTATCGGCATCTCGGGTGGACTGGATTCGACCCTCGCACTGCTGGTCGCGGTACGCGCTTTCGATCGGCTGAAGCTCGATCGAAAAGGGATCGTGGGCATCACCATGCCCGGATTTGGCACCACAGATCGCACACACAACAACGCGCTGGAGCTGATGCGCGAATTGGGCGTCTCGACACGCGAAATCGAGATCCGCAAGGCGTGTGAGCAACATTTTTCCGACATTGGACTCAACCCCAAAGACCGCTCGACGGCATACGAGAATTGCCAAGCGCGAGAGCGCACGCAAATCTTGATGGATGTGGCGAATATGGCGGGTGGATTGGTCATTGGCACGGGCGATCTGAGCGAATTGGCACTCGGATGGGCGACCTACAACGGCGACCAAATGTCGATGTATGGCGTCAACAGCTCTGTACCCAAAACCCTTGTACGTCACTTAGTTCGCCACGAAGCAGCTCGCCTCGGTGGGCGACTGGGCGAGGTGCTGACGGATGTCTGCAACACCCCCGTCAGCCCCGAACTGCTCCCTGCAACCAAGAAGGGCGAAATCGTACAAAAAACCGAAGATTTGGTCGGCCCCTACGAGCTGCACGACTTCTTCCTCTACAACTTCGTGCGCGCAGGTTTTGCCCCCGCGAAGATCCTCTACCTCGCCCAACAAGCATTCGGCGAGCAATACGACGACCAGACCATTTTGAGTTGGATGCGCATCTTTTTTAGCCGCTTTTTCGCCCAACAATTCAAGCGATCAGCCATGCCCGACGGGCCGAAAATAGGCAGCGTATCGCTCTCACCACGAGGTGATTGGCGGATGCCATCGGATGCCGTAGCCACGGCGTGGCTCAACGAGATCGACGCTCTCTAAGCAACCCTTCACAATACAGAGCGGGGGGCCATACATAGAATTCGCCCCCCGCTGTGTTCATCGTCTCCCTACTTTCTGCTACGCAGGAAGCATTCGATCGTATTTTCCATTAAACAGGTGATTGTCATCGGCCCTACGCCACCCGGCACGGGGGTGATGAGCGATGCTTTGGGAGCCACGGCATCGAAATCGACGTCACCGCAGAGCTTGCCCGTCACGGGATCGCGGTTCACACCCACGTCGATCACCACAGCCCCCTCGGAGACCATGTCGCCCGTGACAAATTTGGGACGCCCAATAGCGACCACCAAAATTTCAGCTCCACGCGTCACCTCCGCCAAGTTTTTCGTGCGGCTGTGTGTCACGGTCACCGTGGCATTTTCGTCGAGCAGTAATTTCGCCACGGGAAGACCCACGATGTTGCTACGTCCCAAAACCACGGCGCGCTTACCCTGCAACTCAACACCTGAAGCCTTGAGCATCTTGATAATACCCTTCGGCGTACAAGGCAACGTGCAGGGTTGCTTCATCCAGAGCGCCGCCACGTTGAGCGGATGAAAACCATCCACATCCTTCTGCTTGAGGATCGCAGCAATCACCCGATCCTCGTCGATATGCTTGGGCAGGGGGAGCTGCACCAAGATGCCGTCCACCCCCTCGTCAGCGTTCAACTCAGCGATGATCGCCAGCACCTCCGCCTCGGTAGTTGTTGCAGGACGACGAATCGTAGTATTCTGAATACCAATGGCTTCGCACGCCTTTGCCTTGCCTGTGACGTAGGATACACTGCCTGCATCCTCGCCCACCAGCACCACAACCAAGTGGGGAGTACGCCCATATTTCGCTCCAAACCCCGCAACTTCCGCCGCCATGTCGGCTTTCATTTGCGCCGACAACTCTTTTCCGCTAATAATCATCTCTTATCTTTTTTTATCTGTTTCGTCCAATACATAATGCCCGATGTCGCTGCGGTGGAAGAGGTTCTCACACCGAATTTTAGCCACATCAGCCAACGCCTGCGCACGCGCCTCGGCGAGCGTTTCGCCCCGTCCGACCACGATCAGCACACGTCCGCCAGCTGTGACCAACGCATCGTTCTCAAAAGCTGTACCCATATGATATACAAGGCTTTGTGCCTCATCTAAGCCCTCAATTTTCGCCCCTTTTGTGTAGGATTCGGGATACCCCTTCGATGCAAGCACAATGCCCAGCGTCGCCCGATCGTCCCACTCGATTTGCACCTCACGACCGTCGGTCAGAGCGCACAAAACCTCACAGAAATCGCTCTTCATGCGCGGCAGTACCACCTCGGTTTCGGGATCGCCAAAGCGAGCATTGAACTCGATGACCTTCAACCCTTTCGGAGTCTTCATCAGCCCGCCATAGAGTACCCCCGTGAAGGGACAACCCTCCTCGACCATGGCATCCGCCGTACGCTGCATGATCTCGCGCAGCGCATACGCCTCCTCCTCTTTTGTGACAAATGAAAGGGGCGAATAGGCACCCATGCCGCCCGTATTGGGACCTTTGTCGCCGTCGAAAGCGCGCTTGTGATCCTGCGCCAACACCATGGGAACAACCGTGCGCCCCGCGACGAAGCACATGAACGAAAATTCTGGCCCCGTCAAAAAATCCTCGATGACCACCTTGCCCGCGCCAAATTTATCGTCGAGCAACATATCTCGCAGCGCATGATCCGCCTGCTCCATGGTCTGGGCAATCACCACGCCCTTGCCCGCCGCCAGTCCGTCGTACTTCAGCACGGCAGGAAGGGGACGCGCAAAGAGATATTCACGAGCCTCAGCGTAGTCGGTGAAGGCACGAAATGCCGCCGTCGGAATGTGGTGACGGAGCATCAGCTCCTTGGCAAATTCCTTGCTCGACTCGATGCGTGCCGCCGCCTTCGTGGGACCAAAGATGCGCAGCCCCACAGCACGAAACCGATCGACAACTCCCGCAGCCAGAGCCACTTCGGGTCCAACGACCGTGAGTTCGATTCCTTCGGCGCGCGCAAATCCACACAAACTTTCAATCTCAGTCTCCTTCAGTGCCACGCACTCCGCCAACTGCTCGATGCCCGCATTGCCGGGTGCGCAGTAGATCTTCGACACCTGCGGCGACCGCGCCAGCGCATCGACAATCGCGTGACAGCGACCTCCGCCGCCAATAACCAATACTTTCATAAATTTATTTTTTCACGATCCATGTCGCGTTACAACTCTCTGTTTGAATTTGTTACCAAAGTTTCTAAACTCAAAACAACTTCTTAGTGCTTAAAGTGGCGCTCTCCCGTGAAGACCATCGCCATACCCAGCTCATTTGCCTTTTTGATCGAGTCGTCGTCGCGGACGCTGCCCCCCGGTTGCACAATCGCCGTCACGCCATACTGCGCCGCCACGGTCACACAATCATCGAAGGGGAAAAATCCATCCGACGCCAGCACCAATCCCTCCGTAACTCCCGCTGCATGAGCCTGTTTCAAAGCTATTTCTGCCGAGCCAATACGGTTCATCTGCCCCGCACCAACGCCCCACGTGCGTCCGTCTTTGACCGCCACCAAAGCATTCGATTTGACGTGTTTCACGATCCGCCAACCGAAATTCATATCCGCAAGTTGCTCCACCGCAGGCGCCTTGGTCGTGACGCACATATCGGTGGTCACCGCCACGGTCGTCCTATCCAGATCCTGCACCAGCAGACCGCCATTCACGCTCACATATTGCGTCGAGTGGAGATCCGATTTGTGCATCGGGACTTGCAGCAAACGCAGATTTTTCTTCGTACACAGCACCTCCAGTGCCTCCGCCGTAAATTCGGGAGCCATGATGATCTCCAGAAAAACAGGCTTCATCAACTCGGCTGCTGCGCGCGTCACAGGGCGATTCGTAGCCACAATACCGCCAAAAATGCTCACCTTGTCGGCCTCATACGCCTTCGTCCACGCCTCTGCCACATCGCGTCCCGTAGCAGCTCCGCAAGGGTTCATATGCTTCAAGCCCACACAGAACGGTTCGTCGAATTCGCGCACGATGTTGAGTGCCGCGTTGGCATCTTGAATATTATTATAAGAC
>JAVXFC010000031.1:0-16792 GCA_036658095.1 Alistipes sp. | reverse complement strand
GTAGTTCTCCTCGCGTGCCACGCACCATGCCGAGCGCAGATCGTAGCCATTCGAGGGGGCGTTATTGGGGGTGTAGCGGCAGAGGATTTCAGGATGCAGCTGTGCAATGTTGCGGCTGTGTCCCGGCAGGTCGATTTCGGGGATGATCTCGATGTTGCGCACGGCGGCGTAGTCAATCAACGCGCGCATCTGCTCTTGTGTGAAGAAGCCGCCATATTTTTCGCCCCACTTGCCGTAGGTCGAGCGCACGGGCGAATCACCCCCGCGGAAGCCGCCAATGGTGGTCAATTCGGGGTGTGATTTGATCTCGATGCGCCACCCTTCATCATCGGCAAGGTGTAGGTGTAACTTGTTTATTTTGTGATATGATAGCAGATCTATATAACGCTTTACAGCCTCTGAATCCATCCATGTACGCGCCACATCGAGCATCATGCCGCGATAGCCGAAGCGTGGTGCGTCGGTGATTTGGCGGCACGCAAGGGTTGCGGGCAGTGCTAATTGTTTGGCATAGACCTCCGTAGGCAGTAGCTGAAACAGCGTTTGGATGCCATCGAAGACTCCGCCGTAGTCGCCTCCCGTGATCTCGATGTGGGTGGGCAACACGTGCAGTGTGTAGGCTTCGGGGGCATATTCGGCGTTGATAGCAAGCCGAATAACGTTTGTTTCCCGCTGTGTCGAGTCGATCACCACGCCCAAATAGCTGTGGAGGTAGTCGCCCAATGGAGCTAGCGTAGCATCGTAACAAACAGTGGTCTTGTCATTTAGCACAAAATTCCCTTTTTGAGGAGTGTTCTGGCTTGGCGTGGGCAGTATATCTGCTGTGGCACTACACGAAGTGGCAAGCAGCAGCAAGATGAGTAGTTTTATTTTCACGATAAAGAAAATTAGTTAGAACAAAGATACTATTTTTGCCTGAATATGCTAACTTTGTCTCATCAAAAACGACAAGAAGAATGGAAGAAGATAGACGTTTAGTGGCTACGGCTCGATTACTGGAGGTGATGAATACCTTGCGTGAGCAGTGTCCATGGGATCGCGTGCAGACCTTTGATACGCTGCGCAGCAATACGATTGAGGAGACCTACGAATTGGTGGACGCGTTGATCGACCACAATATGGAGGGGATCAAAGAGGAGTTGGGTGATGTGCTGCTGCACGTGGTGTTCTATGCCAAACTGGGCGAAGAACAAGGGGCATTCGACTATACGGATGTAGTCAATGCGTTGTGCGACAAGCTGATATATCGTCACCCACACGTCTATGGCGACATCCTTGCCGATACCCCTGCCGAGGTGAAGGCGAATTGGGAGGCGCTCAAGTTGCGCAAAAAAAACCGCAAAAGTGGTACGCTGGGCGGTGTTCCGCGCACGTTGCCCGCCATGGTCAAAGCCTATCGCATCGGTGAGAAGGCGGCAGCCACAGGGTTCGATTGGCAGAAGCGCGAGGATGTGTGGGACAAGGTGAAGGAGGAGATTGGCGAGGTGGATGCTGAGATGTTGGCGGAAGATCACGCGAAGTTGGAGGGCGAATTTGGCGATCTGTTTTTTGCGCTGATCAACGCGTGCCGACTCTACAAAGTCGACCCCGAATCGGCACTCGAGCGCACCAACAAGAAGTTCATTCAACGCTTCAATTACATGGAGCATCAATCGGAAGCACAAGGACATACGCTGCATGAGATGACCACCGATGAAATGGAGGCATTGTGGTGCGAGGCAAAAACAAAAGAATAAAATAGATCCTAAAAAAGACAAAATATGGCATTGATTAAAGAGGTGCGGGGGCATACCCCCGTGGTGGGTGAAAATACTTTTTTGGCGGAAACTGCTGTACTACTGGGTGATGTGACGATTGGTCGCGACTGCTCGATTTGGTACAATGCGGTGCTGCGCGGCGATGTAAATACGATCAAAATTGGCGATCGCACGAACATTCAGGACGGCGTGGTGCTGCACACGCTCTACGACGGGTCGAAACATCCGTCGCAAACCATCATCGGAAACGACGTTTCGGTGGGGCATAATGCGGTGATCCACGGCGGTCGTATCGGCGATAACTGCTTGATAGGTATGGGATCTACGATTCTCGATAACGCGGTTGTGCCGTCGGGCTGCATCATCGCAGCCAACGCCTTGGTGCTGTCGAATGCTCAGCTTGAACCCAACTCGGTCTACGCGGGAGTGCCTGCCAAAAAGGTGCGCGAGGTGACGCCCGAACAACGTGAGGAGATCATTCGCCGCACGGCGCGCGACTATATGCTCTACGCCTCGTGGTATAAATAACGAAGATGAATCGTCCGTCAAAATCCTCGGTCTGGGTGATCAATCTGCTGATTGCCTTAGCAATCACGTTGGTTGTCAACTTCTCCTATCTGTTGTTGCTGATCGTCGACACACGCACCGATCCGCACATGGATAACGAGCGTTTCGCCGAGATGCCGCAAGAGGGGGTTCTCTCGGTGTCGGCGGACGGACACGGTTACTTGCTCTATCCGAATGCCGCGATCGACAGCGTCTATGTCCCCATGTCGCGTATTCGACGCTTGGGGTTGCAGGAGGGCGATCGGTTGGTGGCGAAGGTGGGCGCTCCACGCAGGGCGCGCGCGCATTATATGATGGGTGAAATCATCCGTCGCAATGGTGAGGCATTCGACTATCGCACGGCATTCAATCGTCAATCGGAGGCATTAGAGACCTTTCATCAGCTCTTCTACTACCTCATCTTATCCTTTGTGCTGCTGACCATTATCACCTCTGGGCGGCGTCATTCGGTTGCGCGTTTTGCTGTGCGCTGCGTGTGGTGTCTGGCGGCTGCGGGGGCGTTGTATATGGTTGCACCGACCTTCGAGCGGCACACGGGACGCGTGGTGATGAACTTCGCGGGTAGCAATTATTTCGATTTGGTGCTGATGCTCAAATGGTCGTTCACGTTGGTGGTGGTGGTGCTGTATGGGTGGATCTACCGCCTTGGCTCACAGCGCCAAGTGATAGAGATCGAAAATGAGCAGCTCAAAAACGAAAATCTGATCACCCGCTACAATATGCTGGTCAGTCAGGTGAATCCCCATTTTTTCTTCAATTCGCTCAACTCGCTGGCGATGCTCGTGCGCGAAAAACACGACGAAAAGGCGCTGACCTACATCGACCAACTCTCCTACACATTCCGCTATATCCTTCAGAATGGGCAGAATACGTTGTTGACGCTCGACGAAGAGCTGAAATTTGCCGAAGCCTATGCCTACCTCTTTCGGATAAGATATGCCGATAAATTGTTCTTCGACATGGACATTGATCCCAAGTATGGTGCGTGGATGTTACCTGCGCTGACGTTGCAACCGCTGATCGACAACGCTGTGAAACACAACACGATAACGCGTGCAAATCCTTTCCACATCTCGATCCGCACCGAAGAGGGGTGTTTGGTGGTGGCGAACCCGCGTGTGCCAAAATTGCAACCCGAACCCAGTACGGGCATTGGGCTGGAGAACTTGCGCAAACGGTGGGAATTGATCACGGGGCGCACGATCGAAGTGGTGGCGACCGAACGGGAGTTCACGGTGCGTTTGCCCCTTCAAAAACCACAATCCTGATGCGAGCGTTAATCATTGAAGATGAGACTGCTGCGGCACTCAATTTGCAGGCTATCCTTCGCGAGGTGATGCCCTCAATCGAACTGCTCGACACGTTGGAAACCGTCGCGCAGAGCGTGACGTGGCTGCAAACACATCCGCAGCCCGATCTGCTTTTCATGGATATTCATCTGGCAGACGGGGAGTCGTTTCGCATTTTCGATGCGGTGGAGGTCACCGCTCCCGTCATCTTCACAACCGCCTACGATCGCTATGCGTTGGAGGCGTTCAAGGTCAACAGCATCGACTACCTGCTCAAACCGATCAATGTGAGCGATGTGCAACGGGCGCTCGACAAATTGCAACGACTGTCGAGCCTCGAACGTTCCGCCTACGGTTCGCGCATGAAAAGCATGGTGCAGCAGGCTGTGGAGCAAGTTTTCTTGGTGCAGGTCAAAGATCGGATCATCCCGCTACGACGTGAGGAGATCGCTTTTTGTTACACGTCCAACGAGAAGGTGACTGCTTACACCTATGCGGGCGGTGTGTTTACGCTCGACAAGACGCTCGAAGTGATGCAGACGATGTTGCCCGAAGCGGATTTTTTCAGAGCCAACCGTCAATTTATCGTGGCGCGCCGTGCGGTACGCGATGTGTCGGTGTGGTTTGGTAGCCGCTTGGCGATCAACTTGATCGTCGAAGCGCCAGAGCGGATCATTGTCTCGAAGGCGCGCGTCCCCGAATTTAAGACGTGGCTGCGTGCGGTTTGCCCTGCCAAGTAGTCGGTTCACCCTCTGAAATAGACGTTTGAACCGCCGTTGAAGTCCAAAAATAACGAACAGCACTATCTTTGTATCGAAAGCTTGGCAGAACGCTGAGTTCAAATTAAAAATAAAAAGCCATGAAAAAAAGTGTGTTCATGCTCGTTGTAGCTACCAGTTTACTAATCGGAATAGGTGCTTTTGCACAAAATTCGAATCGCCCTATTGCCGTGCCTCCTGAGGGGCAGCGTCCCACCATGGAGCAGCGCGTGAAGAACCAAACCGACCACCTGCGTACGACCCTTGCGCTCACCGATGAGCAGACGCAGAAGGTCTACGATCTGAAACTCAAAAATGCCAAGCAACGTCAGGCATTGCGTGCCGAATGTGCGGCGCAGATGAAGCAGATTCTCACCACCGAACAGTTTGCCACGTGGGAGAAGTCGCGCCAGTCGCGCGGTTGTGTCTATGGCGAGCAACCCTCGCCCCGACACAGGGTCAAACCGGGTGCTGGGTGTTGTGATTCTGGTCGACGCGCCCAAGCCAAGGGCTGCTGCCGTCGCTAAGAGATAGATGCAGGGTGTCGATTGACACCCTGTTTTTGTCGATTCGCCTGCTGAAAGTTCTAAATCTATTCGATTTGCCCTATCTTTGTCTCCATAAAATGATAGAATGAAACAGATCCTTATAACTACCCTGCTGCTGATGTTCGCTCTGCCTCTGTTTGCGCAAAAGGGTTCGGTGACTGCTGTGGTGGTCGATGCCGAGACGAAAGAGGGCGTTGCGGGTGCTGTGGCGGAGATCACACCCACGAAATATCCTGAGAAAAAAAGTTATTTTACCTCCGGATTTAACGGAATTTTGAACCTCACGGGACTTGCCTATGGGGAATATGAGGTCAAAATCTCCTTCATAGGCTACGACAGCATGGTGAAAACATTCACCTTGAGTGGCGCGAAAATGCCACTGGGACAGCTGCTGCTGAACCCCTCGTCGACTCAGATCGACTCGGTGGTCAAGGAGGCGAAGACCATGCGCACCTCGCAAAAGGGCGATACGGTGAGCTACAATGCGGGTGCCTTCAAAGTCTCGACCGATGCCGATGTCGAGGGGTTGCTCAAAAAGATGCCGGGCATATCGGTCTCCGACGGTGCGGTGCAGGCGCAAGGCGAAGCGGTGAAGAAAATTTTTGTGGACGGCAAAGAGTTTTTCGGTGACGATATTTCGACTGCGATCAAATCTTTGCCTGCCGAGGTGGTCGATCGGGTCGAGGTCTACAATAAACTGAGCGATAATGCCGAATTTTCGGGCATGGACGACGGCGAGGGTTACAAAGCGCTCAACATCGTCACTCATAAAGATATGCGTCAGGGTCAATTTGGACGCATCACCGCCTCCTATGGGCGCGATTTTGACACGAAAACAGAGGCTCAAAACAAGTATAACATCGCGGGTAATGCCAATATTTTTAGTGGTGATACGCGCGTGTCGCTCATCGGACTGTTCAACAATGTGAACCAGCAAAATTTCTCGTTCGAGGATATTTTGGGTGTCACAGGAGGGAACATGGGGCGTGGAGCGCGGGGCTATATGACCCGTCCGCAGAGTGGCGTGGCGAAGGTCAATGCCGTGGGACTCAACTATTCGGACACGTGGGGCAAACGGGATCAAGTGACCTTTCAGGGTAGCTACTTCTTCAACGGTACGAACACGACCAATCGTTCGACCCTCGCGAAATGGTACGAATATCCGCACATCGACACCTTGACCACGACGGGCTATTCGGAGACCGAAAACTTCAACAACCGTCTGAATGCCCGCATAGAGTGGAAAATTTCGAAAAATCAGAATTTAATGGTGCGTCCGAGCGTCAGCTTCCAGTCGAACGATCCGCTCTCGAACACTACGGGTTGGCAAATGGGACAGAGCGGTTACAGCTACACGGACACCTACAATAGCTCTTCGCGAAATGGTTCAAATGCGCGTCTGTTTGCCGTCTACCGCGCCAAATTAGGCAAGGCAGGACGTACAATCACGGTCGACGGATCGGGTCGTTACCGCGACAATCAACAGTCGTCGCAGTCGTCGTCGAACATCTTTCCAATCTCGACCATTCGCCCGACGATTGATCCCGAAACGGGCGAATTTAACCCCACGGGCTATACGCAAATGCGTCATCTCTACAACAATACCCCCTCCAATAGCTACGAATTTCGCGGAACGTTTACCTACACCGAACCCGTGGCGAAATATGCGCAGGTGAGTATGCAATATCGCGCTTCCTACGAATATCAGGAGCGCACCAAAGCCTCCTACATCACGGGTGCGGAGTTCGATCCGTCGGGCATTGCCCCCGATCCCGCCCTCTCGAACGCCTACAATAGCGGTTACATGATTCACCGTGTGGGTCCCGGATTTCGTTATGCCAAGAAGAAGAACTCGCTGATATTCAATGTCAACTACCAACGTTCGATGCTCGACGGACGGGTCGAAACTGCCAATTCGGAGAAGATCGCCCATTCGTACAACAACTTCACCTACTTTGTCATGGGGCAGTTTAACATCAACCCAGCCAATTCAATCCGCCTCTATGTGCGGTCGGGAACCGAGAACCCTGCGGTGACTGATTTGCAGAGCGTTTTTGATGTCTCGGACGGGCAGTACATATCGAGTGGTAATCCCGATTTGAACCCTTCATACCGCCAAAGTGTGATGTTCAACTACACCAATTCGAACATCGAAAAAGGACGTACTTTCATGTGGATGTTCATGTTGCTGAACACCTCCGATTACATCACTTCGAATGTGGCGTACAACGGTTCGGTCGATGTCAATGGCACGACCTACAACTACCTTCAATATACGCGCCCGATTAATATGAACGGTTTTTGGCAGTTCAGCACGCAGCTCAGCTACGGTCTGCCACTGAGCTTCATGAAGTGCAATTTCAACCTCATGGGCGGGGTCGATTATATGCTCACGCCGAGCCAGATCAATGCTGAACGCAACGAAAACAGCAATATGGCATATAACTTAGGTGCGGTGTTGGGTAGCAACATTTCGGAAAATATTGACTTCACTTTCTCGTGGACGGGGGCTTACAATGTGGCGAAAAACACCCTCGTCAAGTCGGGTAACAACAAGTATTTCAACCACGTGGCGAGTGGAGCGATGAAGTTCGTTTTTTGGCGCGGATTTACCTTCTCGGCATCGGCGTCCTACACGCAATACAAGGGTATCACCAACAACTACAACGACTCTTACGTGTTGTGCAACGCCTCGATTGGTAAAAAATTATTCCGCAATCAGCGGGGCGAGATCAGCGTGGGTGTGAACGACCTCTTCAACCAAAATGCGGCATTTGTCCGCACCACAGGATCGGGCTGGACACAGAATGCAACAAACAGTGTCATAGGACGTTACTATATGGTCACCTTCTCCTACAACTTGCGTCGTTTTGGCAAGAAAGGATCGAAAAATATTCAGGATTACAAAGGGGTTTCCGATGGCAACAGCTCGAAGCGTCCGATGATGCCGCCTCACGGCGCGGGTGGACCGCCGCCCCGCGGATTCCACGGACACGGTTTCTAAGAATGAAAGACGGCAGGAGATTCTCCTGCCGTCTTGCGTTGTGTAGGTTAGCGTGTTGCTATTTCACCTCTTCGCCGCGCAGGAAAACCCGACGGATGAGGGGTGTGGTGTAGGCGTAAGGGATGAATGCCACAGACGGAATCGGCTTGGTGATGAAGAAGTTGGCAACCTTGCCGACCGTGATCGATCCGTAATCATGGCTTGCCCCCATGGCGTAAGCACTGTTGAGTGTGGCGGCATTGATTGCCTCGGCGGGGGTCATCTTCATGCGGATGCACGCCAGCGAAAGCACCATTTTCATGTTGCCTGAGGGGGACGATCCGGGATTGTAGTCCGAAGCCAGTGCCACACCCAACCCAGCACCGATCATCTCGCGTGCGGGTGGATAGCTCATGCCCAAGAAGAAGGCAGCTCCGGGCAGCATGGTGGGCATGGTACACGTGCCGCGTAAAGCCTCAATAGCCTCACTATCCATACGTTCGAGGTGGTCTACCGATAGCGCATTGTGACGCACGCCAGCCTGCACTCCGCCCGATACAGCCAACTCGTTGGCGTGAATCTTGGGGATCATGCCGTGTTCGGCACCTGCGCGCATGATGCGTTCGGTCTCTTCGATCGTGAAGAATCCTTGGTCGCAGAAGACATCCACAAATTCGGCAAGTTGCTCGCGTGCCACGGCAGGAATCATCTCACGACACACCAGATCGACATACTCCGACTGACGTCCCGCGTAGCTCCGTGCCACAGCGTGCGCCCCCAAGAAGGTTGCTCGCACGGCAATGGGCGATGAGTGGCGAATGCGGCGAATCACGCGCAGCATCTTCAGCTCATCTTCGGTCGAAAGTCCGTATCCGCTCTTGATCTCCACGCAGCCCGTACCCATGGCGATGATCTCGTTGATACGCTCCATGGCTTGGGTGTATAGCTCCTCCTCCGAGGTGGCGTGCAATCGGTCTGCCGAGTTGAGAATGCCACCGCCGCGCTGTGCGATCTGTTCGTAGCTCAGTCCGTTGATTTTGTCGAGGAACTCCTGTTCGCGGCTCCCTGCATAAACCAAGTGGGTGTGCGAGTCGCAGAACGAAGGGACGAGTGTACCACCTGCGGCGTCGACTACCCTATCGGCGGTTGTTGCACCCAAGTCGGACATCCGCCCGAAGGCTTTGATCCGATCGCCGTCCGTCAAAAGCCACGCATCGTCGAGCGTCTGAAGCTCGGACATCTCAGCACCGCACAACCTTTCACGGTCGGCGGGCTGGATACCGATGATTTGAGCTATATTTTTGACCAGCAACGTCATAGTGTGCGCAGGAACTGGATCGAAGACTCGATGTGGGGATACATCACCTCGTCGTTGTCGATGAATGGCACGCACTTACGGTAGTCGGTGAGGATCTTTTCGATCGTCTTCGACGAGTGCATTGGACGACGGAATTCGAGTGCCTGTGCGGCATTGAATAGCTCGATAGCCAACACCCGTTCGGTGTTCAGCACCACGCGGTAGAGCTTCGTGGCAGCGTTCGAACCCATGCTTACGTGGTCTTCCTGACCTTGCGACGAGGGGATCGAATCCACCGAAGCGGGCATACACAGACCTTTGCTCTGGCTGACGATCGACGCGGCGGTGTATTGCGGAATCATGAAGCCACTGTTCAGACCGGGGTTTTTGACCAAGAAGTTGGGCAGCTCGCGAGTGCCTGAAATCAACTTGTAGGTACGACGCTCGGAGATGCTGCCTAATTCGGCAACGGCGATTGCCAAGAAATCCATTGCCAGCGCGATGGGCTGACCGTGGAAGTTACCAGCCGAAACGACAATATCCTCGTCGGGGAAGACCGTCGGGTTGTCCGTGGCGCTGTTGATCTCGGTGGTCAGCACCGACTCCACATAGGCGATTGTATCTTTCGATGCGCCGTGAACCTGTGGGATGCAGCGGAACGAGTAGGGATCTTGCACGTGTTTCTTGGGGCGTGCGATCAGCTCGCTACCCTCCAGCAGACGGCGGAAAGCACGCGCGGTCTCTAACTGTCCTTTGTGTGCGCGGATCAGGTGTACGTTGTCTTGGAAGGGGTCGATACGACCGTCGAAGGCGTCGAGCGACATGGCTCCTACCTTGTCAGCATCGTCGCTTAAATGTTTGGCTTTCAGCAAAGACCATACGCCAAAGGCGCTCATGAACTGGGTGCCATTCAGCAATGCCAAACCCTCTTTCGATTGCAGCTCGATTGGTTTCCAGCCGAACTCCTTCAGCACCTCCGCCGAAGGACGCACCTTGCCTTTGTACTCCACTTCGCCCAAGCCGATCAGCGGCAGGGTCATGTGAGCCAGTGGTGCCAAGTCGCCCGAAGCGCCCAGCGAACCTTGCTGAAAGATCACAGGCAGCACGTCGTTGTTGAAGAAGTCGAGCAGACGCTCCACCGTGGCAACTTGCGCGCCCGAATAACCGTATGAAAGCGACTGTGCCTTGAGCATCAACATCAACTTCACAATCTGCGACGGTACGCGATCGCCCGTGCCGCAAGCGTGCGACATGACGAGGTTTTTCTGCAACTGAGACAGCTCATTGGCGCTGACCGAAATGTTGCACAACGAGCCAAAGCCCGTGGTTACGCCATAGATCGGTTTCTCCGTGTTTTTAGCTTTCTGATCGAGATAAGCGCGGCATTTGCTGATGCGCGCACGTGCCTCGGCGCTCAGTTCGAGCGTGTAATGTTTGTTGAGAATCTCTTCGACACACTCTATTGTAAGGTGTTCGTTATTAATCTGATGAATCATTTTATTTGAAGTTTTAAGGTTTTTTATTTTTCTTCCAATGCTTTGCGTACCAGTGCGTCATCGGCAAGGTTGGGCAGTGTGACTTTCAATTCGGGTGTGCGTGCCATTTCGCGTTTGATCGCCGACATAGCCCCCTCGTTGCGCGCCCAGCTGCGACGTGCGATGCCGTTGTTGACATCCCACAGCAACATCTGCTGAATGCGTCGTGCGGCATCTTGCGAGCCGTCGATCACCATGCCGAAGCCGCCATTGATCACCTCGCCCCAGCCCACGCCGCCGCCGTTGTGGATCGAAACCCACGTCGCACCGCGGAAAGAGTCGCCGATCACGTTCTGCACCGCCATATCTGCCGTGCGGTTCGAGCCGTCGTAGATGTTCGAGGTCTCGCGGTAGGGCGAGTCTGTACCCGACACATCGTGGTGGTCGCGTCCCAGTACTACGGGTGCTGATAAGCGTCCGTCGGCAATGGCTTCGTTGAATGCCAAGGCAATTTTGGTGCGTCCCTCCGAATCGGCATAGAGAATACGAGCTTGCGAGCCGACGACCAATTTGTTCGCCCCCGCCTCGCGGATCCAGTGGATGTTGTCGTCGAGCTGACCCTTGATCTCGGCAGGAGCTGTGAGGCTGATCTTTTCGAGAACCTCGGCAGCCAGACGATCTGTCAGTGCCAGATCTTCGGGTTTGCCCGAAGCGCAGACCCAGCGGAAAGGTCCAAAGCCGTAGTCGAAGAACATAGGACCCATAATATCCTGAACGTAGGACGGATAGCGGAACGTGCCACCCTCGCCCATCACATCGGCACCTGCGCGCGATGCCTCCAGCAGGAAGGCATTGCCGTAGTCGAAGAAGTACATTCCATGTGCCGAGAGTTTGTTGATCGCCTTGATTTGACGGCGCAGCGACTCGTGAACACACTCCTTGAAGCGTACGGGTTCTTCTGCCATCATCTTGTTCGAAGCCTCGTAGCTCAGCCCCACGGGATAGTAACCACCCGCCCATGGGTTGTGAAGCGAGGTTTGATCCGAACCCAGATCGACGCGAACATCATCGGCAGCCAGTCGCTCCCACAGATCGACGATGTTGCCCACGTAAGCCAGCGAGACGATCTCTTTGGTGGCGCACGCCTTGCGGATGCGCGGAATCAACTCGTCGAGTGAGGTGTGTAGCTCCTCGACCCACCCTTGGTCGTAGCGTTTCTGTGCCGCCGTGGGGTTGATCTCGGCGATGACACTCACCACGCCCGAAATGACGCCTGCCTTGGGCTGTGCGCCCGACATTCCGCCCAAGCCAGAGGTGACGAACAGCATCCCCTTGGGATCGGTCTGCCCCGCTTTGAAGCGTTTGCGTGCGGCGTTCATCACCGTGATCGTCGTGCCGTGGACGATGCCCTGCGGACCTATATACATATAGGAGCCAGCGGTCATCTGCCCATATTGCGATACGCCCATGGCGTTGAAGCGCTCCCAATCATCGGGTTTCGAGTAGTTGGGGATCACCATGCCGTTGGTCACGATCACGCGTGGCGCATCGGCGTGCGAGGGGAACAACCCCATGGGGTGTCCCGAATACATTGCCAGTGTCTGCTCGTCGGTCATCTCCGAGAGGTATTTCATCGTCAGGCGATATTGCGCCCAGTTCTGGAACACCGCGCCGTTGCCGCCATAGGTGATCAGCTCGTGCGGATGTTGCGCCACGGCTTTGTCCAGATTGTTCTGAATCATCATCATGATCGCAGCCGCTTTGATCGATTTGTGGGGATATTGGTCGATCGGACGTGCGAACATCTCGTAGTCGGGACGCAGACGATACATATAGATACGTCCATACTTGCGCAGCTCCTCGGCAAACTCCTTCGCCAGCATCGCGTGATGCTTGGCAGGGAAGTAGCGCAGGGCATTTTTCAAAGCCAACACGCGCTCTTCTGCCGTCAGGATCTCTTTGCGACGGGGAGCGTGGCTTACTTGTTTGTCGTAAGGTTTAGCAGCGGGCAACACATCGGGAATACCCGTGCAAATATCTTTTTGAAACTCTTCCAGTGTCATCATCTTAAGCTATTTTACTTTCAACAATAGTTAATACCTCTTTTTCAGCGTTTTCGGCTGCTGCGGCAATGGCTTGTGCTTCGTCGATCAGTTTATCTGCCACAGCACGATCTTTCAACCCTGCGGCGTTGATCTTCACATTCAGGCAAGCACCCAGCACAGCACTGCGTGCCGCCAGCGCACCGACGCCCGCATCCGACACCGAGTTCGGGTTGCCGATCTCAGCCATGGCCTTCACCACCTCGAAGACCTTGAATGAGGTCTGCATCGTGCGCAACGGAACTTGCGTAGCGTAGAGCGTTGCCTCTTGCAAAGCCGCACTGCGTGCCGCCTTCTCCTCGTCGGTCGATTTGGGCATGGCGAAGACCGCCATGATACGGTTGAATGCTTCGGTGTCTTCGTCCACCAAGTGTAGCAGCTCGTCCATCACGGCGTGACCTTTGTCGGCCCACGTCGAGAACTCTTCCCAACGCTCGTCCCAGCCCGCCTTGTGCGACGAGAGGTTGGCAACCATCGTACCCAGCGCAGCACCCAAAGCACCCATGTAAGCGGCAATCGAGCCACCCCCCGGAGCGGGCGATTCACTGGCGGTCTCCTCGGCAAAACCGTTGCAGGTCAGGTCGATCAAACGATTCTTTGTGCTGTCTGCTTCGAGCAGGTATTCGATCACTTTCTCTTCGGGAACGAAAGGTTTCAAGTCACTCAGTCCGAGCGATTTGATAGCCATGCGGATGATCTCGCTCTCGGCAATGCCCGTCGAGCGTTGTTGTTTGCGCAGGAAATATTTGCCCGCCTCGATCAGCGCGCGTTTCGGGATCAGACCGACAATCTCGGTGCCTGTCACGCGAACGCCGCGCTCGTTGGCGGCACGGCACACCTCGTCGAAGGCGACGTGGAGCGGAGTGATTGAGATGTTGGTCAAGTTCATGGATACCTGAGCGATGCCATATTCCTCAATGAACCAGCCGATTGCCTTGCAAGCCTTCAGCGTTCCGGGCTGCATGATCTGTTTGCCGTTGGCATCCTTCATGATCTTGCCCGTGGGGCTACCGCCCTCGCGAACGGGGCGTCCTTTTTCGCGCACGTCGAAGGCAATGGCATTCGCGCGGCGCGTGGAGGTGGAGTTGAGGTTGTAGTTGACAGCGATCAGGAAGTCACGCGCGCCGACTGCCGTAGCACCCGTGCGAGCAATGCCCTCGTCGAAGGCACGCGCACCGAAATCGGGTGCAGACTCTTTGCGCGTCATGCGCTCGGGCAGAGCCTCGTATTCGCCTGCGCGGCAGACGGCAAGGTTGCGACGTTCGGGGGTCTGTGCGGCTGCTTCGTAGCAGTAAGTTGGAATGTGCAACTCCTCGCCAATGCGTTTTGCTAACTTGCGCGATAGCTCGGCACACTCCTCAAGGGTGATGCCTGCGATGGGGATCAGCGGCAGCACATCGGTGGCACCCATGCGGGGGTGTGCGCCGTGGTGGTGACGCATATCAATCAGCTCGGCAGCCTTGCGGACGCCTGCAAAAGCAGCTTCCACGACAGCTTCGGGTGATCCAACGAAGGTGACCACCGTGCGGTTGGTTGCCTCGCCCGGATCGACGTCGAGTAGTTTGACCTCTCCTGCGGCTTCGATAGCCGAGGTAATTTGGTGAATAATAGTTTTGTCGCGCCCTTCGCTGAAGTTAGGCACACATTCTACGATACGTTTTTCCATTATTTTAAGATTGATTTAAATTTCTGACTTCAAATGTAACAAAAAACCCGCAAATAGAAGCAAAATAGGTCGTGAAAAAACACTTTATGCTTATAAATTGTAAAAAAGTAACCCTGTTTTTGGCGGATCTATCGAGAAAAAATTCGAAATTGAAGAGCAAAATCCTTCGGAAGCCTCGCAAAAGGTTTCTGAAAATAAAAAAGGCTCGCAGCAGATGCCGCGAGCCTCGGTTTTGCAGCCGAAACTAAGAATTTATTTGCCAATCGTGATCACCACGCCTGCTGTGACCCAACGTCCCGGCAGGCTTAGACCGCCGAAATCGAAGTAATCTACATTGGCGATATTGGTCGCGTCGGCATAGAGACGAAAAGCTCCTTTCTCCCACGACAGACGTCCGTCGAGTAGAAAATAGGGCTTGCAATCGCGCATTTCGGTGACTCGATTGCCCTCTGCGTTGGTCTGTATCGAGCCGTCGGCATTGCGCATATAATAGGTGTAGGCGCCGTTGCGATCGTAGAGTGTCCCCGTCACCGAGAGGGTCATGCGGCGCAGAAAGCATATTTCTATGGCTGCCGAAGCCTTGTGTTTCATGTAATCCAGCACGCTTGAGGTGACTACATCTGCCCGTTTCGAAGTCGAAATGTACCCATACGAGAGACTTGCGCGACGCAATATGCCTCGTTCGGAGGTGTAACCGCCCGAAATCTCGGCGCCATAGGTGTCTAATTGATTCGCCTGCTCGGAGTGCCATTTGCCCCCCATGTCAGCACGCCACACCCAGTCGATCACGTTGCGTCCGTCGCGGTAGTAAAGTTGAGCGGCAGCGTTCCAGCAATCCTTCCTGTAAGATGCCTTTATGTGGTATGTTACAGCACGTTCGGGTACCAGATCGAGGTTGTTGATCTGTGCGGGTGAAGTGTAATACAAATCGGTGAATGTCGGCAGACGCATCGACTGTGCAATGCCTGCTTCGAGATGCAGACCGCCCACGGGTGCATAGCCGCCCGCCACACTCCACAACGCCGACGATCCATAGGGCGAGGTACTTACACCCACCGATGCCGAAGCATCGAAACGATCCCAGCGCTTGACGTGGCGTAGCCAAAAGTTGCCCACGTGGCGCGATTGAGCCTTCTTGTACTTGCCGTGTGGTGAGGCTAACGGTTCGCCAAGGTTGGTGCTGAAGATGTGGTTGTAGGTGTAGTCGCCACCGAGCGAGGTTGTACCCCACGCCCACGCGTAGTCGCCCCAAAGTTCGGCCCCCACGTTGTCCGTATTGTGGTAGTTCATCGGGGTTCCGCGCGTCCAATCGTAACGGTCAAAGTTCTTGCGGTAACTTAAAGTACTGTTTAAGGTCAAAGCCCCTAAAGTTTTCACCCACCGTGCCGAAGCCAATGCGGTTTCGGTCTGCTCATATTGGTCGGGATTGTAGGCGGCATAGAAACCATTCGAGCCGAACGAGCGGTGCTGATAGCCTGCTTGTAGGTCGAAAAATCCAGCTCTCCGTGCGTCGTAATTCATTCGCAGAAAGCCGTTCCATGTCTCGAAATCGGTGTTGTGGATGTAGCCATCGCTGCGGCGATAAGAACCCGCGGCGAAGAGCGTGAAGCGCCCCTCGGTCACAGCACCCGAAAGATTGCCGTAGGCGTAGCCATGTTCGCCACCCGCCCCTTCGAAGCGCAGGTAGGTGGGACGCAATGGCATGGTGCGGATGTTCACCGCGCCAGCATAGGCGCCAACGCCTGCCACACCGTCAATCAACTCGATGCCCGATACGCAGTCCAGATCGACGGGCAGTGCGTGACTTTGATGCCCCGTGCGGGCATCCGTAAAATTAATTCCGTTGAGCATGACCATGGTCTGGTCAAAAGAACCTCCTCGGATCGAAATGTCGGCTTGTGCGCCCTTGCCACGCTCGCGAAGATCGACCGACGGCACGAGGCGCAGGGCTGCCTCCAGAGACTGGAGGGGCGCCGCGGCTGCGGTCTTTCGATCGAATAACGAGGTTTGCGACATCGCACTGCGCTTGGGGCTGGATAGATTGCCCGTCACCCCCACTTCATCAATCTTCATGGTCTTGAAGACCGAGATCGAATCGGGAGTTTGCGCCTGTGCGACTAACGTCGTTGGCAAGAGAATCGACATCGAAACCGAGAGAACCCCAATCATGACCGAGCGATGCAAGCTCGCAAAGACTGACCAGCCCTTGCGACTCCACCGCTTGAAGCATGGGATTCGCTGTGTTTGAATGTGTTTCATCTTGTGTGTTTGAATTAGAAGCTGTTTTGAATTTATTAATCTCGTCCTTCTTGGCTCTTTTCGCCCCTGTTTCCGCCCTGTAAATCCTCAT
>JAVXFC010000030.1:0-16794 GCA_036658095.1 Alistipes sp. | reverse complement strand
CAATATTTCAAAGTTATTTCCGCTTCATTTTACCCACCCCACCCAAAACAGGGTTTTTTAGCGGATAATCACGGCATTGACAAGTCGCACACCAGCGCGTTCGTTGAGCTGATCACGCAGTGCGTCGCGCTGATAGAAAAGTTCGGAGCGCAACACGCTCGACTGAATGCGGACGTGCAAGATGTGATTTTCGAGCCGCAGCTCGGTCGTGACCTCGGCGGCACGCTCGCCCACCACCTCACGCCACGTGTCGGGCAGACGACCTTCGGCGACCTTGGCAGCGATGTAGGGGCGTTTGAAAAACTCCTCCAGCAGATCACCCATCAACATGGTTTTCGTCCGTCTCATCGCTCTATGCCCCCCTCTTTGACCATAAATAGAGCGTAGTCGCTACCCCCTCGATCGAGGATCGTGTGCAGCCGCGTTGCATTGCAGTCGGTGATGATGATCTGCCCGAACGCCTCGTCCGAAACTAAGCTCAGAAGTTGCGCCACGCGCCCCGCATCGAGCTTGTCGAACAGGTCATCGAGCAGCAAAATCGGACGCTCGTGACACTCCTCGGCAACCAACGCATATTGTGCCAACTTCAGGGCAATCAGAAATGATTTTTGTTGCCCCTGCGAGCCATATTTGCGCAAGGGGTAACCGCCGATGCGCAACGTCAGATCGTCGCGATGAATGCCCGTGGTGGTATATTGGTTGACCAAATCGCGCTGTCGAGACTCGCGCAGCAAGTCGGCAAAAGAGCCATCGTTTAGATCCGATTTATAGCCCAGCTCCACCTGCTCGCGATCGGAAGACAAGGCTCGATAATACTTTGCCACAATGGGTTGCATTCGCGCAATCAATTCACGTCGTCGATCGTAGATCTTTTCGCCATGCTCCGTGAGCTGCCGATCGTAGATAGCAAGCATCGTCTCGTCGGGCGACATTTTGAGCAGTTTGTTGCGCTCGGCAAGCACGGCATTGTAGCGCATCACGGCACTCAGGTAGCTGCGGTCGAGTTGCGAGATGAAGGCGTTGAGGTAGCGGCGACGCTCGTCGGCAGCATCGCAGACCAGTGCGCTGTCGGCAGGCGAGACGATCACCACGGGAATCAGCCCCACGTGATCAGCCAGACGCTCGTACTCTTTACCGTTGCGTTTGAGGATCTTACCACCCTTGCGAGCGAAGGTGCAAACCACATTTTCGCTCTTGCCTTGGTCGGCAGCATACGACCCGTCGAGGACAAAAAACTCCTCGCCATGGCGAATGCTCTGCGTGTCGGTCAGTGCGAGTGACGATTTGCACATCGAAAGATAGTACACCGCATCTACAACGTTGGTTTTGCCAGCGCCGTTGTCGCCCACAAAACAGTTGATGCCCGACTGCAACGTCAGCTCCTCCTGAGCGATATTCTTGAAGTTGATCAGTGATAATTTCTTCAGATACATAGTCCAAAGGTACAAAAATCTGCGGATATTCGACAATTCAAGGTGCGGAATTGCTGTTTTCAAAATATAATTTGTATTTTTGTGAGCTAAATGAAGAGAGTATAAACTAAAATTCAATATTTTTTATGGCAAATAACAATGCTACCGAGCAGGAGAGCCTCGGTTCGGTAATGAACAAAACAGAACTTTTCTTTGAAAACAACGGCAAAAAGTTGACCTACGTATTGCTCGGACTGATCGTTGTGGCTGCCCTGATCTTCGGCTACCGCTCCTTCATTGCAGCACCACGTGTGACCAAAGCTGCGGATCTGATCGCAGAGGCTCAGTATCGTTTCGAGGCGGCAACGCCCGACTACAAACTGGCTCTCGAAGGCGACGAGAATGGCGCAGGCTTCCTCGACGTGGTCGATCAATACGGCTCAACCCCTTCGGGCAACCTCGCTAAACACTACGCTGGTATCTGCTACCTGAAGATGGGCGATCTGGACAATGCCGCAACCTACCTCGCGAAATATGCAGCGGTAAAGGGCATCGTCGGAGCCATCATCAATGCACAAAACATTGGTTTGCAAGGTGATATTGCTGTCGACAAAGCAGACTACGCCAAGGCTGTGAAACTTTTTGTGCAGGCTTCGGAAGCTGCCGAGAACGACCTGACCGCCCCGATGTATCTGCAAAAAGCAGGCATGGCAGAGCAGGCACAGGGCAACACCGCCCAAGCCGTTGAGTTCTACCAACGCATACTCGACGATTACCCCTCGTCAGCCGCAGCGCGCGAAGCTGAGAAACTCCTCGGAATCACAAAATAAAACAGACAACTCATGGCAACCCGTCAACACAACCTCTCGCAACTCGACACTCCACTGCCCTCGGCATCCGATATGAAATTCGGTATCGTTGTGGCGGAGTGGAACCGTGATATTACGGAGGCGCTGCTCGAAGGTGCCGTGCGTACCCTGCGCCGCGCAGGATGTCCCGATATAAATATCGAGATTAAATACGTCCCCGGAACTTTCGAACTTTCACTCGGCGCGCAATTCTTTGCCGAATACACCGAGGTGGATGCCGTGATCGCGCTGGGATGTGTCATTCAAGGCGATACACGCCACTTCGACTTCATCTGTCAAGGGGTAACGCAAGGGGTAACGCAGCTGCAAATGCAGTGGAATATGCCGATCGCCTTTGGGGTGCTGACGGTCAACGAACGCCAACAGGCATTGGATCGTTGCGGCGGATCGCTGGGGAACAAGGGCGACGAAGCTGCTGCCACCGCGATACAAATGGTACGTCTACAAAACGAAATGGAGGCTGCTTCACCCGAAAATATAGATCGCAAAAATATCAACTAACGATCTTTCTTTCTAAAAACAGGCAGTGCCGCTGACGATCAGCGGCACTGCCTGTTTTTGTGACTGGTCACCTTTTCTTCGAACGCATCGCTATTTCACGCTCTCAACGACTTCATTGGCAATGTGCAGGTCGTAGGCGCCAGCTATCTCTGTGGATGATTCACCCAACCAACCACACTCCTGATTGGTCGCCGTGTAGACCTTCACAAAATCGACTCCGGGCAGATGAACCTTCGCCCCGTTGGCATCAACTGCCCAATCAATATCAATCGCCGAGTCGTCCTCGTTATTCAGCGCATTATCGGCATAGCCAAATCCATAACTATATAGCACCCAATAGGATCCGTCGCCACTCTCGTCCACCGCGTTGTTCGCCAACAACGTACCACGGAAGGTGATCTGATCCTCTTTGATCCACTGCGGATAGTAGGTTTGGTTGTGGAACATATTTTTCGCCTTGTAGCCCGAATGTCCTTGGTTATCCTCCCAGCGGATATACTTGGCGATCGTCTGCCACCCCTCGGCCGTCTCGTCCGCCTCCTCGGTGGTGGGACGGAAGTAGGTGATCTCGTAGTTGTGAATCGTTGCGGGTTTGTTGTACTCGCTGCCTGCAATCTCGTACCACGCGTCGTCTGGCTCACCATTGCCATTGACGTCGTAGGCGACCATGACAATTCCCGGCTCGCAGCTACCGCCCTTGATCGAGGCGTCGGGATTGGGGTTTGCGTTCGAGTAGAAGGCGTTCGCCATGATGCGCAGGTCGCGTTTACCTTGAACGTTTTCAATCGTGTGGTCAAATCCAAAGACGATGTAACCACCAAAGCCTCCGAGGCTCATAAGCGCTCCGTTTTTCTTGCCGACAAGGCAGTCACCCGCCTTCTTGACGATCTCCGCCCGCGTGTCACCCTCGACAAATTCGGGCAACGTATTCGTAAATTGCCCCGGGGCAAGCAACAAATCGTAGACCTTGGCGATGTAGGGCGACAGTGGCGTAGCGGCAGGATGTACGGTCAGCGTGAGGGTGTGGATGTAGCTCTTGTTCTCCTTTTTCGCCTGCAACTTCAGGATGTATTGACCCGCTGTGTGGGCAAAGAGGAGCGCCTTTTCTTCGTTGCTGCGGGTCAGCGAGTAGGCTTTGTCGGGGGCGCTGGTCACGCTCCATTCGTAGGTGGCGGCGCCACCAAGGTTGAGCTTCGGATCGAGCGTCAGCAGGCGTGCCACGCCGATCTCGGCGTTGGAGGTCGACTCCACGGGGGGTGTCACAACGGGGATGTCTGGTTTGGGTTCGGGATCTTTGGCAGGGATCTCCTCATCGGAGCTGCAAGCGCAGAACATCACAAGCGCTGCAAGGGCGCATAAATACTTGTTCATTTTTCTAATTTTTTAGTGGTGAATACAATATGTGCAGGAATGTCACCCGTGGTGACCGACCATTTTTTGGTTCCGTCGGGTCGGAAACAGTAGAGTGTCCCGGGGGTGACGTAGTTTTTGGCGTCGGTGACAAAAAACTCACCATTTTCGCCGTTCACAGCCACGCCATAGGGGATCTTGATTTTGCTTTGTGTGCCGTCGGTAATGAATTGTGCGGTCACGATTTGGCGTGTTTTCACATCCACCACGGCGTAGCTGATTGCGTTGTTGTTGTTGGTATAGTTCCACTCGGTGCTGTAAACATAGAGGTGGTCGCCCGCGAGGGTCATCTCGCTGTTGGGCAGCGCAAGGCTGTCGACCACCGCATCGGTTGCTGTGTCGAGAACGAAGGTCTTCGAGGGGACGCCGTAGTAGTTGCCGCGCGACGAAACCCAAATTTTCCCATAGCGATCCAGCTCCATGCGGTGGAGGTTGATCGCCACATCAATTTTCCGAACCTCCGTGAAGGTCGCCAAATCAATGACCGATACCGTCTTATCGTAATTCGGAACGCGATATCCGCCCGAATTTGCCACATAGAGCTTGTTGCCATGGATGACCATCTCTTCGGGCTGATGCCCCACCGCACACTCGCCGACCACCTTCAAAGTCGCGGTGTCGATCTTCGCCACATAGCCCAGTCGCGCATTGGGGTCGATCTGCACGGGACCTGCATAAGAACTCACATAGGCGTAACCCGCGTCGAAGACCACGTAGCGGCAGTTGGGAATGGAGACGGCGGCAATGTGACGCGCAGTGCGCACGTCCATGACCTCCATGAAGTGCGAGCAGTTGATCACCGCATATAACTTATCGCCATAGATCTGGATATCGTTACCCACATCGCCCAACTCCTTGACAATATTTGGATTGCGCTCGGCATAAATATTTTTCATGTAGTAGCCCGTCGTGTAGTCGAAATAGTCGAGGGTTGCCTTGTTGCTGCCCATGTTTCCCTCGTTGAGCAGGAAAAAGCCCTTCACTTTACACGTCGGATCGCCCTCGGTGACCTTCGTCCACGTCGAGGGGATGATCGGCTCCATACCGTCCTCCTCCTTGCGGCACGACCCAAGGCAGCAAAGGAGTAGCAGAGCTATTAAACAGATGCGTCTCATAAGGTGATGTTGATTTTGATTTTGAAATTGATGCCCGGCATGGGGTAGCACTGCACCACCTCATATTGTTGGTTGAAGAGGTTGTTGACTTCGGCCGTAATGCGCAACCCGACCGAGCGCAGTTGCAAGCTCTTCGAGAGCGACAAATCGTGCGTATACCACGGCTGAGCATAGTTTTCGGCGATGTTTGCCACCGCCTCGTAACGTTCGCCCGTGTAGATAAAGCTGTAATTGGCATCCCAGCCACGGAAGCTGGCGCCGAGGATGATCGAGGCACTGTGCCACGGGACATAGGGGATTTGCCCCCCATACCACTCGCTGTCGCGCTCGGTGAAGTCCTGCGCCTTTTGATAGGTGTAGTTCAGCCGCGAGGTGAGCTGCACGCGCCCCAACTGCCACTGCCCGTCGATCGCCATGTCGACCCCTCGAATCTCCACATAACCCAAGTTGAGCATGGTCCAGCGAAATTGATTCGACGTGGGCATGGCAATGATCTTGTCCTCCACTTGGTTGTAATATCCGTCCACCTGCACTTCGAATGCGCGGAAGATACCTCGCTCAAAGCGTTTGGTGTAGGTGATGCCGAGGTTGTACTGATCGGTGTATTCGGGATTCAGATCTTTGTTGCCGATGAAGGTGTAGTAGAGATCGTTGAGCGTCGGCATACGGAAGACGCGTTTGTAGAAGGCGCGCAGGTTGAGATCCACGCGGCAGAAAGGTTGGTAGCTCGCCACCACCGTGGGGGTGAACTCGCTCTTCTGCTTGGCATTTGCCCCCGCCGTGCGCGTTTGGTCGTTCACGTAGGTGTGCAGCAGGCTCGCCTGCAACTTGAAACGACTGAAGCGAATGGAGGTCGCCGCCGAGGTCAACAGAGAGTAGCGATTGGGATAGACAAAATCGACCATATCTGCGTCCAAAGTGTTGAATTGGAAGTCGGTCGAGAGCGCCGCGCTCCACCAACCAAAGAGGTTGAAGAGGTGCGCCGCCGAGAGGTAGGCCTCTTGTTGGCGATAGTGGTTGTTGACATACATCGTCGAGACGTCGAGGCGCGGATCGGAGCGGTAGTGGAGGTAGTCGTAGGCATATTTGCCATTCAACATCAGGCTATATGCCGCCGCAAATTGTTTGCGCCACGACCCTTGCACAAAGAGATTGTTGTCCCATTGGCGGTCTTGGTGCTTGAATCGCCCCGGCTCCTCGCGCACCGAAGCACCCGGATAGCCACGTTCCGAGTTGTAGAAATAGAGTTTGGCGCGCCACTCTCCCTGTTTGATTTTGCCAAAGAGCGCCCCCTCCACGCGGACCATGCGCACATCGCCATTTTTGCGCATCTCGGTGGTGTCGTAGCCGTTCTTCTTGGCATAGCGGAATTTATAACGCCCCGATGTATAGAGGTATTCGGCACTCACCGAGCTACATAGCCGCTCCGAAAGACGGTGTTCCCACAGCAGCGACGGGTTGATAGTGGCAAACGAACCACCCTTGATGCCGACGTTGAGGTTGTTATTTTTCGACTTGTCGAAGGTGGGCATTCGTGTGGTCATGTAGATCGAGCTTGCCGAGGCAAAATCCTTGGCGGGTTGGAAGATCGCACTTTTCTGCCCATTGTAGAGCGAGACCGCCTCCATGTTGTCCAGCGAGAAACGTCCCAAATCGACCACCCCATTCTGGGCGTTACCCAGCTCGATGCCGTCGTAGAAAACCCCGACGTGGTGGCTGCCCATGCTACGGATATTGACCGTTTTTAGTCCACCGATACCGCCGTAATCTTTGATTTGCACCCCCGAAAAATAGCGCACCGCATCGGCGACCGAGTGGGCATTGAGCCGCTGCAAGGCGCGTCCAGTGAGGGTCTGCACGGGCGTCACCTCTTTGGTCGTGCGGTTGCCAACCACCGAGATTTCCGATATGGCGTAACTCTTTGTCGTATCCACTCGCTCCTGCGCGTGCAGGGGCGAATGGAGGACAAAGAGTAGGCTCGAAAGGATCATTGCCGCCCTTAGATTCATCCTATCTATTGATGAATTCGGGGGTGAAACGGTAGGCGAAGTCGATGCCTGTGGGGCTGGCTTCGGACTGCGATGAATAGGCAAATTTGCCCTGCTCGACCGATGCGGCGCCCATGACGTCGTAAAAGTAGATGTTCGAATCAATGTAGCTCGACTTGCCTACCCACAATTTTTTAGTGGTGGGATGAACACCCATGATGCCATAAATGGTCTCGCTGCCACGGATGAATTTTTTGTCAAGCTGCTTGGTTTCATAATTATAACGCGATGCCGTGGCACACGCAAAATCGTTGGTATCCACGAAAAAGAGGTAGGGATCGGTGAAGCTGGCACACATACCAACGGCAGGGGTCCATGTGGCGATCGGCAGTTTGATGCCCGTCAAATCTTGCTCCGAGACAATCTCACCTGCGTGGTTGATTGCCACCACCTTCGGATCGGCATTGAGCTTCCCTGTGTTGGGGTTTGTGCCGGTGTAGGTACCTGCAAGGGTGATGTAGAGGTTGTTATCTGCCGCCTTGACAATGCCCTTGACCTGTCGTCCCGCAAAGTCAATGGTCTTTTCGATAGCGGCGGTTGCAGGGTCAATCACGACCACCTTCTGCCCCACGCCAGCGTAGAGTTTGCCGCGCGAGAAGACCATGCGGGTCTTCGTGGCACCCGCCACAGTGAAGGCGCCAAAGGTTCCCTCAACCGTTGCACCTACCGTCACCGACCTCTCGGCCAACGTGAGTTTGCAGATGCCCGAAGTGGACTCCATGCCCGATTCGGAATACTGCACATAGGCGGTTGCGTCGTCCACCACCACCAGATGTTGAGGCCATGTTGCCTTTCCTGCGGGGGTTTTGAACACCAGAGGATCGGCGTAGATCATCTTCATCGTCTTGGCGTCGCACACCACAAAGCGCCCTGCACCCTGCATATTAGCCCCGTTTTGGGTCAGCAGATAGAGGCGTCCTTGGTGGATATAAAGGTCTTGGCATACGTTTCCGATCTCTTTGCCCGCATTGGCATTCTCGAAGACCTTGCGATGTTCGTTGCCTTTGCGATCGTAGTAGGTTAGTGTGCCGTTGGTGCTGGTCATGTTGCCCTCACACAGCACAAAAGTTCCCTGCGGATCGGTGTAGTCGAAGGAGTAAACCTCCAGAGAGGTGAGTAATGTGTTGCCTTTTTTGTCAATGCCAATCAGCGAGATGAACCCCTCGGTGAATGCCTCAACACCCGCAGGGGCGGTGATCTCCGCAGTTTTCTGCACCATGTTGAGCTTGATGTTCCAGTTTGCAGGGGCTTTCAACACCTCCACGCGCTGCATATCGGTCAGCGTGAGGGCGATCGTCTGAGTCTCTCCCGAAAGGAAAGCCACGCTCGACGCCCCTTCGGGCAGGACAAACGACAACGACTTGTTGACTTTGGGCAGGGTGATCGTCGAGCCGTCGGCAAGGGTGAAGGTCACCTCGGTCACACCGTCGGTTACGCTCTTGAAAAACGCGTCTCCGTCGCGACCTACCGCCTTCACTTCTTGGTTGTTAGCATCGACTAAGCGTTTGCCGCCTACCACCCAGAAACCCTCCGCATCGACCGTCAGTTCGGGCGTTGCGCCGTCGCGACCCGTCACGGGTAACTTCTGGTTAGCCTGATCGTAGATGAAATCGGTCACACCCGCGGTGGTGATCGTCCAATAATAGACCCCTTCGACCTCCTTCACCCCAATCACAGGTGCATCAGCGCCATTGGATCCGTTGGAACCATTCGATCCGTTCGAGCCATTTGACCCGTTGGTTCCGTTGGTGATCTCGATGGTTTGTCCGTCGTTGAATTTAATGGTGTAACCGTTGGCATTTTTGACCACCTCGGTGACGATCTTGCCCTTCTCCAACGCCGCAACCACCGTTTTGAGCGAACTGACGGAGGTATTTAATTTTGTGATTTCGGTTTTGATGTTCCCAATTTCGTTCCACAGATCGCTGTCGTCGTACTCGTTACAGCTGTTTGCGGCAAACAACACCGCCAACATCACCAGCGCAAGGCTGAATAGTCTTCTCATTTTCTTCATTTTTCTAATTATTTTTAATTGTTGAACAATCAAAACAATAATTAGATTTTACAGCAAACGAGAAAATGCGTATAGATGATTTGAAATGACGCCGCCTCTTTGTTGATTTTAGTCCATTAACCCGCAGACTGTAAAATCCTTTTATTACAAAGGCAGGTCTTCTGACTCGTTCCGGTTCGGTGCGCCTTCCCAGTCTGTTGACCAGTGGCAAAGAGTGCGCCGACCTAAATCTCCGAAGGAGATTGGAACTTACAGCAGCGGGAACTGTTCGGGATTTACACCCGATTCCCATTTAATTCTTCGACACGACCCTCAGGTGTGCTTCGGAAACCATTGCGGCGCAAAGGTAATCGGTTTTTTTGAAAAACCGACAAATTGTAAAAAAAATATTTATTTGCATTTTTGGCAGCGAGGATCGTCGCTACGCCATGAACTCTTTGACCGAGCGGATGTAGTGGGCAATGGTCTCCTCCATGGTCAGGAACGACTTGCCACCTGCGGCATTGTGGTGACCGCCGCCGTTGAAGTACTTGCGTGCGAAGAGGTTGACATCCACGTCGCCGCGTGAGCGGAGTGAGATGCGGATGAATTTGTGGTGGGCGAGGAACATCGCCGACATCTTCATCTTCTTGATCGTCAGGGCGTAGTTGACAAAACCTTCGCTGTCGCCTTGCTGAAACTGGAAACGACGCATCTCGCTCTCGGTGAGCGACATATAAGCCGCTGTACCATGCTCGATGATCTCCATTTTGCGGTTGATGGCGTAACCAAACAGGCGTGCGCGACCCTCCGTGTAGGCGTTGTAGACGTTGTTGTGGATCTGTGGAATATCAATACCCGTCTCGGCAAGTACCGCCAGAGCGCGGTAGAGCGCGGGGGTGAGAAACGAGAAGGCGAAGTTGCCCGTATCGGTCATCATACCCACATAAAGCCCCTCGGACATCTCTTTGGTGATGACCTGCACGCCGAACATCATCTCGATCAACGCATAGACCACGAAGCTGGTGCTGGAGGCATCGGGATAGGAGAAAAGCAGGTCGAAACCCTCGGCAGGTGAGAGGTGGTGGTCGATCAGAATCCGTTTAGCGGTTGTGTTTTGCGCGATCGTGTCGCTCAAGATCTCAAGGCGCGAAATGGAGTTAAAATCGAGGCAAAAGATCATATCAGCCTCAGTGATCGCCTTTGTTGCCACCCCCGCCTCATCGGTTTTGAAGATCACCAACTGGTCGATTCCCGACATCCAATCGAGAAAATAGGGGTAGCGGTTGGGAACAATGCACGTCACGTGATGCCCCATATTGGCAAGCACCGTGCGCCACGCGAGCGAAGACCCCACGGCATCACCGTCGGGATTGGTGTGAGCTACAATAACAATGTTCTGTTTGGGTTGCGTCAACAGGGCGCGCAACGTGCCAATATCTTGTTTGGATATCTCCATAATATGTACCGTTCCTCTAAGTAGGATTTACAAAGATAGTGAAAAAGTGATAAAACATACTATTTGTCGCGGCTCTTTTGCATATCCAATGAGGCAGAGCCGTTAGATCGAGCATCGGTTTGTGCCTTGCGGCACCAAGTGGCAATGCCGCATTCGGCACATTTTGGCGTGCGTGCCATGCAGACGTAGCGTCCGTGGAGGATGAGCCAGTGGTGGGCAAGGGGTAGCAGGTGTGAAGGGATATTTTTTTCGAGCATCAACTCGGTCTGCAAGGGCGTTTTCGAGCGGGTGGTGAGTCCTATGCGCTCCGAGACACGGAAGACGTGGGTGTCGACGGGCATCACCTCCTGCTGCCACAACACAGCTCCCAGCACGTTGGCTGTCTTGCGTCCCACCCCCGGCAGCCGCTGCATCTGTGTGAGATCTTGGGGGATCACGCCACCAAATTCGGTGCAGAGCATTCGCGCCATACCAGATAGATTCTTCGCCTTATTGTTCGGGTAGGAGATGCTTTTAATATAGGTATAAATCTCGTCGACCGTGGCTGCCGCCAAGGCTTGCGCCGTGGGGAACGCCTCAAAGAGGGCGGGAGTGGTCATGTTCACCCGTTTATCGGTGCATTGCGCCGAGAGAATCACCGCCACCAGCAGCTCGTAGGGCGAGCCGTAGTGCAGTTCGCTTTCGGCGTGCGGAACATGCTCCTCGAACCACGCTACGACCCCCTCGTATCGCTCTTTGGTCGTCATAGTTTGGTCAGCTTTGCGAACTTCGCAAGCAGCGTTTTCTCGCCATATGTGCCGAACGAGACCACCAATTTGTGATCCGTGGCAAGGGTTTCGATGCGCAGAATCTCACCCACGCCAAATTTGGGATGTTCGACCTTCTGCCCCACTGCGTAGTCGCTTGGCGCCGTTTGCGGAGCGTCGTCCGATGCAGGGCGCACGCCCAGTCGGCGCAACCCCTCGATCGAGGGGCGTGGCGTCTGCACCAAAGCAGGATCGGGCGCTCCCGACCGCTCTGTTTGCGGACGTCCAAAGGGCTGATTTTGTTGCGATTTCTGCTTTTGACGGTAGTCGAAACGGCGGCGTAGCTCCTCGATTGCCGAACCATTCTGCTTGCCCTGCGCGGGGCGTGTGGGACGCTCGTCGCTCTCGGTTTCCACCTCTGCTTCGAGGTATTTAGGGTCAATTTCGCGCAAGAAACAACTCGGACGCGAAAACTCCATGTTACCCCACTTGAACCGCATCTCGGCGTAGGAGATCACGGCAGCCACCTTGGCTCGCGTGAGAGCAACGTAGAACAGGCGGCGCTCCTCCTCGATGCCATCGGCGCTCTCGACGGCGCGCTGCGAGGGAAAGAGATTCTCCTCCAGTCCGACGATATATACATAGTTGTATTCCAATCCTTTAGCGGAATGGACGGTCATCAACGTAACTTTATTTTTATCCGCAGGATCGTCCTTGTCCATGTCGGTCATCAGCATCACATTTTGCAGCCATTCGTCGATGGTTGCCTGCTCCTCGTCGGCACGCTCGCCGTTGCGGATCTCGGCATCGCGCTGCTCCTTGAAGAGCTGCATCGAGTTGAGCAGCTCCTCGATGTTGTCGAGTGCTGAGGTGGCTTCGGGGGTGTTTTCGGCGCGGTAGGCACCAAGAATGCCCGAACGCGAGGCGATCTCCATGCCGAAATCGTAGATCCCTTTTTCGTTGCGCACAAGCGACAGCGCGCGGATCATCCCCACAAAGTCGGTGACCTTGCGGGCTATGGTGCGCTGCATGGGGTCGGTCGTCGGCTCGGCAACCAGCTGATCCACAGCCTCCCACATGGAAGTTCCATTTTGTTGTGCAAGGATTTCGATGCGCTGCACGGTCGTATCGCCGATGCCGCGTGCAGGGTAGTTGACGATGCGCTTGAATGCCTCGTCGTCGCGCGGATTGATCACCAACTGGATGTACGCCAGCAGATCTTTGATCTCTTTGTGGTCGTAGAACGAATTGCCCTTGTAGATGCGATAGGGAATGCCCCGTCGACGGAGGTTGTCTTCGATCACAAGAGATTGATTATTCGTACGATACAACACAGCCACTTCGCTCCATTCGCCGTTGGCTTCGCGCACACGGTCGCGGATATCCGAGACCACCTGCTCCGCCTCGTCGCGGTCGGTGTATGCCTTCAGCACGCGGATTTTATCGCCCTGCACCCCCTCGGAATAGCAATTTTTCTCCATGCGCTTGGCGTTGCGCACGATCACCGAGTTCGCCGCCTCGACAATGGTGCGCGTCGAGCGGTAGTTCTGCTCCAACTTGAAGGTCAGGGCATCGGGGAAATCCTCGCGGAAGGTGAGGATATTTTCGATCTTCGCGCCGCGAAACGAGTAGATCGACTGGGCATCGTCACCCACTACGCAGACCTTCGAGTGGTGCTGCGAGAGCCGTCGGATGATGACGTATTGCGCGTAGTTTGTATCCTGATACTCATCCACTAAGATGTAGTGAAACTGTTCCTGATAGCGCGCCAGCACTTCGGGACAGTCCCGCAGCAGAATATTGGTTTGCAGCAGCAGGTCGTCGAAATCCATTGCTCCGTTGCGCTTGCAGCGTTGACAGTAGATGTTGTAGATATTGCCAAATTCGGGGATTTGCATCCGCCGATCCTCCGTGGCATAGATCGTCGAGGCGAGGTAGGCTCCCGGCGTGACAAGGCTGTTTTTGGCAAACGAGATGCGCGAGGCGATCACGTTGGGTTTGTATTTATCGTCGGCAAGTTGCAGCTCGCGGACAATGCTCTTGATCAGTGTTTTACACGCCGAAGGCTCGTAAATGGTGAACGAGTCGGGGAAGCCGATACTGGCGGCATTTTCGCGCAGAATACGCGAAAAAACCGAGTGAAAAGTTCCCATGCGGATGTAGTGGCTGCGGTTGTCGGGGATCATCTGGGCGATGCGCTCGCGCATCTGTGCCGCCGCCTTGTTGGTGAAGGTCAGGGCGAGGATGTTGAAGGGTGCTATCCCCTGCTCGATCATGTAGGCGATGCGCGAGGTCAGCACGCGTGTTTTACCCGAGCCTGCCCCCGCAATGATGAGCGACGGAGCGTCGTAGTTGATGACCGCCTCGCGTTGTGCGGGGCTGAGACCGTGAAGTATGTCCGATTCCATGGGGCGCCTATCGGTATTTGTTCGAGATGAGCGTCATGAACTCTTCGCGTGTACGGTTGTCCTTCAGGAAGATACCCGTGAAGGCAGAGGTGGTGGTTGCCGAACCTTGTTTCTCGACGCCTCGCATCTGCATACACATATGGCTTGCCTCGATCACCACCGCCACACCCAACGGATTGAGTGCCTCCTGAATGCAGTCGCGGATCTGAACCGTCAGCCGCTCCTGTACTTGCAGGCGGCGGGCAAAACACTCCACCACGCGCGCCACTTTCGAAAGTCCAGTGATGTATCCGTTGGGGATATATGCCACGTGCGCTTTGCCGTAGAAGGGCAACATATGATGCTCGCAAAGCGAGTAGATCTCAATATCTTTGACCAACACCATTTGACGATACTCCTCGCGGAACATCGCCGAACGGAGGATCTCCGAGGGGTTGGTGGTGTAGCCTTGGGTCAAAAAAGCCATGGCTTTAGCGACCCGTTCGGGGGTCTTGATCAGCCCTTCGCGATCGCGATCTTCGCCCAGCAATTCGAGAATTGCGGCGTAGTGGCTCTTGAGTTGTTCGATTTTTTCGGGGGCAAAAAGCTCCTCTTTATGATAAATTTCTTCCATAGGGACGGCAAAATTAACCTATTTATTCAACTTCTGCAAATAGTCGACGAGTTTCCGTACGGCGCGAGCGCGGTGCGAGATCTTGTTCTTCTCGTCCAGTCCCATTTGAGCGAAGGTGCAATCCGAACCGTCGGGGACAAATAGAGGGTCGTAACCAAACCCCTCGTCACCCGTTTCTTGTTCAATGATGCGCCCAGAGACAATGCCTTCGAACTGATGCTCCACCCCATCGAGAATCAACGAAATGACGGTGCGGAAGCGCGCGCTGCGATCCGTAGCGCCTTCCAAATTCTTCAACAGCAGGCGGTTGTTCGCTGCAAAGTCGTGTCCACTGGTGGCGTAGCGTGCCGAATGAACCCCCGGCGCGCCCCCCAATGCAGTCACCTCCAGCCCCGTGTCGTCGGCAAAACAGTCGAGTCGCGTGCGGTCGTATATGTAGTGTGCCTTCTGCGAGGCGTTGCCCTCAAGCGTGGTCTGTGTTTCGGGGATCTCCTCGTCAATGCCACATTGATAGGGGTCACAAGGCTGAAATCAGAACCCAACACGGACTGTACTTCGGCTAACTTGTGAACGTTGTTGGTTGCAAAGATGATTTTCATGATCGGATAACTTCTAATTGTTCCAGCTTGTGATCAAGGTCAATTTTGTCGATGATCGTCCGCACCAAGACGTCCATTTCGCCGTTGGGCGAGTAGTCGGCAGGGCAGACGTGGCTCACGCGGTTGTCGCGGATGAGCTGCCCCATCTCCTTGATCGCAGCTTTCTGATCGGGATTATAGACCGCAATGGAGTGTCCACCCGAACTCTTCACCAACCGCATACAGGGGATGTCGGTGGTTCCGTCGCCCACGTAGATCATGTGGCGAAAAGGGACAGGGCGTTCTTTTTCGGGAATGTATTGGTTCACCAACTGGCTGTCGAAGACCGACTCCACCCCCTTGTTGATCTTGAATATGTATTGTGTTTTATTGGTGTAGTTGACCGCCACGGCAGGCCAATAGGCGATGCCGTCCACGTCGTAGAGGAATGAGCAGGCATAAATCTTGCGAAATTCGTGGGCGATTTCCGTCCCCTCGATGATCTCCTTCAGCCCCGACGAGTTGATGTAATGCAGAATTTTAATGTTGTGAGCTGCGCCGTAGTCGTTGATCCGCCCAAACCACTCGCGCACCCCACGAAAGAGGGTCACATGGCGCCCCGACTCCTGAAAAGCCTCGCGCTTGAGTGACAATCCCTTCGACTTCGCCTCCTGAATCATGCGCGCCATGTAGGTCAGCACCATGTCGGCATCCTGCTCTTCGGCCAAGGTGTTGGCGTCGTGCCAGAACTCCTTGTTGCTCTTGCCCACGGCAGGGATAAAATCGTACTCCTGCATATTGCCCGCCGCCAGCGTGCCGTCGAAATCGTAGATCAGGGCTATGGTCAATTTATAGTTACTCATTGTAATTCTCTTTTGAGAGTCAAAGATAAACATTTTTTCACTATTTTTGCTGAATAAACTTAAAAACAAAAGCTACGATGGAATTCAAAGAGATTATACACAAGCGCCGCAGTGTGCGTAAATTTTCCGATCGGACCGTGCCACAGGAGGTCATTGATCGTCTGTTGGACGCAGCACTCGTTGCCCCCTCGTCGAAAAACACGCGTTCGACCCACTTTTTGATCGTCACCGACCACGCGGCGATCGAGCAAATAGCCGAGATGCGCGACTCAGGATCGGGATTTGCGAAAAACGCTTCGTTGGTGATCCTCGTGCTGGGCGAGGCGAATGTCGATTTATGGCGCGAGAATGCGGCGATTTCCGCCACGGTGTTGCAGCTGGCGTGCGTCGACGAAGGGTTGTCATCGTGCTGGGTGCAGATCAACGACCGACCGCGCTCCAAGGAGAATCCCGCGGGCGAAAAGGCGATCGACTTCCTGCGCACATTCCTCCCCATACCCGCTGACTGCGAGGCTCTTTGCGCTATTGCGTCAGGTTACAGCGACTTCACCCCCGCCGACCTCCCCCCCTTCGACCGCGCCGAGAAGATCATCCGCATGTAATAAACTGGGATTCGCGGTTGCCGTCGAATGCCAAGCCAATCAGATTGCCCTGTGTGTTCATCACGGGGCTGTCTGAATTGTCGCCCGTAATATCGTTGTTGGTGATAGTGTAAAAAACAGATCTACAATTATTTATACAAATAAAATTCATTGCAAAACAAATGTATAGTATTTAAG
>JAVXFC010000029.1:0-16990 GCA_036658095.1 Alistipes sp. | reverse complement strand
CACGCGATCCCAGTTGCCGCCAAACCATTCTTGGGCAACGGTCTCCGCTAAAACTTTCGCAATGGCGGCGCGTAAAACTGCCGCTTCCGTCTCCGAAATGTAGCCGTCTGCGCGCATCTCGTCGATTGCGCGGTGGATGTCGGCTTCGGTATCGGCACTCTCGAAGGCGCGGTGCATCAGGATTCCGAGGTTGCGCGGCGCCAATTCAGCTTCGGTGTCGGCGTCGAAATAGCGTTGCGACGGCAGTCGTAGGCGAAGATTGGCTTCGGAGGTGAGGTAGTCTTCCAACACCTCGTGTTGGGCTTGCGGTCCCTCTTTTTTCTGCGAGGCAGGGGCGGCTGGGGTGCCAAATTCGCAGATCACGCCCGTCTCCGTTTCGGTATAGCGCCCTGCACAACCACATAAATCACAGGTGTCTTGGGTGGTTGTTATTCCGCCAAGTATCAAAGCACCAACGTGTTCTTTGTTGTGTGCGTGCTGTGGAATGAAGATATGTAACTCCTCCTCGGCACGGGTCAGCGCCACGTAGAGCAGGTTGATGTTGTCGACATGGGTATAGACCAGTTCGCGGTAATATTCCGCCGAGAAGTGCGATGTAGAGAGATTTTGCTTGTAATGTACGGGGAAACGTCCAATCTTTGCGGTCTCCTCCTCCAACGCTTCACCCCAAACCACGGGTTGTTTGCTGGCGTTGGGGGCGAGCATCCAAGCGCAATTAGGTAGGATTACCACCTTGTTTTGCAACCCTTTAGCCTTGTGAATGGTCATGATTCCGATCGTATTTTCACTCTGCTCCACACTCAGCGATTGCCCGCTGCCCGTCTCGTCCCACCATTTCAGGAACAGCGGGATGTCGGACGTTTTGCGAGCGCTAAAGCGGATGATTGCCTCGTGTATGGCTTGCAGATAGGCGGTCTCCTCGGTTCGTCGCTGCAAATTATGGTACATGACAATCTGCTCGAACGCCTCTTCGGGCGAGAGCAGACGCACCGAGCGGAAGAAGCGGATCTCCTCCTCGGTGAGGGGGGTGTCGTATCGACGATTGCCCAGATAACCGTTGTAGATTGCGCGGCTCATGGTCTCTTCGGCGTTGAGTGTGAGCCGCATAGCGGCGACGATAAAAGCACACACAGGGGCATTGCCCACCACCAGCGCCTCTTGGGTCATCACGTCGAATCGGTAGTGCGGATCGGTGTTCTGTTGTTTGAAGTCGAGCAACGTGTCCGCCACACGTATACCTTCGGTGTTGGTACGTACTAATATTAAAATGTCGCACGGGCGGAAGCCGCGATCCAGCACCTCACAGATGCACTCGACCAGTGGCGGCTCTTTGTCGAAGGTGTCGATGCGCACGTAACCCGTGTTTTCGCTGCGACGGGCGGCGGTCTGCTCGTGTCCCCGATAGGCGTGGGCAAGGGTGTTGGTAAGCGCTGCGGTGATCTCCGTCGGTAGCCCTCCCGTCTCGGCAGCTGTGGTTAGCACCGTGTTGAGTTGCGCATTGTCCGCAGCGACTGCCTGCCCAATGATGCGGTTGTTGAAGTCGACCACCGCAGCCAAACTACGGTAATTTTCGGTCAGGTTGCTCACCTCGGCACCCAAAGCGTGCTGTGCCTCGGTATGCAAGATGCGCCAATCGCCTCCGCGCCAGCGGTAGATCGACTGTTTGATGTCGCCCACCAACAGCACCGAGGTATCCTCACTTTGTGCCATGGCATTTTGCAACAACGGCAGGAAATTTTCCCACTCGCGTGCTGAGGTATCTTGAAATTCGTCGATCATGAAGCGATCGAAACGCGTGCCAGCCTTTTCGTAGATAAAGGGGGCGTCGTTGTGGGCGATAAACTCCGAAAGAATGTATTTTGTCTCCGAAAGGAGCATCGTATTTTCCTCGTTGCAAGTCTGTTGCACTTTGGTGTAAAGATCCGACAAGAGCGCAAAACCGCGGTAGTTCTCACGCAACAGGGCGGCGGTATTCCACGAGCGAATGTGGTCGTCGTACATGGCGCATATTTGTTGCAACAACGGTTGTAAGGCAGTGCGTATCTGTTGCGATGCGCTGCCCGCTTTGCCCCACGCATCGTCGTCGTAGCGTGCGCTTTGCACCCGTTTAGCGCCCAATAAAATCTCGCCTTGTGCAATCTTGTAAAAATAGGTAGCGAAGCTGGTCGATTTATTTGGGAAGTCGTTGACAGACAATCCAGAAGTGGCAATCAACTCAACGGCTTGTTGAGCTATTTGCTGCATCTCCTCTTGCTGTTTTTTGGCTTGCGCGGCAGCCTTGCCAACCAAGCGTCCCAGCTCCTCTTTGGAGTGTGCCATACTTAGCGAGGCTCGATTTTGCTCTTTGAATAGTTCGCCACTCAGCGAGAGAATTCCCTCGCGAATATCCCAACGGCTACTCTCGTCGATTCGCTCCTCGACAAATGCCAACAGCCAGTTTTTCAGCTCATTATCGGTCGTTATCTGCTCGATTAATGTATCGGTACTACGCCCCACGATCGACTCCGTTTCGATTTCGGTGTTGTAGTCGGGGGCGATGCCCAATTCACGAATGAAGGCGCGCAGGATGCGTTGAAAAAATTTATCAATGGTGAGGATCGTGAAGTGCGAGTAGTCGTGTAGAATTTTCGACTGCACACGGCGCGCCCGCTCGCGTACGGTCTGTGCATCGAGTTGCAGCTCTGTACACAAGCTTGCGAGGTAGGCACTCGATGTGTCGGCAGCCAATTCGTGTATGCGTTCCAAAATGCGCGACTTCATCTCCTCCGTGGCCTTGTTGGTGAAGGTCACGGCAAGGATGTGTCGATAGCGATCAGGCTCCTCAATCACGTCGCGCACATATTTATATGCCAATTGATAGGTTTTACCCGACCCTGCACTCGCATTCAGAATCTTTGCTCTCATGTTTTGTTGTCTAAAATCGACTAAAGATAGTTATAAATGGTGAATATACGTGTAAGAAGCGAAAAAAATTCGTATCTTGTCCTCACCAATTTAACGATACTCTATCTATGAAAAAAATGATTTTAAGCGCTTTACTGCTCATCAGTGCGGTGATTGCGCAAGCTCAAAACGCGACGGAGACCAGCGAGAAAAGCCTGTGGCTGACCGAATTCTCCGAGATCAATGCCAACGGTCCATTCAACATTGTCTTCGAACAAATTGCTGAAACGGAAGCTCCACGCATCGTCTATGACACGAAGGGGTCGTACACCTCGAAATTTCGTGCCGAGGTTAAAAACAGCGTGCTGTCGATCTCCGAAAAGATTGAAAGCAAGCGGACGACAATCACCACCGTCAAGGTCTATTTCCACACATTAACGAACATAAAAATCATCGGCGCCGTAGCATCGTTCAATGCTCCCGTTGTGGCTACGATGCTCGATATGTCGATTGGCGGCGGGGCAGTCATGACCGCAGCCTTCGATATTGTGGATCTGAATCTGGAGGTGTCGGGCAAGAGTGGTGTGACCCTGACGGGTTTGGCGCGTTACCTCACACTCACAGCATCCACCTCGAAAGTCGATGCCACACAGCTCAAGGTGATGTCTCTGTATGTCGACGCCTCGAATAGTGCGCAGGTAATGGTTTATGCAACAGAGCGTTTTGATGCTAAAACATCAACAGGAGCTAAAATCACCTACATGGGCAATCCCGCGATCATTCGCGGCGGCGCAAGCTTCACAGGCGGTGAGATCACAAAGGTCGATTAGTCGATCATGCAGGGCTTTTTGGGAGAGGTAGCGTCCGATTTATACAAACGCTACGGAACGGGCATCGCAGAATTGGCGGTGCTTTTTCCGTCTCGGCGTGCGCGTCTGTTTTTTGTCGATGCACTGTCGGCACTCGTCGATCGTCCGCTGTGGCAGCCCGAATGGCTCACGATTGATGATTTGATGGGCGAAATTGCGCAGTTGCGCGAGGGCGACCGCGTGCGGCTGGTGACCGAACTCTATAAAGTTTACACCCAATATCATGCCGAGCCTTTCGATAAATTCTATGCGTGGGGCGAACTGTTGCTCAATGACTTCGACACGATCGACAAGTATATGATTGATGCCGATCGGCTCTTCAGCAACATCGCCGATCTGAAGGAGTTGGAGGCTGACGTGTCATACCTCACCCCCGAACAACTCCGCATTATTCGGTCGTTTTGGTCTACTTTGATGAGTGAGGGTGACCTTTCACAAGAGAAACGAAAATTTTTGGCCGTTTGGCAGACCTTAGCACCGATCTATCACCGCTTCAAGGAGCGGTTGGCTGAACTGGGTATTTCCTATGCGGGGATGATTCAACGCACAGCTGCCGAGCGACTTGCGACGGGGGAATATCAGCCTCCAAAATCGCGGCATTACGTGATTGCAGGTTTCAACGCCCTCTCGGAGTGCGAAAAACGACTTTTCAAATGGCTCGCCACCAACGCCCAAACCGACTTCTATTGGGACTACGATACCTATTATAATAACGATCGTGCGCAGGAAGCTGGACTTTTTGTTCGCGAGAATGTGCGGATGTTCCCTCCGCGTGGCCCGATTGCGCACGAGGGTATGCGGCAACCCAAGTCGCTGACCGCTGTTGCCGCCTCGTCGAATGCCGTGCAATGTAAATATGTGGCGAAAATCTTGCAGGGGCTGATGTTGCCCGATGCCGACGGCACACCGCGCAAGTTAGGCAAGGAGACCGCCATTGTGCTGACCGACGAAAATCTGCTGCTGCCCGTGCTGTACGCCTTGCCGCAGGAGGTGGGGCAGGTGAATGTGACCATGGGATATCCTCTGCGTCAGAGTCTTGCCTACACGTTCGTCGAGCGCTTGATCGAGTTGCAGAAACACAGCCGACGCAAAGGTGATCGTAATTTGTTCTATCATGTCGATGTGACGGGCATCTTGGCGCACCCCTATATTTCCGAGAATGACCCGACAATCATCGGTGCTTTGCAAAAGGAGATCATCGAAAATCGTCGCATCACAGTCGACGGGATGCTACTGGCTCGCAATGAGTTGCTTACGCTCGTATTTTCGACGGTTGAAGGGTGGTGTGAACTCTCCGAATACCTCACGCGCGTAGTGACTGCGGTGGCGCGTGTGCCTTACAATGGGGACGATGCGCGCCGTCGGGTGGAATTTTTGGCGGTTATTGCCGAACAAATATCTAAATTGCGTAACTCACTCATGGAGTGCGATGTGGAGATGAAAACAGAAATTTTTTCATCGCTTCTGCGTCGGACGCTTCAAACCTTACGCATCCCCTTTGTGGGTGAGCCGCTCGAAGGGTTGCAGGTCATGGGCATCCTCGAAACCCGCAACCTCGACTTCGAAAATGTGCTGATCCTTTCGATGAATGACGATAATTTTCCGGGAAACCTCCTCTCGCAGAACTCTTTTGTCCCTTACAATCTGCGTATGGCATATGGGCTGCCCACTCCCGAACACCACGAGGGGGTCTTTGCCTACTATTTCTATCGGCTGATCCAGCGGGCGGGCAACGTTTGGATGCTCTACTGTGCGCATGCCGACGATAAATCGACGGGTGAGCCGAGCCGTTACATTCATCAATTAGAGTATGAAAGTGGCATCGCGCTGCGCAAAATTGAAGTCGGGGTCGATGTGAACCGCACGTTGCAGCAGCCGATCGAGGTCGCTAAAGACGAGGATGTGATGCGTGTTTTGGCTCGTTTTACGACTGCTGACGATGCGGCAACCCTCTCTCCAACTGCCTTTTCGCGCTATGTAGCTTGTCCGCTGAGGTTTTATTTCTACTCGGTGGCACGTGTCAAAGCCGACAACAACTTGACGGACGAGGTGGATAACTCACTCTTTGGTACGATTTTTCACGATGCCGCGCAGCGTCTCTACGAGCAGGTCAAGGGACAAGCGCATCCTGCCGAACTGTTGCAGGCGTTGGTCAACCAAGGCGAGGTGGAGCGTGCGGTGGCGGAGGCGATCAATGCCAATTACCTGCACGACGCACAGGTAGCAGACGCCGATTACACGGGTAATATACTGATTGTCAAAGATATTGTGACGCGATACATTCGCAATGGGGTGGTGCGCTTCGATGCTGCGAACGACGCCTTTGCGGTGCGCGGCGTGGAGGAGGAGGTCGCTTATGCCTTTCCGTTCGAGGTGGGCGATCGGTCGCTGACGATACAGTTTGCGGGACGCGCTGATCGCATTGATTCGCTTGACGACGGTGCGTTGCGCGTGGTGGATTACAAAACAGGAAAGTCCCTGCTGAAATTCGTCGGTTTCGAGGCGTTGTTCCACGGCAAAGGCAAGGAGCGGCAACCCAATACGTTGCAGACACACCTCTATGCCATGATGTTACACCACACTGAGGGGCGCGACGTGGAGCCTGCACTCTACTACGTGCGCGATATGCACCGTTCGGACTATGCGCCGCAGGTGGTCAACGGCGAACATCCCGAAAACACGCGTTATGTGGCTTGTAAAGAGGAGTTTGAAGATTATGTACGCCGCACCTTAGCGGAAATTTACGATCCTGCGATTCCCTTTCGACCGTGCGACGATGTCGCCACGTGCGAATATTGCGATTTTCGGGCGATCTGCCGTCGCTAAAAACATTGAAATTTAGAGATTATTTTGTACCTTTGCGGCAAATCGAAAACAAAGAATACGCTATGCAGATTGCTGATAAATACGCGCCGCAGGAGATTGAGGCGAAATGGTACGAATATTGGATCAAAAACCGCCTTTTTCACTCCGAGCCTGACGCTCGCGAACCTTATACCATTGTTATCCCGCCCCCCAATGTGACAGGTATGCTCCACATGGGGCATATGCTCAACAATACACTGCAAGATGTGCTGGTGCGCCGCGCCCGCATGACGGGTCACAATGCGTGCTGGGTGCCGGGCATGGATCACGCCTCGATTGCTACGGAGGCAAAGGTCGTAGCGCAGCTCAAGGAGCAGGGTATCGAGAAATCGTCGCTCACGCGTGAGGAGTTTCTGCACCACGCATGGGAGTGGAAAGAAAAGTATGGTGGTGTGATTCTCAAACAATTACGCACATTAGGCGCTTCGTGCGATTGGGATCGTACCTGCTTCACGATGGACGATACACGCACCGAAAGTGTCCTCAAAGTATTCTGCGATTTGTACGAAAAAGGCAAGATCTATCGCGGTGTGCGCATGGTCAACTGGGATCCTTCGGCAAAAACAGCCCTCTCGGACGAGGAGGTGGTTTTCAAAGAGTCGCATGGCAAATTATTCTACTTGCGTTATAAGATTGAAGGTTCTGATCGTCAGATCATTGTAGCCACCACGCGCCCCGAAACCATTTTGGGCGACACGGCGTTGTGCGTCAATCCGAACGACCCACGTTACGATTTTCTGCCACAGGATGCGCGCGTCATCGTGCCGTTAGTGGGGCGTTCGATTCCCGTGATCCGCGACGAATATGTGGATATTGAGTTCGGTACGGGGGCGCTCAAGGTGACCCCAGCGCACGACGTGAACGACTATATGTTGGGCGAGAAATACAATTTGGAGGTGATCGACATCTTCAACGACGACGGCACGATCAACGACAAAGTTGGAATGTACGTCGGCGTGGATCGCTTCGTGGTTCGCAAGCAGATAGAGAAGGAGTTAGATGCTGCGGGACTGCTCGAAAAAACCGAAGATTACACGAACAATGTGGGCTATTCGGAGCGTACGGGAGTAGCGATTGAACCCAAACTTTCGATGCAATGGTTCATGGCAATGACCGACATCGCTAAGCCCGCCACGAAAGCGGTGCTGGAGGATGTGATTCGCTTCGTTCCCGAAAAAAATAAAAATACCTACCGCCACTGGATGGAGAACATCAAAGATTGGTGCATCTCGCGTCAGCTGTGGTGGGGACAGCAAATCCCCGCTTACTACCTCCCCAAAGGGGGCTTTGTGGTGGCGGAGACGGCGGCGGCGGCACTCGAAAAAGCACGCGCCAAAACGGGCGATAACACCCTTCAGCTGAGTGATCTACGTCAGGATGAGGATGTGCTTGACACGTGGTTTTCGTCGTGGCTGTGGCCCATTTCGGTCTTCGACGGCATTCGTCATCCCGACAATGCCGAGATCAACTACTACTATCCGACGAACGATCTGGTGACCGCCCCCGACATCATCTTTTTCTGGGTGGCGCGCATGATCATGGCGGGCTACGAATTCCGCGGCGAAAAGCCCTTTAGCAACGTCTATTTCACAGGTATCGTGCGCGATAAGTTGGGGCGCAAGATGTCGAAACAGCTGGGCAACTCGCCCGATCCGCTCGACCTGATTGCCCAATATGGCGCCGACGGTACGCGTGTGGCGATGTTACTCTCCTCGTCGGCGGGCAACGACGTGATGTTCGACGAGGGGTTGTGTGAGCAGGGACGTAATTTTGGCAATAAAATTTGGAATGCCTACCGTTTGTTGAATGGTTGGAGCATAGATAACACCCTCACGCAGAGCGAGAATAATCGCTTATCGGTGGCGTGGTTCGAACATACATTGAACCGCACCTTGTGCGAAATCGACGATAATTTCAAGGCGTATCGCATCTCGGAGGCACTGATGTCCGCTTATAAACTTTTCTGGGACGATTTCAGCGGTTTGTACCTCGAAATGGTGAAGCCTGCATATGGACAACCCATTGATGAAAAGACACTTACATCTACAAAATTGTTCTTCGATGCGCTGATGCGCGTCTTGCACCCCTTCATGCCTTTCGTGACCGAGGAGATCTGGCAGGATTTGACGGCACGCAAAGTCAATGAGTCGATCATGGTGGCTCCGATGCCCCAAATGGGCGCGGTGGACGAGGCGATGTTGGCGCGTTTCGAACTGGTGAAGGAGATTGTTTCGTCGGTGCGTAACATCCGTAACCAGAAGAACTTACCACAAAAAGAGATCTTAACTTTGCGTGTGTTGGTGGACGAGAATTATCCAGCTGAGTTTGCCCCCGTCGTGCTGAAAATGGCGAATCTTGCTGCGATTGAACCTGCAACCGAAAAAGATCCCACGGCAGCGGCGTTCATGGTCAAGACGACGCAGTATTTTGTCCCCATGGAGGGTAAAATCGACGTCGATGCCGAACGTAAAAAGCTCACCGAGGAGTTGGCATATAACCAAGGATTTTTGACGAGCGTGATGAAAAAACTCTCGAATGAGCGTTTTGTGACCTCCGCACCCGAAAAAGTCGTTGCCGTGGAGCGTGCGAAACAGGCAGATGCCGAGGCGAAAATCGCTGCGATCAAAGAGCAACTTCAAGCTCTGAAATAGTGCCAGCAATCACAGTCTATACCGACGGTTCGGCACTGGGCAATCCGGGTCCGGGGGGCTACGGCGCGGTGTTGATTTCGGGTCAATTTCGCAAGGAACTCTCGCAAGGATTTCGCCGCACGACCAACAATCGCATGGAACTCATGGGGGTGTGCGCGGCACTCGAAATATTGAAATTCGAGGGGAGCGACGTGACGATCTACTCCGACTCGAAATACGTGGTCGACGCGGTGTCGAAGGGGTGGCTCTTTGGCTGGGAGAAAAAACAGTATGCTGGCAAGAAAAACCCAGACCTTTGGATGCGCTTTTTGCGCGCCTATCGTCGTCACCATGTGAAGTTTATATGGGTCAAAGGTCATGCCGACACGGTGGAAAATAACCGTTGCGATCTGCTCGCTGTCGCGGCAGCCAACGACCAAGCACACCGCATCGAAGATACGGGCTACGAAGGGTAATGGCGATGGTCTATTGTGCTTTGGCTGAGCGTAATGTGAAACGATACGATTTTCCCTCCTTCATGGCTTGCCCCACCTCGATCCAACCACCCGTTGTTGTGTCGCGCGTTGTGTAGATGGTTAGTTCATCGTATTCAAAAGGTCCTATCATAGACCTGTTATTTTTTTGATTTCATTGAGTTTGTTGAGTGCCTCGATCGGGGTCAGCGTATTGAGATCCAACCCTTTGATCTGGTCGCGAATTTGAATCAGCACAGGATCGTCTAATTGGAACATGGAAAGTTGCATATTTGCTTGTGTAGCAGCCTCTTTCACCGTGGCAGCACTGCTCTTGCCGCGATTTTTCGGACTCTTGCTGGGGACAATTTCGTTGTTGCCGTAGACCAATTCGAGGTTGCGCAGGATTTCGTCGGCACGCGTGACGATCGCCGCGGGCATACCCGCCATGCGCGCCACGTGGATACCAAAGGAGTGTTCGGTACCTCCGCGTGCGAGCTTGCGTAGGAAGACGATTGTGTTGTCTACCTCCTTGACACTCACGTGGTAATTCTTCACGCGCGGACACATCTGTTCCATTTCGTTCAACTCGTGATAGTGGGTGGCAAAGAGTGTTTTGGCGCGCGCAGTGGGGTGGTTGTGAAGGTATTCGACCATTGCCCATGCGATCGAAATGCCGTCGTAGGTGCTTGTGCCGCGCCCAATTTCGTCGAGCAGCACGATGCTGCGGTCGGAGATATTATTCAGAATGCTCGCCGATTCGAGCATCTCGACCATGAAGGTCGATTCGCCTTGCGAGATGTTGTCCGATGCCCCGACGCGGGTGAAAATCTTGTCCACTACGCCGATATGCGCTGCCTCGGCAGGAACGAACGACCCCATTTGCGCCATGAGGATGATGAGCGCCGTTTGACGCAGCAAAGCCGATTTTCCCGACATATTGGGACCTGTTATCATCATGATCTGCTGCTCTTTATCATCCAGCATCACATCGTTGGGGATGTATTCCTCACCCACAGGCATCAGCGTTTCGATCACGGGATGACGTCCCTGCTTGATCTCGATGCGCGTACCCGTATCGAGTACAGGGCGCACATAGCGACGTTCACAAGCGATGCGGGCGAAGGATTGCAGGCAGTCGATACGCGCCACAATCGAAGCATCGCGCTGAAGCGTGGTGAGCGACTGTGACACGAAGAGCATCAACTCGTTGTAGATGCGCTGCTCGATGACGAGCATCTTCTCCTCGGCGCCAAGGATTTTTTCCTCGTATTCTTTTAGCTCGGCGGTGATGTAGCGCTCGGCTGTGGTCAGCGTTTGTTTACGGATCCATGTCTCTGGAACCTTGTCTTTGTGGGCGTTACGCACCTCGATGTAGTAGCCAAAGACGTTGTTAAAGCTAATTTTCAACGACGGGATGCCCGTCAATTCGCTCTCGCGTTGTTGGATTTGCATCAGCACATCTTTGCCGTGAAGAGCGATGCGTCGCAGGTCGTCCAATTCGGCATTGACCCCGTCGGCAATCACGCCGCCGCGCTGTATCTGATTGTTCTGCGGATCGGGGTAGACGTCGTGCGCAATACGCTCGCGCACAGCACATAATGGGTCGATATTTGAAGCCAGCAAGTGCAACATATCGTCCGCCGTCGATTCCATGATAGCTTTCAATAGTTCGATAGCGCCCAATGAATTTTTCAGCTGTACCAACTCGCGCGGCACCACGCGTGCGGCGGCAATGCGCGATCCGATGCGTTCCAAATCGCCCACCAACGATGCTTGCTCGCGAATGGCCTCTGCAAGTTCAGGTTCAGCGGTTAGGCGCTCCACCACATCCAGCCGTTGGTTGATCTTTGCCACATCCATGATCGGCATGGCGATCCAGCGCTTGAGTAGCCGCCCGCCCATGGGGGTCAGCGTGCGGTCGATCACATCGGCAAATCCGCACTTCTCGCGCGAGCCGTTCGACGAGAAAAGCTCGAGATTGCGAATGGTGAATTTGTCGACCCACACATAGTCATTTTGGTCGATGCGGGCAATGGAGGCAATATGGCTAATCTCCTTATGCTCTGTGAATTCAAGGTAATAGAGAATGGATCCTGCGGCAGAAATTCCGCTCGAAAGGTGGTCTATTCCGAAGCCTTTGAGCGAATGTGTGTTGAATTGTTTGCAGAGTTTTTCGCGGTTCACATCCTCCGAGAAGACCCATTCGTCGAGCCTATAAGTATAGTGTTTCGCCCCAAATGCCCCCGAAAAACGATCGTCAAAGCCGCGTTGGTAGATGATCTCCTTGGGCGCAAAGTTCGAGATGAGTTTGTCCACATAACTGTCGGATCCTTCGGCGACGTAAAATTCACCTGTCGAAATGTCGAGAAAAGCGACGCCTGTCGATTGGCGACCAAAGTAAACCGAAGCGAGGTAAGTGTTTTCTTTGTTGGCTAAGATGCTGTCACCCAACACAACACCGGGGGTAACCAGCTCGATGATGCCGCGTTTGACCAACCCCTTGACCGACTTGGGATCTTCGAGCTGTTCACAGATTGCTACGCGCTCGCCTGCGCGAACCAACTTGGGGAGGTAGGTGTCGATGGCATGGTAGGGAAACCCCGCCAATTCGACGTAAGTACCTGATCCATTGGCACGACGGGTCAAGGTGATGCCCAATATTCCGCTGGCTTTTATGGCGTCGTCGCCAAAAGTCTCGTAAAAATCGCCCACGCGAAACAGCAGCACCGCATCGGGATGCACCGCCTTGACGGCGTAATACTGCTTCATGAGCGGTGTCTCAACATATTTTTTTTCTATCGTCATTATCGTCGGTCAAATTCATGCAAATATAGCCATAAAATTAGAAATATTCGATAGATACCTCCATTTTTACAACATCCCGCACGCGGTGAATAACACCCGATAGTAGTCGGATTTCCACTCCACCGAACGCGGATAAGCACGCGAGGACGAGGGCATTCGAAAGAGTCGCATGGCGCGCTCGGCATAGACAAAGTCGACGCTGCCGCCGACCAGAGGTTCGCCACACGCCGTGACGGCACGCAGGGTGTCAGTCGCCTTCTGACCCGTCGTGACCACCGTGCAACAAGCAGGAATACGCGCCAGTAGGGCAGCGAGATCTACTTCTCGCACCACTTGAAGTGAGTTGTCTGAAGCATTGTTTTTCAAACGGATCACTTCGACCGCTGTGTCGTACATGGCGATGCCTCTCTGCGCACAAAAAGCCATGATACGCTCGCGATCGAAGTGGCGGAGATCGGGCGTCAAAAAATGTGTTTTGTCGTCAAAAAACAGATACCCGACGATGCGCCACATATCGTTTTGCAGATTGGGATAGTAAAAATCCATGCTCCACCGCTTGCGTTGGGGCGGGAAGCTGCCAAGCATCAGCAATTTAGCCTCCGCGGGCAGGAATGGTTCGAGCGGATGTAGTTCACTATTCATAGAATCGTTCGTCGAAGTTGACAAGGTATAATTTTTCGGTGGCACGCGTGAGTGCCGTGTAGAGCCAGCGCATCATGTCTTTGGTCATCGGTTCGTCGCCAAATAAGCAGCGATCGACAAAAACCGCCTTCCATTGTCCGCCCTGCGCTTTGTGGCAGGTGACGGCGTAGGCAAATTTGATCTGAAGGGCGTTAAAATGCTGATTTTCACGTATTTCTTTGAACCGTTTGAGTTTGCTTTTGATCTCCGTGTAATCTTTTTCGACCTCGTAAAACAAGCGCGACGACTCGTCTCGCGTGAGCGACGGCGACTCGGATGCAAGGGTGTCGAGCAAAATTTTGCACTCAATCTCCGTGTCATCGTAATCACCAAACGAGAGCAGGGCGCTCGCAAAACGGAAGCCATAGAACTCCTCAAAGCGGCGGATCTTGCGTAATTGGGCAATATCGCCGTTGGCAATGAAGTGCATCGGACACTCCTCGGTATGTTCAGTAAAGAAGTAGTTGTTCTTTACAATCATCAGCATATCACCACTTTCGATCTCCTCTTCGGCACTCAATACATTCCGCCTGATACCTTCGTTATAGCGATTCGCACGCTTGTTCGATCGGGTGACCACAATGGTCTCGCTGCGCCCATAGCGTCCGTAGCAATCCTGCAATTTTTCCAGAAACTCACCTCCCGTCACCGCCTCTATGTCGGGGAATTTCATCTCGAAGTGGGGGATGGCATAGATCCCATTTTCGAGCATACAGCGCACCAGTGTGGCATTAAAGAGAATTCCTGACTGCGCCTCTTGCCGCACCACCTCGTCGAGCGTCTCGTAGACGGGTTCGCCATAAGCACGCACCTCGGCAGGTTCCAATGCGGGGCTGTTGTCCGCTCCCACGGGAGGCAGCTGCGCACTATCACCCACCAAGATCAGACGACATTCATGCCCACTGCGCACATATTGCACCAAATCGGAGAGCAAGGCGCCGCTGCCGAATAGCGCGCCGTCGCCCGTGGCGTTGGAAAGCATCGACGCCTCGTCGACAATAAATAGGGCGTTTTTCTCGGTATTGAGATTCAAAGAGAATTTTGACTCGTAATCGGCGTTGGTGCGTTGACGATAAATGCGTTTATGAATGGTGAGTGCCTTTTGTCCCGAATATTGCGCCAGCACTTTAGCTGCTCGCCCCGTAGGTGCAAGAAGTACTGTTTTGATTTGCAGGTCTTTGAGCGCTTCAACTAAAGCGGCAATAAGGGTTGTTTTTCCCGTCCCGGCATAGCCATTTAGCACAAATATTTTAGTAAAATCATCGTCCGCAATGTAGTCGGATAATTTTTCTATGATTTTTTTTTGACCAAGAGTTGCTTCGAAACAAATTTTAGTGTAAATTTGGGTCGCAATACGTGTATTAAGCATCGGCTTATTTAATTTGTACAAACTTAATAATAAATACTCAGAATGGGAAAGAAAATTATTCAAATTATCCTTGCAGTCGCCATCATCGCGTTGGTGTGGGTGATCTATCACCAAATCTCGACACCGATTAAATTCGAAGACGAGATGAAAGAAAAAAAGGCTGCCGTTATCGAACGTATTAAGGATCTGCGTGCCGCAGAGCGTGCATACAAGATCAAATACAAGCGCTTTACGGGCGATTTCGACACGCTTGCTAACTTCATCTTGCAAGACAGCATCACCATGGAGCGCAAATTGGTCGATGAGGACGACTCATTGGCTTTGGCTGCTCTCCAGAAACTGGGTCGCAAGAACGTCGAGACCTTCCGCGTGGCGGTGATCGACACGCTCTTTGCCCCGCGCAAACTGACCGAGAAACAAGTTCGCGAGCTTCGCTACATTCCTTTCACGGATAACAAGACGGAGTTCTTGCTGACGGCTGGCATGGTCGTTACGGGCAACGTATCGGTGCCTGTGGTCGAGTGCCGCGCGCCCTACAAATTATTCCTTGATACGGTCGTTTACAAACAAGAGATCATCAACCTGATTGACGACGACGTGAACAATTTCAGCCGTTATCCGGGTGTGATGTTCGGTAGCCAAACAGCCGCAAACAATGAAGCAGGTAACTGGGAAGACTAACCCTTCAGTCACCATAAAAGGAATGTCCATTCAGCTCAAGCGGAGTGGACATTCTTTTTCGGTGGATACCTTGGGTAGCGTCGACACGCTGCCAGCCTCCGAATCGGTGAGGTTCGTGGTGCTGACCCACAAAACGTTGCTCATCCCGCGTGAGGAGTTTGATGCCGCATTGGCCGCTGACTACCTCCGTCTGGCAGGGGTGGCGTGCCTCGCAACGGAGACGCCCGTGTGGTCCGACCCGAATGAACCCGTGGTTGCCGTCATGGCTGCCGATACGACCTGCGTTGAGACTTTGCGCGGTCGATATGGCGATCGGGCGCAATTCACCACACCGCTGCTTGGGGCTTCAAATGATGATATGCCCAGTGTGTGGCTCTATCGGGTGGATGAACTGCTATATATAAAGGTATACGACCGCACACTGCGCTTTGCCGAGGTGGTGAGCGCCCCGACGGAAGCCGACGTGATCTACTACATCGAGCAACTCGGCAAGGAGTTTGCCTTATCGACTTTCGTGGCCCACATAACGGGCGAGGAGAGCAAGAAAACCATGAAAATGATCCGTTCCTACTTCAAACAAATACAATGCGAATAATCAGCGGTAAATATCGCGGACGAGCTATCACACCCCCTCGCAACCTGCGGGCGCGTCCCACAACAGACTTTGCGAAGGAGAACCTGTTCAACGTGCTGAACAACTTTGTCGATTTCGAGGAGTGTGATGTACTCGATCTATTTGCTGGCACGGGGTCTATCAGCTATGAATTTGCCTCGCGCGGGGCGCGGAGTGTCACGGCCGTGGAGATTAATGCGGTGCATTACAATTTCATTCGGGAGACGGCACATCAGCTGGGCATAGAGAATTTTTATGCGGTCAAGGCGAACGCATTTCTCTATTTGAAAAGCTGTCCAAAACAATTTGATCTCATTTTTTCAGATGCTCCCTACGATTTGGAGGGTAGTGATGAGATCGTCCGCATGGTCTTGGATGGCGATTTGCTGCGACCAGAGGGTGTTTTCATCTTCGAACACTCCGATCGCAAAGATTTTTCTTCGCGAGCTGAGTTCTGGCAATTAAGAAGTTACGGAAGTGTGCAATTTTCTTTCTTCAAAAAGTGATAAAAAAATTTGGAGTTTGTGATTTTTGTATTACCTTTGCAATCGCAATCAACAAAACGGTGCGCTAGTTCAGTCGGTTAGAATACGTGCCTGTCACGCACGGGGTCAGGGGTTCGAGTCCCCTGCGCACCGCTCCAGAAAAAGACTATAAATCTACGGGTTTCCGTGATTTATGGTCTTTTTTTTGTAGATATATCAAAATACTTACAGTAAATAGTGGATCAATCCGTAATTCTTGTTGGTGAGTAGATTTTAGGCGAGAATTTTAGCGAGTCTGAATATGAAGAACGGTATGTCTCTGACACCACGAAACTGAGCACGAAACGCTTTAACTTTAGCGTTGAACGATTCGGCAGAGGCATTTGTAGAACGCTTCTCAAAGTAGTTTACTATCGTAGCGTAGTTGTTCTGCATTGTGGCGATCACCGAATTAAAGAACTTACAATTGAGTCTTTCCACCTTTTCGTACCAATGTGCTAACTTTGGATCAATGTAAAAAGTCGGTGGAGGGATAAAATTTCAAGCAAAAAGTTTAGATAGTCGGCTTAATGGTCAAAATGGTGCGTGAAATCGCTATAACCGTTTGGTTTTATTATATTTGCATCATTTATA
>JAVXFC010000028.1:0-17040 GCA_036658095.1 Alistipes sp. | reverse complement strand
CCCTTTACAACAAAGCCTTCTCGTTCAAATACCCCAAGGCGGGCGGTGCAAACTCGGTGGTCGAAGTGTGGCTGTACGACATCGCCAGCGGCACACGCACCCACATCGACACGGGCACCGAGCGCAATCAATACATCCCTCACATCGGCTGGACACCCGACGGACGGCTCTATTTCTATCGCCTCAATCGCCAGCAAAACCACTTCGAAGTGGTGCTGTGCAACGCCGACGGTACGCAGCGCGTGATCTACGACGAGCGCTCGCCCAAATACATCGACCGCACGACCGCCTCGACGATCACCTTCCTCGATGCCGATCGTTTCGTGGTGCGCGAGGAGACCTCGAAAGGGCAGATGCACCTATATCTATATAGCGTCACAAAAGGATTGCTTCACCCAATCACGCAAGGCGCGTGGAATGTTACCGATTTAGTGGCTGTGACGGGCAAAAAGATCTACTATCTCTCGACCGAGACTTCGCCCCTGCGTCGCAACCTGTACAGCATCGGCATGGACGGCAAAAACAAACGACGTCTCACTACGGGCGAGGGTTTCTACGCCATTGCCCCAAGCCAAGGGATGAAATACTACATCTCAACCTTCTCGAACGCTTCGACCCCCAACCAGATCGAGGTCTGCACGGGCGAGGGCAAACACGTGCGCACACTCGCTGACAATGCCGAGTTGCGTGGTGAGTTAGCCAAAGAGAACCGCCCCGTCAAAGAGTTCTTCACCTTCACCACCGAACGGGGTGATGTGCTGAATGCGTGGATGATGCGTCCGCGCAACTTCGACCCCACCAAGCGCTATCCCGTGCTGATGACGCAGTATTCGGGTCCCGGATCGCAACAGGTTCTCGATCGCTGGTCGCTCGATTGGGAGGACGCAGTGGTCGATGCGGGCTACATCGTGGTCTGCGCCGACGGTCGCGGCACGGGCTTCCGCAACGAGGAGTTCAAGAAACGCACCTACGGCAAGTTGGGCGCACTGGAGGTGGAAGATCAATTTTCTACGGCGCGCTACATGGCTGCGCAACCCTATGTGGATGCCGCACGCATCGGCATCTTCGGGTGGTCGTATGGCGGATTCATGGCACTGAACTGCGCCATGAAGAGCAACGGGCTGTTCAAAATGGTGATTGCCGTCGCTCCCGTCACCTCGTGGCGCTACTACGACTCGATCTACACCGAGCTGTACAACAACCTGCCGCAGGAGAACCCCACAGGCTATGACGACAACTCGCCAATTCACTTTGCCAAACAATTTGACGACACGAAAACGCGCCTGCTCATCATCCACGGTACGGCGGACGACAACGTCCACTTCCAAAATACGATCGAGATGACACGCGCGCTAAACTACGAGGAGAAGAGCTACGACATGATGATCTATGCGGATCAGAACCACTCGATGCTCCCCACAGACACGCGCAACGTGCGCCAAAAAATGGTCGACTACACACTCGAACATCTGTAAAACACAACAAACACAAAGTGCTGCCCTTCATCTGAACGGCAGCACTTTGTGTTTTATAGCGGTGGTTCCTATTTCGCTTCGAAGCGTTGTTGCACAACACGCCAGTCGATCACGTTCCACCACGCAGCCACAGCGTCGGCGCGGCGATTGCGATAGTCGATGTAGTAGGCGTGTTCCCAAACGTCGATGCAGAGCAGCGGGCGCATATGGTAACGCAGCGGGTTGCCCGCATTTGGCTCGCTCATGATCGCCAAGCGACCCGCCTTATCCTCCACAAGCCACACCCAGCCTGAACCAAAAAGTGCCGTGCAAGCACGTGTCATCTCCGCCTTCATCTGGTCGAAAGAGCCAAAATATTTGTTGATCGCATCGAGGAATTTCCCCGTCGGAGTCATCTGAGGCTTGGACGCAAGGCTGCTAAAAAGGAAGGCGTGGTTCCAAGCCTGTGCGGCATTGTTGTAGAGCGGACCTCCCGCCGAGAGGATGATATCCTCCAGTGGCTGCCCAGCAAAGGGGCTGTCGATGAGCAGTTCGTTGAGCTTGGCGACATAACCCACATAGTGTTTGTCGTGGTGAAAGCGCAGAGTCTCCTCGGAGACGTAGGGCGCAAGCGCATCATACGCATAGGGTAGATCCTGCGGTGTGAAGCGTACCTGAGTTGCGGTGTCAGTTGTCATGATCGATGAGAAAATTAGAATAGATGTTAAGATTGCATACATGATTAATAAATTAATTTATTGGCTCGAAAGCCCATTTACCTTCGCCGCAGACGGGGCAGATCCACCCCTCGGGCAGGTCGTCAAATTCCGTCCCCGCAGAGATTCCATTTTCGGGATCACCCAGCACAGGATCGTAAATATACTCACAAACAGTGCAACGATATTTTTTCATAATGCAGCAAGTTAAAAATATTTTCGATAGAATGAGCAAATATAGTACCTAAATTTGTTTTATCTAGAAAATTATTTGTATTTTTGAATAAATCGATTTAGACTTAACCAACATTAAAACATTTTATATCATGGAATTACCCTATTCAGAGCCTTACAAAATCAAGATGACGGAAGCCATCCGCACCTCCACACGCGCCGAGCGCGAAGTATGGATCCGTGAAGCAAGCTACAATCTTTTCAAACTACGCAGCGAACAGGTCACTATCGACCTGCTAACCGATTCGGGAACCGGCTCAATGAGCGACCGTCAATGGGGCGCAATGATGACTGGCGACGAGAGCTATGCCGGCGCAACATCGTTCTTCCGCCTGAAAGAGATGATCAACCGCATTTTCGATATGCCTTTCTTCCTGCCAACACACCAAGGTCGTGCTGCTGAGAACGTTATATTCTCGGCAATGCTCAAAGCGGGTGACATCGTGCCGGGAAACTCGCACTTCGACACCACCAAAGGACACATCGAATTCCGCCATTGCCACGCAATCGACTGTACCATCGACGCTGCCGCCGACACACAGAAAGAGCTGCCATTCAAGGGCGAAATGGATCTTGAAAAGTTGGAGAAAGTGTTCAAAGAGAACCCCAAAGAGAAGATCCCTTGCGTCGTGCTGACGATCACCAACAACACCGCAGGTGGACAGCCCGTTTCGATGCGCAACATCCGCGAGACCGCCGAGTTGTGCCGCAAATATGGCATCCCCGTGTTGATCGACTCGGCACGTTTTGCCGAAAACGCCTACTTCATCAAGACCCGCGAAAAAGGCTACGAGAATAAATCAATCAAAGAGATCGTCCGCGAAACCTACACATACGCCGACCTGATGACCATTTCGGCGAAGAAAGACGGCGTGGTCAACATGGGTGGCTTTGTGGCAATGCGCTCCGAGGCTCTCTATCGTAAAGCCATGCAGTTCAGCATCATGTACGAAGGTTACCTGACCTACGGAGGTATGTCGGGTCGCGATATGGATGCGCTGGCTGTGGGTCTGGACGAGAATACGGAGTACGAGCAGTTAGATGCACGTATCCGCCAAGTGAAACTGCTGGGCGACCTGCTCGACGAGTACGGAGTGCCTTACCAACGTCCTGCGGGTGGTCACGCGATCTTCATCGACGCCAAAAAAGTGCTGCCTAACCTGCCCAAAGAGCAGTTCATCGCCCAAACTCTCGGCGTAGAATTGTACCTCGAAGCAGGCATCCGCGGCGTGGAGATCGGCTCGATCCTCGCCGACCGCGATCCCGACACGCACGAGAACCGCTATCCGAAGTTGGAGTTACTGCGCCTCGCCATTCCGCGCCGCGTATACACCGACAACCACATCCGCGTGATTGCCGCCGCTTGCCGCAACATCTACGAGCGCCGCAACACGATCACTTCGGGCTACCACATCACCTTCGAGGCGCCCATCCTGCGCCACTTCACGGTGGAGATGGAAAAGGCAAAATAGCCTCCACTATTCACACAACGAGGGCGCACCGCAACGGTGCGCCCTTTTTTTGAATCACCCACAAAACCCCGCAAGCAGCAGCAACGCCCTCACGACGATCCCCAAGTCTACCGAAGCCCCACAGAGCGGCACTGTTTTTGTTTTTGCACCAATCATGCAAACACTTAGAGGTCGACTATGAAGAGGTATTTACCGCATATTGCACTGTTGGTGTGCAATATACTGTGGGCAATGGACTACCCATTTTACAATATTGTGCTGCCGCGCTACGTCCACCCCATGGCGATGATCTCTGGGTCGCTCATCGTCACGGCGCTCCTCTCGCTCGTGCCGCTGCTTTGGCAGAAGGTCGAGCCGATTGCTCGCGCCGATATGCGAAAACTGATCGGGGCGGCACTGCTGATCGGGGTGTTGCGCAAGGTCTTCATCATGTATGGACTCTCGATGACCTCCCCGATCGACGGCTCGATCATCGACACGGTGGTTCCGCTCATCGTGCTGCTCACCTCCGTGGCGATCGGCATCGACCACTTCACGCGGCTCAAGGTGGCGGGGTTGCTGTTGGGCATGGGTGGTGCGGTGGCAGTGATCTTCACGGGCGGCACGACAGCACACACAAATTCGCACCTCATAGGAAACGTATTGATTTTTTTATGCGCCTGCACCACCTCTCTTTACATGGTGTGGTTCAAGCAGTTGATCGCCAAATACAAGATCACCACCGTGCTGCGCTGGCTCTACTGCACAGCGGCAATCGCGGCGTTACCCTTCGGATTCAAGGAGATTCTCCACACCGATTACGCAGCAATCATCGGCAATGAACGCGCACTTTTCGCCACGCTTTTCGTGCTGATCATCCCCACCTACCTGCCCAACCTAATGCTCAACTACGCTTTGAAGCACGTGCAACCCACCGTGACAAGCATCTACACCTACCTTCAGCCGCTCTTGGCGATCACCCTTTCGGTGGCAATGGGGCTGGATCGACTGCATTTTGACACCCTCTGTTGCGCCGTGGTGATCTTTGCGGGGGTAGCACTTGTCCTGCGCTCGTATGCCACGCAGCCCGACGCACCCGCCAGTAGGGTTCATTAACAAAGAAGGTCGGACTGTAAAAGTCCGACCTTCATTCATATAAAGCAAGTTACCTTGCTCCCGTGTTTCGAATTACTCCTCTTTAGCTTTCTTCGCAGCTTTGGGTTTCTCCTCAGCCTCAGCAGCCTCCATAGAAGCCTTCAGCGCCGAGAGACCCGAAAGTCCGGGGATGTCGCCCAACGTCGTCTTCTCGACCGAAGCGTTGATCTTCTTCACCGTAGACTTTGTAGCGTCAGCAGCTGCACGTTTGTCAGCCTTCTCCGATGCGTACTCAGCTTTGCGAGCCTCCTCGTACATACGAGCGTGCGAGAGGGTAATGCGCTTTGTAGCCTTCGAGAACTCAAGCACTTTGAACTCAAGCGTATCGCCCACTTTGGGGGTCGATCCGTCCTCTTTGTTCATGTGACGCGTAGGAACAAATCCTTCGATATTCTCGCCCAGCGATACCACAGCACCCTTGTCGGTGATCTCGGTGATCGCACCCTCGTGAACGGTGTCGGCAGCAAACTGACCTTCGATAGCGTTCCAAGGATTCTCCTCCAACTGTTTGTGACCAAGGCTCAAACGGCGGTTTTCTTTGTCGATTTCGAGAACCAAAACCTCGATATCAGCACCTACCTGTGTGAATTCGCCCGGATGTTTCACCTTCTTGGTCCAGCTCAGATCCGAAATGTGGATCAAGCCGTCGATGCCCTCCTCGATCTCGACAAAGATGCCGAAATTGGTGAAGTTGCGCACCTTGGCTGTACATTTCGAGCCAACGGGATATTTTGTTTCGATATTCTCCCAAGGATCAGGAGTGAGTTGCTTGATACCCAGCGACATCTTGCGATCTTCGCGATCGAGTGTCAGCACAACAGCCTCCACTTCGTCGCCCACCTTCATGAAGTCCTGTGCCGAACGCAAGTGCTGGCTCCAAGACATCTCCGAAACGTGGATCAGACCCTCTACGCCCTGTGCGATCTCGACGAAAGCACCGTAGTCAGCCATGACAACAACACGACCCTTCACGTGGTCACCCACTTTGAGGTTGGTGTCGAGAGCCTCCCAAGGATGTGGCTCCAATTGCTTGAGACCCAGCGCAATACGCTTCTTAGCGTCATCGAAATCAAGGATTACGACGCGGATCTTCTGGTCGAGCGAAACGACCTCTTCGGGATGGCTTACGCGACCCCACGAGAGGTCGGTGATGTGTACCAAGCCGTCCACACCGCCCAGATCGACGAATACGCCGTAGGAGGTGATGTTCTTAACCGTACCTTCGAGAATCTGACCCTTCTCCAGCTTGGACATGATGACCTGCTTCTGAGCTTCGAGTTCAGCCTCGATAAGTGCTTTGTGCGAGACAACCACGTTGCGGAACTCCTGATTGATTTTGACAACCTTGAACTCCATGGTTTTGTCTACATATACGTCGTAGTCGCGAATAGGTTTCACGTCGATCTGCGAGCCGGGGAGGAAAGCCTCGATTCCAAATACGTCGACGATCATACCGCCCTTCGTGCGGCATTTGATGTAACCCTTGATGATCTCGTCGTGTTCCAGAGCCTCGTTGACACGATCCCAAGATTTGAGCTGACGAGCTTTCTTGTGCGACAGCACAAGTTGTCCGCCGCGATCCTCGGCCGATTCAACATAAACTTCGACTTTATCACCGAGTTTCAGATCGGGATTGTAACGGAACTCCGAGATTGGGAGGATTCCCTCGCTCTTGTAACCGATGTTGATAATCACCTCGCGCTTGTTGATGCCGACGATGGTACCCTCTACAACCTCGCCCACAACAACGCTCGAGAGCGTCTCGTTGTAAGCCGTGGTAATTTGTTCTTTGGGCTGGTCATAGACGCCCAGATCGTTCTCATACGCGTTCCAGTCGAACTGGTCGTTGACAACTACATTTTTTGTTTCTTCCATTGTGGAAATTTCTTGCGATACAATCGCTCGTTAAATTATTGGTATTCAATCGTTTCCATGCGGCATTCTGCGCGCACGAGTTGCAAATATAATTCTTTTCGTTTGAATGACAAAATATTCGCCCCTAATTTTCTGATTATTTGATAAATGTGTCGCTCGCTTTGTCCCACTTCAAGTAAAACTTATGCAGCTCCTTGTGTTTCAACAAGTAGTCGGCAATTCGTTTATTGGCAATGGTGATCGTGCTGCTTCTATACTCCTCGCGCCCTTGGTTCGTATTGCTCTTGTAACTATCTTTATAACTGGTTGATAGCACATATGAATCTTCGGTCAAAAGGGCATCAAGATTCGCTTTGGCGACCACGTTGACCGTGTAGCCAAATTCGCGCGATTGGTTCGCGGTGAAACTTTTGCTCCACGTGGTGGAGGTCATCGGCTCGCTCTGCTGCACCCCTTCGGCATTCAAAAAAGTGACGGTCACGTCGGCTAAAGTCAAGTATGCCTGACTGACGGTGAAGGTGTATCCAACGGTCAGGGTTGTGGTTGTGGGCGTGGGTGGTTCGATGATAGGATCCTCATTGTCGGAGCAGGCAACACCCAGTGCGCCAGCCAACATGAGAAGGCTCAATAACAACTGTTTTTTCATTTCATGATAGTTTTAATGGATCCGTTATATTTGGGTGAAAGATACAAAAAAAAACACTTGCCCCCAACAACAAGTGCTTTTTTTGCTAAAGAACAGCTTCTTAGAATACCTTCTTGGTCAACACAATCTCTGTGCCTTCAATGGTGAGGGTCTCAGCACCGTCTGCGCAACCAATAACTGCGGTCTGCGTGAACTCTTCGGGTGCGCCCGAACCCTCGCTCGTACCTTTGAGCAGGATCTTGTTCGGCTCACCTTGCAGCTCCCAACTGGTGTAGCGGAGGGTCGCCATGTTGATCGATTCGGCAACGCCTTCGACCACCAATTTCACACCCATAACGCTGTCAGCAGCAATCGGATCGGGCATTGTCCACTCGCCAATCGCCTGTGCGTAGGTCTTGTCGGTTGTGATCTTCGTTGCAGGAGTCTCCTCCTTCAAGTCACCCACGTAATCGACCTCGATCACGTTGCCAATCAGCAATCCGTATGCCTCGCTCATGTCGGCACCTTCGGTCGAGAAAACCGCCGTTTTGTCACTGGTTAAATCTTTGACAACCACCGTATTCATGGTGGCATCCTCGATGAAGCCCATGTACTGCTTCGGCTCTTTGTTCGCGCACGATGCAAAGGCAAGGGCGATCAATGCAAGTGATAAAATTTTGATACTTTTCATGTTTTTTTTATTTTGATTGAACATATTCGTCAATTGCGCGTGCTGCCGTGCGTCCTGCGCCCATCGCCAAGATGACCGTTGCAGCGCCCGTCACCGCGTCGCCGCCCGCAAAGACCCCTTTGCGCGTGGTGGCACCCTTCTCGTCGGCAACCATGCAGCCGCGACGATTGGTCTCCAACCCTGCGGTGGTGGCAGCAATGAGCGGATTGGGGGATGTACCCAGCGCCATAACCACCACGTCGCACTCGATTTGGAAGTCCGAGCCGACCTTCTCGATCGGTGAACGACGACCGCTCTGATCGGGTTCGCCCAACTCCATTTCGATGCAATTCAGACCACTAACCCAACCCTGCTCGGTTCCAATGACCGCCGTGGGGTTGGTGAGCATCCGAAATTCAATACCCTCCTGCTTGGCGTGATGCACCTCTTCGGCACGTGCAGGCAGCTCTTTTTCGCTACGGCGATAGACGATCACCGCCTCAGCGCCCAATCGTTTTGCTGTGCGCACCGCATCCATCGCCACGTTGCCACCTCCGACAACCACCACCTTGCGACCCACATAGATCGGCGTGTCGTAGTCATCGTCGTAGGCGTGCATCAGGTTCGTGCGTGTCAGAAACTCGTTTGCCGAGACCACGCCATTGAGGTTTTCACCCGGGATATTCATAAAACGGGGCAGACCTGCACCCGAACCGATGAAGACCGCATCGTAGCCCTCGACATCCATCAGGTGGTCGATGGTCACCGTGCGACCCACAATCACGTCGGTCTCGATCTCGACGCCCAAAGCCTTCACCGCCTCGATTTCGCGAGCGACGATCTTCTCTTTAGGCAGACGGAACTCAGGAATACCATATACCAACACGCCACCCATTTTGTGTAGCGCCTCAAAAATTTTCACCTCGTAGCCCAATTTCGCCAAGTCGCTGGCGCAAGCCAAGCCGCTGGGTCCGCTGCCAATCACGGCAACTTTATGTCCATTGCGGGGAGCCACCACAGGGGCGCCACCACCATTTTCCAACTTCCAGTCGCCCACAAAGCGCTCCAGCTTACCGATTGCCACAGGTTCGCCCTTGATGCCGAGGATACAACTACCCTCGCACTGGCTCTCCTGCGGACAAACACGACCGCAGACACTCGGCAACGAGCTGTCCTTGGCGATCACATCCGCCGCCTTACGCAGCTCACCAGCAGCCACCTCGCGAATGAAGGCAGGAATGTTGATGCTCACGGGGCAAGCCGTCACACAACGTGGATTCTTACAATCCAGACAGCGCGTAGCTTCCAGCAGCGCCTCCTCTTTGTTATAGCCAAAGCTCACCTCTTCGAAGTTGGTGGCGCGGCGTTTGGGATCTTGTTCGCGCACGGGAACGCGCGCTATTTTATTTGCCATGATACGTTATTTATCCAATCCAATTTTACATTTGTGACCCGCAGCACGCTCGGCAGCAATCGCCGCAGCACGCTGTTCCTGTGTACGATACATCCCTTGACGACGCATCGCCTCGTTGAAGTCGACCTCGTGGGCATCGAACTCCGGGCCATCGACACACGTGAAGCGCGTTTTACCCCCCACCGAGACGCGGCAAGCACCGCACATCCCCGTGCCGTCGACCATCAACGCATTGAGCGAGACGATCGTCTTCAGGTTGTAGGCTTTGGTGGTCAGCGAGACGAATTTCATCATGATCATCGGACCAATCGCCACGCAAACGTCGTATTTCAAGCCGCGCACGTCGATCAACTCCTTGATCAGGTCGGTCACCAAGCCGTGGAAGCCCTCGCTGCCGTCGTCGGTAGCGATGTAGAGGGTGTCGGCCACGCTGCGCATGGCATCCGTGTAGATCAAAGTGTTCTTATTTTTAGCACCAATGATCACATCCGCCTTCACGCCGTGTTCGTGCAACCATTTGACCTGCGGATAGATCGGGGCAGTACCCACGCCACCCGCGATGAAGAGATAACGCTTTTTGCGCAGCTCCTCGATCGGCTCGTGGATAAATTCTGAGGGGTGACCCAGTGGACCCGCCACGTCGAGCAACGACTCGCCAACCTCCAACGCACAAATCTTGCGTGTGGAGACGCCAATGGTCTGTGTGACAATGGTCAAGCTCTCCTCTTCGACGTTGTAGTCGGAGATCGTGAGCGGAATGCGCTCGCCGACTTCGTCGGCACGAACGATCACAAATTGCCCCGGCTGCGCGGATTGAGCGACACGTGGAGCATGAATTTTCATCAAGCAAATACCCTCTGTCAGGGTTCGCTTTTCAAGAATTTCGAACATTTATTTTTCGTTTTTATAGTAGTTTCTAAGCATCTGTTTGAATCGATAATAAATTCGAAACAGTTTCTAAATTATTCTTCAATTATTGCCGTCACCCTCACACGCCGCATGGGTCTCGACAAGTCGTTGGTCGTCAGGGTCACATACTCCGACAACGCACCATAGTCCAGCCGCGCGGGATCTATCGACACATACGCCGTCACCGACTGCCCTGCCGCAATGCGCTGCCCCGCGCGAAGCGTGCAACCAATGCCCTCCTGTCGCTCCACAGCGCGGATAATCAGCTCGCCATCTCCCGTATTCGAGATTCGGAGGGGCAGTTTTCGCACCCCCTCGGCGCGCTTTAATACAGCAAATTTAAGAAAATATTTATCAATAACCGCTTTTGGTTGCTCTATTTCGTTCGAAAGTTCGGGATTATCCACCGCCATGCCATGTGCCATGATCGGAATAGGCATAGCGTAACCATTGACAATCAAGCTTATAAGATCTTTCACACTGCCATATCGTGGCGAATTTTTAGGGATCAAATAGCTGATTCTGATTTCACCGCGCGCGCCAGCCGCCAACGTGCGCGGATAGTCCAGCGTCAGCAGACCACTCGCCTCGGTGGGACGCAACTCCAATCGCACGGGCTTGCGCGAAGTGTTCACCACCCCAATCACCGACATTGCGGGGCGCCCGTGATAGAGATAGGAGAAGGCGCAAAGGCTCTCGGTGAGCCGCACACCGCCCCCAAGATCCACGGGATACAGCTCATCAACCCCCTTTGTGCGAGGGGTCACCTCGCCGCGAATGGTCAATTTTGCAATTTTCCGCCGCGCCGAGTCGAAGACCGCCAACTCCTTGGCGAATGTTCCGGGACGATTCATCGGGTCGTAGGTCACTTTCAGGGTTGTGGTTGCCCCCGGAAGGATCGGTTTTTTCGAATATTCGGGCATCGTACAACCACACGAAGTGAAGACCTCGAGGATCACCACGGGCTTCGCAGAGCGGTTCACCCCCGTGAAAGTGTGCGACACACGCCCACCCTGCTCGGCAATCGTACCAAAATTCCACTCCGCAGGGGTAAAGACGACAGACGACTGCGCCTGCACACTTAATGTGCAGATAGTAAATAGTATATATAGAATATATCGCTTCGAGATCATAGCTGCATTTGACAATTCAGAGATACAAAGATACAATTTTTTAGAAAATTTAGTGCAATTATTTTGTTAGATAAGAATTTTGCTTTATATTTGCACTCCGAAACCGATAAACATCGGCATTCTGCCTGAATAGCTCAGTTGGTTAGAGCACATGACTGTTAATCATGGGGTCCTAGGTTCAAGTCCTTGTTCAGGCGCAGATGCGCGAGGGTTGCGGAAGGTTCTTTCAAAAGGATGTGGCAAGTAATTGTCCTCCGAAAAAAATAAATGAAAAATTTTGATAAAAAATTTGGAGTTTGTGAAAATTGAATTACCTTTGCAGTCCCAAGCCATTTTTAGGGGAGTTTAGCTCAGCTGGTTCAGAGCGTCTGCCTTACAAGCAGAGGGTCGGGGGTTCGAATCCCTCAACTCCCACAGAGGAAAAAGCACTTACAGAAATGTAGGTGCTTTTTTTGTTTCCCCTCATCCCGTCACCACGCAGCGCAGTGAGGGATCCACTCTTTCGGCTCACAACAAAACAAAGCCTCCGAATGATCACATTCGGAGGCTTTGGATATTGCGTATGTCGGCTTATTTGATGCGCTCGTAGTATTCGCGAGTGCGGGTGTCGACGCGGATCTTGTCGCCCGTGTTGATGAACAGCGGTACGCGAACCGTAGCACCTGTGTTGACCGTGGCAGGTTTAAGCGAGTTGGTCGAGGCGGTGTCGCCCTTGATGCCCGGCTCGGTGTAGGTCACCTCCATGTCGACAATCGGAGGAAGCTCAGCCGAAAGAACGGTCTCCTTCTCGGTGTGGAACATCACCTCAACGACCTGTCCGTCCGCCATCAAATCGGCATTGGTGATCACCTCTTTGGGGATATTGATCTCCTCGAAGGTCTCGGTGTGCATGAAGTGAGCGCCCAGATCGTCCTCATAAGTGAACTGGTAGGGGCGGCGTTCCACGCGCACGGGTTCGATCTTCGCACCTGAGTTGAAGGTGTTTTCGACCACACGACCGCTTTCGAGATTTTTGAGTTTCGTACGTACAAAGGCGGGACCTTTGCCCGGCTTCACGTGTTGGAAGTCAACAATCTGGAGGGTTTTGCCATCCATTTCGATGCACATTCCAATTTTGATATCTGCTGTTGTTGCCATATCTATTTATAATTGATTAAATTCGTGGGTACAAAGGTATAAAAAAATAAGAAATAAGAATCTTTCGCCTTCAATTATCTTTCATCCCACGCATAATGGGGGACTTCGACCCCCAACTGTGCCACCACACGCTCGACGACCGTGTTACAAGCCGCTTCGAGGGTGGCGGGGTGCGAGTAAAACGACGGACAGGCGGGCAAGATGACCGCGCCACACTCGGCGAGGGTGGTCATGTTGCGCAGGTGGATGAGCGAAAGGGGTGTTTCGCGCACGACCAACACCAAACGGCGACGCTCCTTGAGCATCACATCGGCAGCGCGCTCGATGAGCGATTGCGCGGTACCTGCGGCGATGCGCCCAAGGGTGCCGACCGTGCAGGGGACGATCACCATGGCATCCCACGCAGCGGAACCACTGGCGGGTGAGGCAAACAGATCGTCGTTGTCGTAGAGGGTGATGCGCGGATCGTCGGGCAGGGTGATCGCTTCGTGCGCAGCGACCTGACGTGCGTGCGTACTATATATCAAGGCAATGCGCTCCACCTCGCGGCAGCTCAGCAGCCTTTCGAGGCTCTGGCGGGCATAGATCATACCGCTGGCGGCGGCGACGGCAACAATGATTTTCATAGTTCGATAGTCTTGCATTTTAGCCCCAACTCCTTGACGCGCTCCAATGTTCGGGGCAGGGCATAGCGCATATTACGGAACGATTTTTCGCTATCGTGGAAGACCACAATCGACCCCGCTTCGAGGTGGTTGGTCACATTCTTGAGACACGTGCGCGGCGAGAGCTGGCGGTTGTAGTCGCGCGAGATGATATCCCACATCACCAATCTGTAACGCTGACCCAAGAACCGTGCCTGCGCGGGGGTGATGCGTGCGTAGGGCGGACGGAAGAGGTTGCTGCGGATCAGGTCGTTCGCAAAATCCACATCCTCGGTATAGCGTTCGAGGCTCATGCGCCAGCCTTTTTGGTGTGAGTAGGTGTGGTTGCCCACCCGATGTCCCGCGTCGAGGATGCGCTGAAAAAGGTCGGGGTACATCTCGACGTTCTTGCCCAACACAAAAAACGTAGCTTTGGCATCGTACTTGTCGAGTGTGGCGAGTATCCACTCTGTGATTCCGGGTGTCGGACCGTCGTCAAAGGTGAGGAAGACCCCCTCCTTGTCCTCGATCTCCCAGATCAGATCGGGCATCAGGCGTCGGATTATTTTGGGTGGTTTGAGTCTCATATTGTTCTTCTTGGAGCAAAAATAGTGAAAAAAATGGAGCCAGCTCGTTATTATCTGAATTTTTTGGTATTTTTGCAAGAGAACTAAATCTGTGATCGTCATGAAAAATAGCTTTTTATGCCTCGTTTGCCTCGTTGCCATGGTCGGCATGAGTGCCTGCGACGCCTTCCGCACCCTCTCTTCGACAGGCAGCAAAACCGCACTTGGCTCCCCCTACGAAATGATTCTCGTCTGCCCACAACAGGCGTGGAGCGGAGCTGTGGGCGACACCTTGCGCGCGCTTTTCCAAGCTCCCGTGCGCTATGTCAACCAAGACGAACCACTCTTCGACGTATTGCGAGTGCTGCCGCGGGGCTTCGCAAAGATGGTCACCGAACACCGCAACATTCTCAAAGTGGAGATCGACCCCACTCTGACAGCAGAGCAGACCACCGCCGTGGTGGAATACAACGTCCGCTCGGTGCCGCAAATCATGGTCACCTTGCAGGGGGCAAACGATGCCGCTGTGCTGCAATACCTCACCGCCCATGGCGCCGACTTGGTCTACGTCTTCGAGAAGGCGGAGCGGGATCGGTTCATTGCCAACGCTTTGAAATTCAACGAAGAACATATCACAGAAGTACTCCACACCACCTTTGGCATCGAGATGACCGTTCCCAAGGGATACGTGCTTGCCAAGCAAGAGAAGGATTTTGTCTGGTGTCGTCTCGAATATCCCCAAGCGGGGCAGGGTTTCTGCGTCTACTCCTATCCCTACACAGGCAAGGAGCTGCTCACCGAGCCGAGCTTACTCGCCGCGCGCAATCGCTTTGTGAGCCGCGTACCGGGTCCTTCAGACAACTCCCACATGACTACTTCCGAGGCGTTTACCCCCGACCTTCGGGCGTTTCGTCTCGAGGGGCGCGCGTGGATCGAGATGCGCGGTTTCTGGGACGTTGAAGGGGACTTCATGGGTGGCCCATTTGTGAGCTACACCACCATCGACACCGCCACCAATCGCGTCATCACCATCGACGGCTACGTCTTCTCGCCCAAGATCGAGAAACGCAACTTCCTGCGTAGCGTGGAGCAGCTGCTCTATGTGGTGAAATTCCCGACCGAGACAGCTAAATAACGCACCATGTCCGAGTTGCTAACAGCTCTGCTTTTTGGCATCTATGCCGCCACGACGATCGGAATTATTCTGGTGGTCATCACCGACAACCGCAATCCACTCAAGACCACTCCGTGGATCTTGATCCTCACCTTTATCCCGCTGGTGGGCATCTTGTGCTACTTCTTTTTCGGGCAGAACCTCAGCAAACGACGCATCATCACACACCGCACGCGCAAGCGCATCACCACCTACCCCGAACAGGCAAAGCAGGCGGGAGCGCACATCCCCGACAACTTTTTGCCACTGGTCAACCTGCTGATCCACACCATTCATGCTGCGCCATTTTATGGCAGTCGGCTGACGCCCTACGTCGACGGAACAGCAAAAATGGAGGCACTTTTGGAGGAGATTGCACGCGCACAAGACCACATCCACCTCCAATATTACATCTTCGCCGACGACCAAACAGGACGCCGCCTGCAACAAGCCCTGATCGCCAAAGCGCGCGAAGGGATCGAGGTGCGCATCCTCTACGACGACGTGGGCTGCAACGGTGTGAAACGCGCCTTTTTCGACGCCATGCGCGATGAGGGGATTGCCGTTCACGCCTTTCTGCACGTCCGCTTCCCACTCTTCACCAGCAAGGTCAACTACCGCAACCACTGCAAAATCGTGGTCGTGGACGGTCGAGTGGGCTTCTTCGGCGGCATGAACATCGCCGACCGCTACGTCAAAGACACCGCGCAGGGCGCGGCATGGCGCGACACCCACTTCAAATTGGAGGGCAGCGCCGTGCATGGGTTGCAGGCTTCATTCCTGAGCGACTGGTCGGCAACCACCCGCATCCACCTCTCCTCCGATCGGTTCTACCCTGCGCCCATATCGCTCACCGACAACCTGATGCAGATCGTCACCAGTGGTCCTTTTGGGCAGTGGCGCGTGCTGCTGCAAGCCGTGAGCTTCGCCTTTGCCAACGCCAAGCGACGCATATGGATCGAAACGCCCTATTTCCTGCCCACCGAGGCGCTGCAAATGGCACTTCAAACAGCAGCATTGGGCGATATTGACGTACGACTGATGCTTCCCGCACGCTCCGACTCGAAGGTGGTGGGGCTGGCATCGCACTCATTTCTCGATGCGGTGATCCGCGCCGGAGTCAAAGTGAGCTTCTATACCCCCGGTTTTCTCCACTCCAAACTGTTGCTCATCGACGACGATCTGTCGATGGTCGGCTCGGCAAACATGGATTTCCGAAGCTTCGAACATAATTTCGAAATCGACGCCTTCATCTACGACCGCGCATTCAACGCACGTCTGACAGAGATATACTTACGCGATTTGGATCAATGTCAGATGATTGTGCCTGCACAATGGCTTCACCGCTCACGCGGACTACGCTTGGCAGAGTCGTGCATGCGGCTCTTCTCACCGCTGCTGTAAGCACAATCGCCCAGAAAATAAATTTTCACAAAAAGCGTTACCCCCATAAGATCGACCTGCCTTTTAGGTCGATCCCCTTAAAAATCGACTTGTGAAAATTAAAATCGGACTCTTATCTCGCGTGATTCTCGCGATTGCTTTAGGTATCGCCTGCGGCTTTTTCCTGCCCGCATGGGCGACACGCATTGCACTGACCTTCAATGCCATATTTGGAAATCTTCTGGGCTTTATTATCCCATTGCTGATCTTGGGCTTGGTAGCCCCGGGGATCGCCAATCTGGGCAAAAACGCAGGTCGGTTGTTGGCAATCACCGCCGCCTTGGCATATCTCTTCACCCTCATTTCGGGCTTCGGAACCTACTTTGTCTCGACAGCGGTGCTGCCGTCCCTGCTCGCAGGGACGCAACTCAGCGAGGTGGGCGAGGCGCAGACCGCACTCACCCCCTACTTCACGGTCGATATGCCCCCGCTGATGGGGGTGATGTCGGCATTGATCCTCG
>JAVXFC010000027.1:0-17073 GCA_036658095.1 Alistipes sp. | reverse complement strand
AGTGTTATGCGCACTATCTGAATTTCTATACCGCAAAGACGAAAGAGGGTAACGGCTTATGTTGTTGCTCTCTTTTCTTTAACGGTAATTACCGAAACGACACCATACAGATATAACTTATGTAACAAATGCACCAAATGCACCAAGAATGACCATTTTATAAAAAAAACACGAAAAAGTGCAGTATTGCGTGTAATTTTGCGTGTAACCTTTGTAATTGCTTGATTATCAAGCTTGTTTGCGGAGAGGGAGGGATTCGAACCCCCGGTACAGTTACCCGTACGCCGCATTTCGAGTGCGGTACGATCGACCACTCCGCCACCTCTCCTTTTTGTAACTCGATCGACAACAAGCTCTGCTGTCCACTGCCATGGCACTTCTCGCGAAGCCTTGTCAACCGATGTCACTTGGTCAAATTTCCCTTTCGGGACTGCAAATATAGGCATATTTTTTTATTTTTGCACATTTCGCATGAAAAATTGTATTTAGAGGTTGGTTTTTTACAGCTATTCAAAATTTATTCTTATTTTTGCTTGCAGTAAAGAGGCATAGCGGGGTGCTGAGTAGCGAAATATTGCACTCCATTCCCCTTTTTATGTACATATTAGCATACGAAAACAGCGATGTTTTTCGTTCACCCTATAAATAAGCATTAACGTAAACTACGTGCGCTATGAAAAATTTGAAGATTATAATCGGAACACTCCTGCTGCTGGCGGGATTGGCGGGGCTGACGGGTTGCACGTCGGGCGTCTATCGAAGCAGCAGTTATAACAGCTATGGCAACGACGATCTGTATGCCTCACACGACAAAGTGACCATTGCTCGCAAGCAACAGGCTGCTGCTGAGGCGCGTAAGGCTGCTGCTGAGGCACGCAAAGCCGAGTGGGAGGCACAGGCCGCCGAGGCACGCGCCGCAGCTGCCGAGGGAGCATACAACGAAACGGCGGGTGGCATTGTTGCCGACTCGTACGAAAGCGCCTATGCGCGTCGTCTGAATGGCTTCTCGTCGCCGACCTACAATATGCCGTCGAGTTACTATGAGTTGCGCTACAACAACACCGCAGCGCTGAACCTTGCATTATCCTACAACCCAGCCTTCTACAATGTCATTGTGAGTGGCGATCAAGTGTGGGTTGAGCCGCGCTACATCACCTCGATGTTTGGCTCGTGGGGTGGCTCGCCCTACGGTGGTTGGTACTTCGGTTGGGGCTATGGTCCCTCCTATGCTTCGTGGGGCTATCCGCGCTATTCGTGGTGGGATTGGAACTACTCGATGTGTTACAACCCGTGGCACGACCCTTGGTACGGACATTCGCACTATCCCTACTATCCGGGCTGGGGGCATGATAATTGGGGCTATCGTCCGCACAATTACCGCACCGACGGTGGAGGACGTCCGTCGCGCTATGTTGCCGGATCGTCGAGCGGCAGCCGCTACAACAGTGGTTACAACAGTAGTTACGGATCGAACAACTATCGCAACAACGGCACCACCAAGGGAGGTACTACGGGGGCAAGTGGCAACACCTACTACCAAAGTGGCGGACGCAACAACAACAATAGCAACGTCTATCGCGGTGGCAATCGTGGCAGCAACGGTTCGACGGGTAACACCTATAATAATAGAGGCAGCTACAACAATTCGAATAACAACTCGAACAACAATTCGAACAGCTACCGCAATTCGGGAACAACCTCTTCTTACGAAGGATCACGCGGCAGCAGCTCTTCGAGTGGCAGCAGTTACGGCGGATCGCGCGCGGGTAGCTCATCGAGCGGTAGCAGTGGTGGCGGATCACGCGGGGGTAGCTCGTCGAGTGGTAGCCGCGGTTACGGAGGTCGTTAATTGATTAGTAAATAGAGAACTATGAAACGAATAATAATTCTTAGTGCGCTTCTTTTGGGCGCAGCTACCCTGACCTCACAAGCGCAGGAACTACGGTTTGGAGGGGCTGTTTTGGATCACGATGTGATGATGGGGAGCGATTTCGCGCAACTCTCTCAGACCCACAGCTTTGGAACGGCGCGTTCCATGGCGTTGGGTGGGGCGTTCACCTCGCTTGGTGCCGACCTCTCGTCGATGTCGATCAACCCCGCAGGTCTGGGTATGTATCGTCGCAGCGAGATTTCGATCACCCCAATGATGTCGTTTGCGCGAGCTGAAACGGCTGGCACAGAGACTTATCTGGACAATAACAAGAGCCGTTTTTCAATTGCCAACTTTGGTGCGGCACTCAATGTATACGAGAATTCGACCACTCCGATGACCAGTATGACGATTGGTTTTGGCATGAATCGCATTGCTGACTTCAACACGCGCACCTCTTTTTCGTCCGAGTCGCGCTACGACCCCGCCAATCCGAACCAACTGATGCCCACCATTGCGGACGTCTTCGGACAGCAGCTCGGTCAGAGCGGCATATTTCCCGACAAGAGCGGGAATTTGGGCTACAACATCAACCCCTACTTCTGGCCCGCCATTTTGGGCTACAACGGCTATATGATTAGCTCGGTGACCGATGCCGAGGGACGTCCGATGTGGTCGCCCGATTGTATCGGACGCAACGCTTCGGTACTCCACTCGACGGATCTGATCAATTCGGGTTCGATCAACGAGTTTACCTTCTCTATGGGTATGAATTTCAACAACATCGTCTATGTGGGTGCCTCACTTGGCATCCAGAGTGTGCATAAGAAACAAGAGATTTACTACCAAGAGGAGTACGGTTATTTTGACGATCGCGGTGCGGTCAATGGAGCTGGCAAGCCGATCGAGACGCAGCTCAACTACATGGGTCTGTATCAACAATCGGTCTTGGATGGTAGTGGCGTGAACTTCAAGGTGGGTGTGATTGTCCGCCCGATCGAGAGTCTGCGCTTGGGCGTAGCGTTTCACACCCCAACTTTCTACTCGCTCGATCGCACCTATGGCGCCGACATCGAGTCGCAAATCCACAACAACGCCACGGGCGACGTGCAGAACAACCGCGATTTCACCCCCATTCAGCGCGATGAAGGTCCTGACAGTTGGGATTTTGTCTCCCCCTCGCGTATGCTCTTCGGTGCTTCGTATATGTTTGGGCAGTTTGGACTTATCACGGTGGACTACGAGCGCGCATGGTACAATGGCATCCGCGTGAAAAATATCCCAACAGGGGTTGGCACCTCGCCTGAGAGCTACAAACGGGAGTTCAAGCAGAATTTCCGCGCCACCAACACGGTGCGTGCGGGTATCGAGATGAAGCCTATTTCGATGCTTGCCCTGCGCGTCGGCGGAGGATATAGCAGCTCGATGCTCAAAGACCAATCGCTCTATTTCAACGCCCCACTCACCACCGAAAGCTATTACTTCTCGGCAGGCGTCGGTGTGGCACTGGGTGCCAGCGCGGTGTTGGATTTGACCTATCAAAATGTCACAGACAAGCAGAGCGCCTACCAGCTGTTTTACAGCATGGAGCCTACGGGTGACCTGAAAACACACAGCGGTCTCTATGATACGAAGCTCACGCGTCACTACATCTCGCTGACCCTCGGATTTAAGTTCTAAGGCGCATTGTTTGCCCTAAAAGCTGTTTGAATTTATTAATCTCCTCTTTTTGTCCCAGTTTCCGCCCTGCAAATCCGACTTTAGCGAGCTAAAGTCGGATTTGCAGGACAAAAATAGCTCTAAAATAACTTCGGTAACAAATCCAAACAGCTTCTAAAACGAAGATGTCATTCCCTACGGACGATGCTGATTCGTAATTGGGGTTTGGTGATGAATTAATTTTTAGCTATATTTGAAAACAGAATCGGAATGTAGCTCTCGACTACAACCCGAACCCGAAGTTTCGTTTATACAAAATTTTGGACATTGCCAAATAATAATTTGATATTGGTAAATAATATATTATATTTGCATTGTAAGGCGGCTGAAGCATTTGCTTACCGTGCCATGAAAGCGGCAGAATTTGTTTTTCTATAAAATAACATATGTTAAATTTCTAATTACAAATTTAATTCCTTGATATTATGAGAAAAATTACCGTTCCATTTTTGATTTTTTCTTTGATTTTCATTACTGCTTGTACAAAAGACAGTAATGAAAATGCGGAAGGAAATAGTGAGCCGTTTTCCAACGCCAAAATTACCCTGTCAACGGGAGAGTGGATGAGTATTGCGTATGACAATGCTAAAGAGATTTCCGAGGGTGACATTAGAATTATTCTTGATAATTTTCTGAAACAGGAGTATGTTGCCCCCAAATATCAAACCCGAACAGGGATTGATATTTCTTCGTTCAACCAAACGAAGAAATACGGTTTAGCTGAAAAAATGGCGATTGTAGCAACAAGGAGTGGAGAAGTTCCTATATATGATATTGACTGCACTATATCCGAATATGAATTCGAATTAGGTGGAGAGAAATACCGTGCCGTTATCTCAACTGACGAAAGATACCCGAAGGTACTTGCTCTTATGAAGGTTGAAGAATCCACTGAGACTAATTTTACAGGTTATTGCGAAAATATGCCTGAACAAGACGCATCTCTAACAATGCTCAATCTTTCTTATGAAGCAGTATATAGACATCTTTTTGAGATCGAGGCTATTAAAGATTCATTGAGAGATGAGACGCTGTTGAAGATCAGCCGAGAATTGAATGAACCTATTGAAAATATATCTTTTGATAGTGTTAAAGACGATATTTGTGTTTCGGATAATGATGCCTCATTTACAAGGGCGAATTCAATAGATTTCCCGACTGATCAGGTATTATCTGGTTGCTTTCCTATATTAGAAGTATCCTGGTACACAGGTAATCCGGTATTAAAAGATTATATGCCCTATGTTGTCAATCAACTTAGACCCACGGCTCCCGATATAGTTTCAGCGATTATGCATATATTATCATTTACACAACCGTATATATACATTCCAGCACAAACATATGATGAACATGGATATAAATCAGGTATGAGTGTAAATTGGACTTATTTGACTGAAAATAGGAGCTTTAATTCATCAGACCCCATAACTAAAAGAGAAATGGCTGGCCGATTAACACGGTTTATTAGCGATCAGTTAGGATTGATATATAATAATGGAAGGGAAGATGCTACTGGTTGGAGTTATGGGATCGGTCCAAGAAGTAATATGACAATTCAAAAAGGCTATGAAATACTCAAAAGATATATAAATTGCGACCCAATATCGAATTACAATCTTAACTCCATCATAAATTCACTTATCAAAGTACGCCCTGTTTATGCACAAGAAAGTGTGTTTGTTCCAGCATGGGTATTTGATGGTTTTTTGAAAACAAAATCTAATTCGGGTATTAATAGCACATATCTCCATATGGAGTCGGGTAGCTATTTTAATCAACAAAATATCAATTCTGGTTATTATTTAGTTAATGCAGATTCTTCACTTGACATTGAATGGGGCAATAGTAGCTCTATAAAACACTCAAGAACAATTCAGTTGTTACTTGAATGCAGGGGTAAATAGATCGTTACAGTTTTAACCTAAAATTTATTAATGCAAAAAATTATGAAAAAATTATCATACATACTACCGATACTAATGCTGTTTGTATCTTGTGTCAAAAATGAAACCTTGGTCAATAGAGATAAGGAGGAGTTAGGCATTCAGGTAGAACTGTCCGACATAGAATTTGCAAGTATCGCTTTTGATTCGCCCAAAGAATTGACCGAAGATATTGCTAAAGATATACTCATAAATTTTATTAAATCAGAACAGAAAGGTTCTTTGACAAGAGTGGGTTCTGTGCCGTCGATCAGCCTGATTGAGAAGAGTATTTTGCAGACTGGTAATAAGCGCGCTACAACAAAGTCTTCGACAAGCATGGATGATATGATTCGGACCTCTGTATATGAGTTCAAAATCAGCGACGGCGAGAACGAAGGATTTGCTCTTGTTTCGGGGGATGAGAGGTCTCCAGCACTTGTAGCTTACGTGCCTAAATTTGATGAAATTACTTATTCTGAATGTGGCGGGGCGCATATTATGCTTGAACATGCCAAAGCATCACATTTATCGGACATTGTCTTTATTGAAAATCTTAAAGACTCATTGCGTGACAAAACATATGTTAAGATAAGCGAGAAACTAAATATACCTGTGAAAAATCTTACTTACGAAATAATCAAAGATAAAATTAAAATAGCAGGTGAAACTATTACACGGAGCAGCCCCGTCACAACCCCTCCGACCCGAATATACTCCTTTGTATATCCTTTGATAACTACTAAATGGAATCAACATGCTCCTTATAACAGTAAACACCCAGACATAGTCATTAATAAAAATACGGGAGAAAAAGGTAAGCCTTATGCGGGCTGCGTCCCAATTTCGATTGCTCAGGTCTTTGTCTATTTGGAAGTTCCGGGGTATAAAGCGCTGGGGCAAACTATTAATTGGAAGACATTGAAAGCTACGGAAACTATTTCGAATACAGCTCCACAGGCCACGCGGGATATGGTGGGTAATTTATTGTATGAAGTAGGTGAAAACACGGGAGTGGATTATAGATATAGCTCCAGCAATATTCATAACGGCACATGGACAACTTTTAGTACCGCAAATTCATATGCGAATCGTATTATTAACACAGGAGCCACCCAAAATTATAATTGGACTGTGGTTCAAAATTCCTTGCTAGCCAGGGAGCCCGTCCTCATTCAGGGACAAGGTCATGGTTGGATACTCGACGGTTATGCTGTTTGCAAGAAAAGCGGCACTGCTGGCGCGAGTCAATACGACACTTATGTAACAACAAATTTTGGTTGGGAAGGCTTTTTGGATGGCTACTATAAATTAAATGATGACTATTCCGCAAATTTTCATGGCAGTTATCAAACCGCACAATTAAGCATAGTTCCAAATTGCAGAAAGAAATAAAAGTATGATATTTGTGTATTGAATGACAAACATTTTAAAATCAATAAGCTATGAAAATCAAGATGCCACTTTTTATATTCTTGCTAATGTTGATTAGCTGTAATGATAATGCTGGAAAAGATGACAAAGATGTGATACAGGTTGAAGCCAAAGCATTACGCGCTTGGCCCGGTACTACGAGTACTTTGTCAATTATATCCGATGGGATTTTTTCTGTTACATCTTTAGATCCGGCAGTCGCACAAGCTAAGGTTGAGGATAAAACGCTCATTGTTACCGCAACCGGAATCGGAAGCACCTCACTCCTTTTAAGGGGAGAAAATTATGAGGATTTGCAAATAAAAGTGTCTACCATGCTAATGGGCTTATATACCGAAGAACACGAATTTGAAAAATATGCTCCAAAAATCAGTGTGAGGGCGGATGAAAAAACAGTTGCTGAAGGTATTATCAGGGAACTCACTTCGGAAATGGCTAAATTTAATAATTGCCATTATGGTTTTGGAGCGGATGAGAGACTTTCTTTACGTTTACAGGGTAGTAATCTTAATAATCCTTATTGGGGAACATTTAGCTGGGATGGCAAAACGTTAGTGTTGAATTATGACAACAAATCCGATACTTATTTTTTTAAAGGAGTAAATAATGGACCTCGCCCATATATGTTTTCAGCTACTTTGAACCTTACGGACAAATACAAAGAAATATATCCGAACGCAGGAATTGAAAACGTTTCTGTTGAACGATTTATAAGTGCTATTCCTCCTTTCGGAATAGAATAGTAGTCGGTTAAGACGGACACTCTCCAGAATTTTGTGTAAATGATAAGTCGGGTCAACAGCTTCTTATTTACATACAGACAAGCCACTCGATTTCGAGTGGCTTGTCTGTATGTTTGGGGATATTGCCCCTCCCTATTTTGTCATGCCTTCCGCCGACGCTATTCGTTGATGCGGTAGGCGCGTTGAACCCCCTTGATGCGCATGATCGAGTGGATGAGGGTGTCGACAACCGTGGTGGTGGGAACCTCGACGCCGAGCGTACCCGTCACCGTGCCTGCTGCCGAGGAGAATGCCATGGAGCGGATGTTGAGCTTCAGATCGCGGCTGACCACCTCTGTGATGTGGTTTGCCATGCCCGTCAGGTCGACAGCCACCACGCGTATCGAGACGCGGAATGCCCCCTCGGCGGCGCTACGCCAACGCGCTTCGATGACGCGGTAGGGGTAATTTTCGCGCATCCGTTTGGCATTGGGACAGTCGTTGCGGTGGATTGTGATGCCTGCGTTGATCGTCACGAAACCAAACACCGCATCGCCATGAATCGGGTTGCAGCAGCGGGCAAGTTTATACTCGATACGACCAATGCGGTCGTCGATCACCAGTGCATCACCGCTGTGCGAGGTGGATGCACTTTGGTCGCGGGCGGCAAATTTCTGTCGTTCGCTCTCGGCGGCAGCGGCGCGGCGCTCTTCGTCGATAGCTCCTGTCAACCAGCGATTTAAGATCTCTTTTATGCTGCCGATCTCGATCTTCTGTGTGGCAATCAAGCCGTAGACCTCGGTTCCCGTGCGGAGTTTGAAATGTTTGCCCAAGTAGGCGACCGCCTCGTCAATGGTGCAGGTGAGTTTCCAATTTTTAATTTTACGCTCCAGCTCCTCGCGCCCCATGCGGGCGTGCTTCGCCAGCTCCTCGCGCAGGAACGCCTTGATGCGTGTGCGTGCCTTGGTGGTGACCACAAAAGTGAGCCAGTCGGGCTTGGGGGTTTGGTTCTTTTGGGTAAAGATCGAGACAATATCGCCATTGTGTAGCACTTCGCGCAGGGTGGCGGGGCGGTTGTTGACCTTGCCCCCGACGCACGTCGCGCCCAGATTGGTGTGTATGTCGAAGGCGAAATCGAGCAGCGTTGCCCCCTCGGGCAGCTTGCGAAGATCACCGTCGGGGGTGAAGACAAAGACCTCGTCGGACGAGGGGCGAGCATCGAAACGTTGCACCAAGGAGCGAGGCGCCTGCTCCATCATCTCGCGCAGACGGCTCAACCACATCTCGCTCGTCCGCCCGCCCTTGTTGACCCCCTTGTAGCGCCAATGGGCAGCGATGCCACGCTCGGCAACGGCGTTCATGCGCTCGGTGCGGATCTGCACCTCGACCCAGCGCCCCTCTGCCGAGACGGTGGTGTGGAGCGATTCGTAGCCGTTCGATTTGGGGATCGAGATCCAGTCGCGCATACGGTTCGGATTGGGCGTGTAGAAGTCGGAGACCACCGAATAGACCGTCCAACATTGCTGTTTTTCGAGTGGTTCTGGGCAGTCGATCACGATGCGAATGGCGAAGATGTCGTAGACCCCTTCGAAGGGGACGTGTTGCTTGCGCATCTTATTCCAGATCGAAAAAATCGACTTGGTGCGACTTTTTATATGATAGGTGATGCCCGAGCGGTCGAGCCGCTCGGTGATGGGTTCCAAAAAGCGGGCGATGAAGGCAAGACGCTCCTGCTCACTTTCGCGTAACTTGTTGAGAATGTGTTCGTAATCTTTGGGTTCGAGATACATCAGAGCCAGATCTTCCAGCTCGCTTTTGATGTTGTAGAGACCCAATTTGTGGGCAATCTGCGCATAGAGATTCATGCTTTCCCAACTCTTCTTGCGCCATTTTTCGGGTGGGAAGATCGCCAGCGAGCGCATGACTTCCAATCGATCTGCTAACTTGATGAGGATCACGCGTGGATCCTCGGAGTAGGCAACAATCAGGTCGCGGAAGTTGTCCGCCTGCTCTTTGTCGACCTTCAGCCGCGTCTCTGAGATGTTGCACAGCCCGACGGTGATGCCCACCACCTCGTTGCCGAAGCGTGCGCGCAGATCCCCCGTCAAGGTCAGAAACTCGGCATCCGATTGCCCCTTGTGTGCGATGCGCACCACGTCGTGCAGAATGGCTGCAATGGTCGAGTTGTGTCCCAGCCCCACCTCGTCGGCCACAATGGTCGCCACGGCGGCAGCATGGTCAATCAGTGGCGTTCCGTCGTAGCGCTTCATCCCGTCGAGCTTCTCCACGGCGTAGGTCATCGCCTGCTCGGTGAGTGCCTCCCCCTCTGGGGTGAAATTGGTGTGAATCAAGGTGCGCAGCTTCTCGTAGCGTGAAATATCCATTTTCCTAATTGTTAGGTTCCACACAAAGATATAAATTTTTTTACTATTTTTGACGAATAAATTGATGCGCGCGTACTATGAAAAAGAAAAAAGAGAGCTATGTGCCTACATTGGGCGAGGAGGTTGCCAATGCCGTGAGCCACGGTGTGATGTCGTTGTTGGCGCTTTTGGCACTGCCTTTCGCGGCGGTGTGGGCGTATACGCATGATCCACAGGGTGTATTGGCATCGGTCTCGGTGAGCATCTTCGTCCTCTCGATCTTCCTCATGTTCCTCGCCTCGACCCTCTACCACTCGATGCACCCCGGTTCGCGCCACAAAGCCGTCTTTCACATTCTCGACCACATCTTCATCTATGTCGCCATTGCGGGCAGCTACACCCCTATTGCCCTCTCGGTGATTGGTGGGTGGCAAGGAGTCTTTATTGCTGCGTTGCAATGGGCAATGGTGATCTTCGGAATCTTCTATAAGTCGCTATCGCGCAAGTCTATACCCGCCCTTAGCTTGTCGATTTATATGGTCATGGGCTGGACGATCATCTTCTTCTTCCCGCTGCTCCTGCGCCACGCTTCGATGCCGCTATTGGTGTTGATTGCCGTGGGAGGATTTTTCTACACCCTTGGTGCGTGGGTCTACGCCCGCAAAGGTTTTCGTTACCACCACATGGTCTGGCACTTGATGATCAACCTTGCCGTCGTCGCCCATTTCATCGGCATCGTCTTTTTCCTCTATTAGAACTACTTTTTCGGACGCTGTCGGGCGAGTATCGTGCGGATGCTGGCGGTGAAACGCTCGGCATCGGCAGCCCCTGTGATGCGTCCTAAAAGATCGCCTGAAGTGTTGAATATCAGAAAGGTGGGAACTCCTTCGGCTTCATACTTTTTCATCAACGCCTTGCCCGTCGGCTCATCGACGTTGTATTTGGCACAGACAAAGCGCTCGTTCATGAATTCGCCCACATCGCTGCGCGAAAAGACCTGTTTTTCCATGGCGCGACACGGGGGACACCATGGGGCATAGAGGTCGATGAAGACCAGTTTGCCCTGTTGCAAAGCCTGCTCGTGAAGGGCATCGGTGGATTGGGTCGTGAAACGAACCTGTGCGGCCGTCGAGGCTGCAAATCCTGCGAATAACAGAAGTAGAAGGAGCTTTTTCATACGCTTTTTTTTATGGCAGGTTGCAAATATCGTGCTTTATTGTATGTTTTTTGCGACGGACTCTTCGTTTTGTACGGCGGTGCTGAGTAGCCCGCACGCTGCCTGAATATCCTCGCCGCGTGAGGTGCGGATCATGGTCTGTATTCCCTTGGTTGTCAGTGCATCGCGAAAACGAATCATGGCGGCATCGTCGGGCGAAAAGTAGGGCGAATCGGGAATACGATGAAAGCGAATGAGGTTGATGCGGCACTTGATGCCGTTCAGTAGGCGGCACAGCTCGCGGATGTGGCGCGGGGTGTCGTTGAGTCCGCTCATGACGATGTATTCAAACGACACGCGACGTTGGCGCGAGAAGTCGTAGTGTTCCAAAATCTCGATCACTTCGGCAATCGGATAGGCGTTTTCGATGGGCATGATCGCCGCGCGCTCGTCGTGAAAGGGGTTGTGGAGGCTCACGGCGAGGTGTACTTTGGTGGTGTCGAGCAGTCGTTGCAGCTCCGAGGCGACGCCCGCCGTGGAGAGGGTGATGCGCGAGGGTGACCATGCAAATCCCCACTCGGCAGTGAGAATTTCGAGGGCGCGAAGCACCTCTTCGGTATTGTCCAGCGGCTCGCCCATCCCCATGAATACGAGGTTGGTAAGGCTTTCGCGCTCAGGCAACGAATAGATTTGGTTGAGTATCTCGCCTGCCGAGAGCGATTGTTGCAAACCTTGCAACCCCGTGGCGCAAAAGCGGCAGCCCATGCGGCAGCCAGCTTGCGACGAGACGCAGAGGGTGGCGCGCTCACCGTCGGGTATGTATGCCGCCTCGACGTAATGTCCGCGCTCGGTGCGGAAAAGATATTTTTTTGTTCCGTCGGCAGAGGTCCATTCGCGTTCGGGCTTCGTGACCCCTGCGGTGAACCGTTCAGCCAGTTGTGCGCGGGCGGAAATCGAAAGATCTGTCATGGCGTTTATGTCGGTTACATTTCTGGTATATAGCCATTTGGCGATCTGCTTCGGTGCGAAGCGCGGAAGATTCAACGCAGCGCACACGTCGACCAGCTCTGAGAGCGTTTTTCCGTATATAGGTGCCGTATTTGTCATATAAGAAGCTGTTTGTTGGACAAATGTAGGTAAAAAATAAAGATTTTTGGGTTCTCTCTATTTATTTTCAAAATATTATCTCTATATTTGTAGTTGCTTAGAGCGCCTATGTAAGGGTATGCAGTGAAAACAATAAATTAAAAAAATAAATGGAACTTAAAAAATCACCCAAAGCGGATCTTAAGAACAAACGAGGTCTTCTGCTCGAAATTGGTTTAGTTGTATCGCTGGGTCTTGTGATTGCAGCATTTGCCTATACTCCCAAAGAGCATAGAATCCAGAAAATGGATATCAACGCAGCTGTGGTGGAGGAAGATGTCGCCGAGATTACCCGTAACGATCAAAAACCACCCGAACCGCCCAAAAAAGTTGAGGTTCAAGTTTTGTCCGATATCTTGAATATCGTGAAAAACGACACGAAGATCACCTCGGATCTGAAATTTGACGACTTCTCGGAGGATGCAGCTGTTGCCCCTATCGTGAAGGTCGAAGAGGAGGAAATTGTTGAGGATCAGCCGTTTATTACAGTTGAGAAGATGCCTACCTTCCAAGGTGGCGACTTGAATACGTTCCGCACGTGGGTTCAGTCGAACTTGGTTTTCCCACAGATCGCGATCGAAAATGGTATTTCGGGTAAGGTGACCGTTTCGTTTGTCATCGAGAAAGACGGCCGTTTGACCAACATTCAGGTGATTCAAAGTCCCGACCGCTCACTTGCCGACGAGGCGGTGCGTGTGTTGAAAAAGTCGCCGAAGTGGAACCCCGGTAAGCAGCGTAATCAGGCGGTGCGTGTGAAGTATCACTTGCCCGTTGAATTCCGCCTTCAGAATTAATCATATTTGAATAGTATGGTGAGGGTATCCTTTTTGCGGGGATACCCTTATTTTAGATAAGAGAGGGAGAAAACAAACATGGAGAAGAGCAAATCACAACCCGTGGTCGAAGAACGCACAGAGCGCGCTGTGTTGGTGGCGGTCGTGCGCGACAACCAAGATCCACGACAGGCAGAGGAGTTTTTTGAGGAGCTGGAGTTCTTGGCCGAAACAGCCAAGATCGAGAGCGTGCGCCGTTTCACACAGCGCTTGCCTCAGCCTTCGGCACGTATCTATGTGGGTCCCGGCAAGCTCGACGAGATCGCTGCTTACTGCACCGATAATGAGATTGATGTGGTGATCTTTGATGACGAACTTTCGCCCTCACAGACGCGCAATATTAGCAAAATTCTCCCCTGTCGAATGCTCGATCGCACCCGACTGATCCTCGATATTTTCATGGCGCGCGCACAGACCGCTTATGCCAAAACGCAGGTGCAGCTGGCAAACTACGAATACTTGCTGCCCCGCTTGACGGGTCTGTGGACTCACCTTGAGCGGCAGCGTGGCGGAACAGGTACGCGTGGTGGCGCGGGTGAACGCGAAATCGAGACCGACCGCCGCATCGTCCGCGACCGTATCTCGAAACTGAAAGACGAATTGCAGAAAATAGACCGCCAGATGGCTGTGCAGCGCTCAAATCGCGGTGGCATGGTGCGTGTGGCGCTGGTTGGATATACCAATGTGGGCAAGTCGACGTTGATGAATCTGCTTGCCAAAAGCGAGGTTTTTGCCGAAAATAAACTCTTCGCCACCCTCGACACCACGGTGCGCAAGGTGGTCTTCGACAACCTTCCCTTTTTGCTTTCGGATACGGTGGGCTTCATACGCAAGCTCCCCACGGAGTTGATCGAGTCGTTCAAATCGACCCTCGACGAGGTGCGCGAAGCCGACCTATTGATCCATGTGGTTGATATTTCACATCCCCAATTTGAGGAGCAAATTGCCGTGGTGAAGCAGACCCTGCAAGAGATTGGCGCGGGCGACAAACCCGTCTATCTGGTCTTCAACAAGGTCGATGCTTATACCTATATAAAGAAGGACGACGACGACCTGCTGCCTGCCACCAAGGAGAATCTGACGCTCGACGACCTGAAGAAGAGTTGGATCGCCAAGTCCAATACCCCCTGCATTTTTCTCTCGGCAACGCAGCGTGTGAACATCGAAAAATTCCACACCGACCTCTATGGTATGGTGCGCGAGATTCATGCAGGACGTTACCCATTTAATAATTTTCTCTACTAATCATAAATCCTATGTTGCACATACTCAGCGAGCAGAACACAGTTCTCAACAAGTTTGTTGCCGAAATCCGCGACAAGAAAATTCAAAAAGACTCCATGCGTTTTCGTCGGAACATCGAGCGCATTGGCGAAATTACTGCCTACGAAATCTCGAAGACTTTTGGCTACGAGACCAAGGTGGTCGAGACGCCACTGGGCGAGGCTTCGGTGGCTATGATCAGTGATAAGATCGTCATTGCCACGATCTTGCGTGCTGGTCTACCATTTCATCAAGGCTTCTTGAACTATTTCGACGATGCGCAAAATGCCTTTGTTTCGACGTATCGCAAAAGCACGAAGGACGGTAAATTCAAAGTGCAGGTCGAGTATCTCTCGTGCGGCGATCTGGAGGGGAAAACGTTGCTGCTGGTCGATCCGATGTTGGCGACTGGCTCAACTTTGGTGTTGGCATACAACGCATTATGCGCCAAGGGTGGACAACCAAAACACACCCATGTGGCAGCGATCATCTCCAGCGAGGAGGGGATCGACCATGTGCAGAAAAATATGCCGATGGATACCACAACCATCTGGACATCAGCCGTTGATACGGAGCTTACTTCGCGTTCGTACATTGTGCCGGGCATCGGTGATGCGGGCGACTTGGCGTACGGCGAAAAAATCTAAACAGCCATGAAGGTCGATTGCGCGCGGCTGATTTGCTTCTCACCCACGGGGAGATCTCGACGTGTGGGTGAAGCTATTTTACGCGGTTTGCAAGTGGAAAATACGACGCTGCATGATGTGACTTTGCATCCTGATGCTGAGCTACTTATACCGCCAACGGAGGTGGCTGTGATCGTTGTTCCCGTCTATGGCGGACACGTCGCCCCTGTGGCTGTCGAGCGGCTGAAAACGATCCACGGCACGGATACTTTGGCGGTGGTGGTGGCGGTTTATGGCAATCGTGCCTACGAAAAGGCGTTGGTCGAACTTGCTGAATTGGTTGAAGAACAAGGATTTCGCGTTGTGGCTGGGGCTGCGTTCATCGGCGAACATTCTTATAGTACGGCGGCGAATCCGATCGCCGCAGGGCGTCCGACGGAGGAGGATTTGGCGATTGCCAGCCACTTTGGAGGACAAATGGCTGCCAAGCTACGCGCCGCAGCCTCTGTGGAGGAGGTGGCGAGGGTTGATCTTCGAAAGATAGGATCGCCCAAGCAACCTTTGGTTCCGCTTTTGCGCTTTGTGTGGAGTGTTTTGCGCCTGCGTCGCAGTGGATTGCCGCAGCCCAAAACGCCCATTCTACCCGATGAGGAGCGCTGTGTGCATTGCGGCATTTGTGTCGACCGATGCCCTGTGGGGGCGATTGTGCGCGGTGATGAATGGCACACAGATGCGACAAAATGTATCCGTTGCTGCGCCTGTGTCAAGGGTTGCCCGTCGCAAGCGCGCGTTTTTGAAACCCCCTTTGCAACGCTACTCGCCCGCAATTTCAAACGGCAGAAACAACCTCAAACTTTAATTTAATGCAGCAGTGAAACGGCGGATTCTCTTCTTACTGGCGACGTTTTTCGCCTCGGCAGCGTTGCTTGTACTCCAGAAACCGCTCTTTCTGCTCTTCTATGCGCATCAGGCGGCGGCTGCGTCGCCCATGGAGTGGTGGCAAGTGGTTGCGCATGGTCTGACACTCGACTTGACGGTGGCGGGATACATCACAGCTTTGCCCCTGCTGCTCACGATCTTATCGCTCTGGGTGCGTCTCTCCGATCGCGTGTGGCGCGCGCTTTTCACCAGCTATTTCGTGTTGATTGCGATCGTCGTTGCGGTGGTCGTTGCGGTCGATTTGGGACTTTACGGCTACTGGGGCTTCCGCATCGACGGTTCGATCTTGATCTACCTTGCTGATCCAAAAAGCGCCATGGCGAGTATCGGCGTGTGGGAAGGTATTCGACAAGTGGTTGTGTTTGTGGTGATTGCTGCCGCTATGGGGTGGGTTTATCGGCACATCGCTCGCCTGTTTTCGGGTGCGAAGGTTCGCCTGCGACTGCCCGCTACGGGGTTGCTGCTCCTCTTGGGAGGGGTGCTTTTCATCGCCATTCGCGGAGGTGTTTCGGTGGCGACTGCCAACATTTCGAAGGTCTATTTCAGCTCCAATATGTTTCTGAACCACGCCGCTACGAACCCACTTTTCTCGTTGCTCTCGACCCTTGGCGTGGAGGAGGATTATGCCGCAACCTACCCGTTTTTCGATGAGCAGACGCGCGCGCAACACTTTGATACACTGCGTGGTAATCGCGCAGGCAATTTGTCGGATTCGGTGCAATTACTCCGCACGCAACGTCCCAATGTGGTGGTGGTGATTCTCGAAAGTGTGGGGCGCACGGTCATGGATGCAAAGGTGGCGGGGAGTGCGGTGATGCCCAACCTCCAACGCCTGAAACACGAGGGCATCTGGTTCGAGAATTTTTTTGCCAACTCCTTCCGCACCGACCGCGGTGAGGTGGCGATCCTGAATGGATTCCCGGCTCAAACACGGATGTCGATCATGAAGTTGCCGATCAAAAATCGCTCGCTCCCCTCATTGGCGCGCTCACTTGGTGCGGAGGGTTATAGCTCGGCATTCTACTATGGTGGCGATCTGAACTTTACCAACCAAGCCTCCTACATGTATGCTACGGG
>JAVXFC010000026.1:0-17192 GCA_036658095.1 Alistipes sp. | reverse complement strand
CTCACCCACGGCAGAGAGGGACGAAAGAATCGCCTCCTTCTTCTCGTTCAGGATGTTGGCATTCTGACGTGTTTGCAACGCCATAGCTGCCACAGCCAGCAGGGCTGCGACGATGATCACCATGACGGTCGAGTACATAAGAATATAGGCGTTGCTGTTTTTATCGCTGAACATACCGCTCTTCACCTCGACAAATTCCGAGGCGGGAGCTTTACATACAGGACAGCTTTCGGGTGCGGACGACCCTTCGTGGATATATCCGCAGACTTTGCATTTGAATTTTTTAGTTGCCATATCTCCTTATTTTACCAATTTAACACGTTTCTTTCTGCGCGAAACGTTCGCCTCGACCACGTAGTAGTCGACCAGCGGAGCCAGCGCATTCATAAAGAGAATCGACAGCATCATGCCTTCGGGATAAGCGGGGTTGACCACGCGAATCAGAACCGCCAAAGCACCCGTCATCAAACCGACGATGTACTTACCCTTCGAGGTCTGTGCCGAGGTTACGGGATCGGTAGCCATGAAGACTGCACCGAATGCGAAACCGCCGATGATCAGATGATACCATGCAGGATAGGTCGTCACGCCGAGTGCTTGGAACAGATAGCCCATAGCCAGACCGCCCACGAAGACGCTAATCATCGTGCGCCACGAAGCGATGCCCGTGAAGATCAAAATGGCTGCACCGATCAGGATAGCAAGGGTCGAGGTCTCGCCGATACATCCGGGGATGAAACCGAGGAAGGCATCCATTGCCGAGTAGCTCATGGCGCCCGTAGTGCCGAGTTGCTCCAATGCCGTAGCACCCGAAAAACCGTCCACCACGCCTTCGCCGCTCGTAAGTCCAGCGACCCATACCGTAGCACCCGAAATCGAGGGCGTATAAGCAAAGAACGCGAATGCGCGCGCGAGGAGTGCAGGGTTGAAGACGTTCATACCCGTGCCGCCAAAGACCTCCTTGCCGAATATTACGGCAAATGCGGTACTCAGAGCCACCATCCACAACGGGATGTCCACAGGCATAATCATGGGGATCAACATACCCGTCACAAGGAAACCCTCGTTCACCTCGTGACCGCGCGATTGAGCAAAAGCGAACTCAATGCCCAGACCCACGACGTAGGAGACGACGATGATCGGCAGCACTTTCAAGAAGCCAAACCAGATAGATGCCCACAGTTCGGGAGTCACGCCCTGCGAGAGGAAGTGTTGATAGCCCGTGTTATAGAAGCCGAAGAAGAGTGCAGGCATCAGCGCAGCAACCACCACGATCATCGTACGTTTCATGTCGTTGCAGTCGCGGATGTGCGCCCCTTTGACCGTAGTCGTGTTCGGCACAAAGAGGAACGTTTCGAACGCATCGAACGTCGACTCAAGGAATCCCAACTTGCCGCCTTTGGCGAAAGTGGGTTTCATTTTATCTACTAAATTACGCATTCCCATCGTTAAGCCTCCTTAATCATTAAGTTAATACCATCGCGGATGATCTGCTGAATCTCGATCTTCGAAGGATCGACAAACTCGCAGAGCGCGAAATCTTCCTCCGTCACCTCGTAGATACCCAGACTCTCCATCTTGTCGATGTCGGCCGCCAGACACGCCTTCAGCAGGTGCATGGGGTAGATGTCCATCGGCAGATACTGTTCGTAGAGACCCGTAACCACAAACGGACGTTCGCCGCCATTGAGGTTGGTATCCAGTTTGTATGCCTTGTGAGGGCAGAGCCACGAGAAGTAAGCGCGCGACACGGAGAATTTCGACAGACGAGGCAAAGCCCAGCCCAGCATCTCGAACTTGTCGCCCTCGGGGATCACCGTGATCTGATTGGCATAGAAGGTGATGTAGCCGTTATCTGCTACTTTTGTTCCGGTCAATACGTTGCCCGAAATCGTGCGAACGTGATCGCCCGTTTTTTGTGCTTTCACGTTTCCTTTGAGGATCGAAGTCACCGGTGCGCCCGCCATTGTGCGGTAGTACTGCGGCTTGGTGATCTCCGAGCCTGTGACGGCAATGGTCTTGGTCATGTCGACCTTGCCCTGCCCAAACAGGCGACCGATGATCGCCAAATCTTGCACATTGATTGTCCACACGATCTCGCCCTTGTTGATCGGGGCGATGTGGTGGATCTGCACGCCCACGTTACCCACAGGATGTTTGCCTGCGAAGGTGTGCATCTCGACTCCAGCGAGTGCGTCGAGCAGACCTTCGGAATGAGCGCGCACCGAGAGGTGTACCTTGCCAGAGGTGAGTCGTTGCAGGACCTCGATGCCCCGTTGCAAATTCGCCTTCTCGTCCACGAGTGCGAAGTTGTAGTCGGGAGCCAGAGGCGCCGAATCGAATGTTGAAACGAAGACCGCCTTGGGCGTGTCTTGAGGGTCTGCGATAATGCCGTAAGGACGCTGAATAAGCATCGGCCATAATCCCGACGAGAGCAAAAGCTCCACAATCTCCTCGCGTGAAGCCTTCTTGAGATCGAGTTTGGCGAACTCCACATACTGCTGGTTGGCATCGGCGGTGACAGTCACGTTGAGAACCTTACGTTTCTCACCGCGATTGATAGCCGCTACCGTACCGCTGACAGGTGATGTAAACAGGATGCGCTCGTTGCTCTTGCTGAAGAACAACGGAGTACCTGCCTTCACCTGATCACCGGCTTTAACCAGTAATTTGGGAGTCACGCCCTCGAAATCGAGGGGCGACACAGCATACTCAGTAGCTGCGGGCAGTGTAACCAGCGACTTCTGAGCTTTGCCCTGAAGATTGATGTCGAGACCCTTGCGTAGTGTAATGATTTTCGACATTTTAATAAATTTGTTTGATAATTATGTAAGTAGTTATTTGTAAGTCTGTTTGGTGTTAGCATACTAACACTCTAAATCGCGTGCGAAAGTACGAATTTTTCCGCAGATAAAAAACTTAAAACAGATTAATTTCTAAACTAACTTAAAAATTCATACTTTTGCAGACGATGACGAATCAAAAGGTCAATATTCACACCCACCACCCCACGGGAACAGGGATCGAACTTCGCGCCGCAGCCATTCATCCGTGGGAGGCCAAGGGGCGCCATGCGAGCGAACTTCTGCCCCTGCCGCAGGGGACGCAGGCGATGGGTGAGATCGGCTTGGACTTCGCGTGTGCTGTGCCGCGCCACGAGCAAATGCGCCTGCTGCGCGAGCAACTTGACATGGCGCAGGAGCTGCATTTGCCCGTGGTGTTGCACTGTGTGCGGGCGTTCGAACCTCTGATGAAGGAGCTATCGCACTACACGTTGCGGGCGGTGATTTTTCACGGATTTGTGGGTTCGCCAGAGCAGGCACAACGCGCTGTGGATTGCGGTTACTACCTCTCTTTTGGCGAGCGCACATTTCGCTCGCCACGAACGGTGCAGGCTTTGCGTTCGACGCCTCTCGATCGGCTCTTTTGTGAGACCGATGAGAGCCTCGATACGATAGAAAATATTTACAGACAAATAGCTGTGGCTAAGGAAGTTGATGAAGATGACCTCTCGTCAGCAATCCTGCAAAATTACAAACGAATTTTCGATGATAACAACCGATAATTGGACCGAGCGCACGGAGTTGTTGCTGGGTGCGGAAAAACTCGATCGACTGCGCGGTGCGCACGTTTTGGTCGTGGGGTTGGGTGGCGTGGGGGCATATGCCGCCGAGATGATCGCCCGCGCAGGTGTTGGGCGCATGACCCTTGCCGATGCCGACGTGGTGAGTGTGAGCAATATCAACCGTCAGTTGGTGGCGCTGCACTCCACCGTGGGACGTTCCAAAACGGAGATTTTAGCCGAGCGACTGCGCGACATCAACCCTTCGATTGAGCTGACCCTTGTCAACGAATATATCAAAGACGAGCAGACTACCCTGCTCTTGGATGCGGCGCACCTCGATTATGTGGTCGATGCGATCGACACCCTCTCACCGAAAATGGCGCTCATTGCCGCGGCACTTGAACGGCACATTCCGCTGGTGAGTTCGATGGGTGCAGGGGCAAAAACCGACCCCACGAAGCTCGAAATCACCGATATTGCGAAGACGCATCACTGCCCCTTGGCGCATATGTTGCGTAAGCGGCTGCACAAAGTGGGTATTCACACTGGTTTTCGTGCTGTCTTTTCTGCCGAACCCGTTCGCGAAGGGTCGATGATCCTCTGCGAAGAGCCGAACAAAAAATCGAATGTCGGAACGATCTCCTATATTCCCGCCCTTTTTGGCATTGGTTGTGCCTCGGTGGTCATCCGCGATTTGGTTGGCGAAATGGAGTAAGAAACTGTGTTTTTATATACAACACCGCCCCACTCATCGAATGGGGCGGCATTGTTTATGATCCTATTTCATCGTGATCAGCGCGTGTCCTGTCATCTCGGAGGGTTGATCCAACCCCATGAGTTTCAAAACCGTAGGTGCCACATCTGCCAGAATACCACTCTGCACGCTTTGCACGCGGTCGGAGACCACGATGATTGGCACTGGGTTGAGTGAGTGCGCCGTGTTGGGCGTGCCGTCGTTGTTCGCCACATGGTCGGCATTGCCATGATCGGCAATGACAACCACTTCGTAGCCGTCGCGCTTTGCCGCCTCCACGACCTCCGAAACGCATTTATCAATCGCCGTCACTGCCTTGCAAATGGCTGCGTAGATGCCCGTATGTCCCACCATGTCGCCATTGGCAAAATTCAGACAGATGAAGTCGAACTGCTTGGTGTCGAGTGCTGTAACCAATTTATCAGCCACCTCGAAGGCGCTCATCTCAGGTTTCAAGTCGTAGGTTGCCACCTTGGGTGAAGGGACTAAAATGCGCTCCTCGCCTACGAATTTATCCTCGCGTCCACCGTTCAGGAAGAAGGTCACGTGGGCATATTTCTCGGTCTCGGCGATGCGTAATTGCTCCAGCCCCTGCTTCGAAATATACTCGCCTATGGTGTTGATTACGTTATCCTTATCGAACAGAATATGAACCCCTTTGAACTTGGCGTCGTAGGGGGTCATGCAGCAAAAATAGAGCGGTAGCGTGTGCATCCCCTCATTGGGTAGATCCTCCTGCGTCAAGACCGCCGTTAGCTCTTTGGCGCGGTCGTTTCGGTAGTTGAAGAAGATCACCAGATCGTTTGGGCGGATCATGCCGACGGGATTCCCGTTTTCGTCGATGCGCACAAATGGCTTCACAAATTCGTCTGTAATATCCTCATCATACGACTCTTGCATTGCTTCGACCATATCCGACGAATGTTCGCCAACGCCATTGACCAGCGCGTCGTAGGCGATGCGCACCCGCTCCCAGCGTTTGTCACGATCCATGGCGTAGTAGCGCCCCATGACCGTGGCAATCTTGCCTGTGGTGGCTGCCATGTGTTTTTCGAGTGCCGCGATGAAGCCCTTGCCGCTGTGCGGGTCGGTATCACGACCGTCCATGAAGCAATGTACGAAGGTGTTTTCGATGCCGTAAGTTGCCGAAATATCGCATAATTTGAAGAGGTGTTCGAGCGAGGAGTGGACGCCACCGTCGGAGACAAGCCCCATGAAATGGACATTTACACCCTCTTTTTTTGCATATTCGAATGCCTTGACGACCTCCGAATTTTGCAGGATTGAATTATCGCGGCAGGCGTGGTTGATCTTCACCAAATCTTGGTAGACCACCCGTCCCGCACCTATATTAAGATGCCCAACCTCCGAGTTGCCCATTTGACCTTCGGGCAGCCCGACGTTTTCGCCGTCTGTGCGCAGTTCTGCGTGCGGATATTTCGCTGTCATGGCATTGATATAGGCGGGGTGCATCGCCGAAATGGCATCTGCCTTGTCGTGATGTCCGATTCCCCAGCCGTCGAGAATCATTAGTAATACTTTCTGTGCCATCTATTTATCCTTTCTTATTTTAACTTTTCCATGATCATCTCTACCGCCTTGTCTATGGCTGCTTGCAGACCCTCGGAATTCTTACCGCCTGCCGTTGCAAAGAACGCTTGACCGCCGCCGCCGCCCTGCATTAGCTTGGCAGCTTCGCGAATCACCATGCCAGCATTGCCACCGCGTGCCACGATTTCGTCGCCCAGCATGATCGTTAGCGAGGGTTTGTCGTCGTGGTTCGAACCTAATACCAAGACCAGTTTCGACGAACGAGTACGCAAATTGTACGCCAGATCCTTGATGAACTCAGGCATACGATCCGATTGCATGGCGATCAGCTGCACACCGTCGCGTTCGGGGGTCGAAGCGATGATTTTATCAGCCCATTGCGATACCTGTTCTTTGCGCATCGCCTCGATCTCTTTGGAGAGGGCGTCGTTGCTCTCGATCATCTTTTTGACCGCCTGCACCACCTGCGGGTTGTTCAGATATTCGCCCACATTGCGCAGCGCCTCCTCGGCGGCGTAGATAATTTTCTCCGTCTGCTCGCCCGTGGTGGCTTCGATGCGGCGAATACCTGCCGATATGGCACTCTCGTTCACGATTTTGAAGAATCCGATGTTGCCCGTGGCACTCGTGTGGGTGCCGCCGCACAACTCGACCGATTTACCGAAGCGCACCATGCGCACCTTGTCGCCATATTTCTCGCCAAAAAGCATCATCGCGCCGCATGCCGCAGCCTCTTCTTTGGTCGCCTCGCGGTTCTCGATGAGTGGGTAGTTGGCGCGAATTTCGCGGTTGACTAAACGCTCCACTTCGCGCAACTCTTCGGGCGTAACCTTCTGGAAATGCGAGAAATCGAAGCGTAGACCTTCGGGCGAAACCATCGAGCCTTTCTGTTCGACGTGTGTGCCTAAGACCTTGCGCAGAGCGGCGTGCATGAGGTGCGTTGCTGTGTGGTTGTTGGCTGAAGCTTGTCGTTTTTCGGGATCTACGACCGCTGTAAATTCGGCTTCTGGATTTTCGGGTAACAGGTTGGTGATGTGTATAATCAAGCCATTCTCCTTTTCGGTGGCAAGGATCGGAATGCGCTCGTTGGCGCTTTCGATGTAGCCGATATCACCAATCTGACCGCCCGAATTGCCGTAGAACGGCGTGCGATCGAAGACCAGCTGATACGAGGTTTTGCCCTTCGATGCCACACGGCGCAAACGCGCGATGTGGATCTTTTCGGTCAGGGTGTCGTAACCCGTAAACTCGCTTTGACGGATGTGAATCAGCTCTTTCCAGTCGTCGGTATCAACCACCGCAGCGTTGCGCGAACGCGCCTTTTGAGCCTGCAATTCGCTCTCGAAAGCCACTAAATCGACCTCTACGCCCTGCTCGCGAGCAATCAGCTCGGTCAGGTCGATCGGGAATCCGTAGGTGTCGTAGAGCAGAAAGGCATCTGCTCCTGCGATCTGCTTTTTACCCTCTTTTTTAACTTTGGCAATCACTCCGTCGAGCAGGTTGATGCCCGTGGCGAGGGTGCGCAAGAACGACGACTCCTCCTCCTCGATCACCTTTTCGATGAGTGTTTGTTGTGCTTTCAATTCGGGGAATTGCGCCCCCATTTGTGCCACTAAACCTGCAACCAGACGACAGATAAATGGCTCATTGAAGCCCAGATAGGTGTAGCCATAACGCACCGCACGGCGCAAAATGCGACGGATCACATAGCCCGCCTTGACATTCGAGGGCAGCTGCCCGTCGGCAATCGAGAAGGTGATGGCACGCAGGTGATCGGCGATCACGCGCATTGCCACGTCGCACTTCTCGTCAGTGCCATATTGTTTGCCCGACATCTGCGCTATGCGCCCAATGGTGGGTTGGAAAACGTCGGTATCGTAGTTCGATTTTTTGTTTTGAAGGATCATGCAAAGGCGTTCGAAGCCCATGCCTGTGTCGACGTTGCGCGCGGGCAGCGGCTCCAGTGAGCCGTTGGCTTTGCGGTTGAATTGCATGAAGACCAAATTCCAAATCTCGATCACCAAGCAATGCCCCTCGTTGACCAGATCACGCCCTGCGATCTTCGCCACATCGGCATCGTCGCGCAGGTCGAAGTGGATCTCGCTGCACGGACCGCACGGACCCGTCTCGCCCATCTCCCAAAAGTTGTCGTGTTTATTGCCGCGAATGATGTGATCTTCGGGCAGATATTGCCGCCAGTAGTCGAAAGCCTCTTGATCGAACGGTACGCCGTCCTCGGCGCAACCTTCAAAAACCGTGGCGTACATCCGCTCGGCAGAGAGTCCATAGACGCCGTGGAGTAGCTCCCAAGCCCAGTCGATCGCCTCTTTTTTGAAATAATCGCCATAGGACCAGTTGCCCAGCATCTCGAACATGGTGTGGTGGTAGGTGTCGTGACCCACCTCTTCCAGATCGTTGTGTTTGCCCGATACGCGCAGACATTTCTGTGAGTCGGCAGCGCGGGGTGACTTGCGCGGCACGTTACCCAAGAAAATATCCTTAAATTGGTTCATGCCCGCATTGGTGAACATCAAGGTTGGGTCGTTTTTCACCACCATGGGTGCTGAAGGCACAATGACGTGCTGCTTACTTGCGAAGAAGTCAAGAAATGCCTGACGAATTTTATTTGATTCCATATATATTGTTTTATCTATTTCGAACGTTCCTTACAATAGGTTGCAAAATTACATATTTTAACCTAAATTTGCACCATGTTATAAGGAGTTTTTTCGGCAATGACAGAAAAAGAAGACCCAATAAGTGTGCAAGCACGCACGCAAGAGGTAGTGACTGAAGTAGTAACAGAGGTGGTGACCGCCCCGTTTCGCTTGAGTACCTATAAATTATTGCGTAAAATCTTGATTGGCTTCATCCTCGTTTCGATCGTCAATTTGCTATTTTCCAACTTTTTCTATACGCCCAAGATGTACCGCATCAACCGCGAAAATCGCGAGTTGGTGATTAAATATCAGATTTTGCAGGATCGAATTCGCACTGCACAGCGCAATGTGGACGACATTCGCCACCGCGACAACCACGTCTACCGTTCGCTTTTCTCGTCCGACACACTTGCCATTGAGGGGATCTACACCCCCTACTCCGACGCCAAATACGAACACATGGCAACCGATGAATATGCGCCGCTGATGACCCACACATGGCTGCAAATGGATGCCTTGGCGCGTGAACTTTACCTCGAATCGGTCTCGTTCGACGAGCTGCAAGCTTTGGCAAAAGACAAGGGGCAGATGTCGACCGCCATTCCCGCCATTTGGCCCATCGACCGTGCTAAGCTCCACAACAACCATTTGGGCGCCTTCAACCCACGCCGTATGCACCCCATATTGCACCGCATAGCACCCCATACGGGGGTCGATTTCGGCTGCGATCGCGGTACCCCCGTCTATGCCACGGGCGATGCGACGGTGGCGACGGTGGGCGTTTTTGGCGGCTACGGGCAGCAGATCCTCCTCAACCATAAATTTGGTTACAAGACGCGCTATGCACACCTCGATCGGATTTTTGTCAAGGCGGGCGAACGCGTGGTGCGTGGTCAAACCATTGGCGCAGTGGGTAGTACGGGACGCTCCACCTCGCCACACCTCCACTACGAGGTGATCCTGCGCAATGTGCCAGTCAACCCCGTCAACTACTTCAACCGCAAGATGACCAACAAGGAGTACGACGAGCTGATGAAGGGTATGCACGAAACAAATTACGAAATTCTCTAACGCTATGGCAGGAAAAAAAGATTTGGAGCGCCTGCGTCGGCGCCGAGCCAGAAAGCAGATCATCATCCGCGTGACGATGGGCGCCTTCGTGTGGATGGGTATTGCGGTACTCTACTATTTTGCGCTGTCTCTCTTTTTCGACACCCCTGTGGAGTACAAATTGCGCCACTCCACCGACCGCTTGCGCCACGAATACGAGGCTCTTTCGGAACGTTACGACTCACTCAATGTGGTGTTGGGCAATGTCGTGGAGCGCGACCGCAGCGTCTTTCGCAACCTCTTCGAATCTGATCCTTACGACTTCGATTCGGAATACGAACGCAAGAAAGCCGAGACCTACGAAACGGTTCTCAATAAATCGACTCGACGTCTGAGACGCGAATTTCGTGGGCGCGTAACCGCCATGGAGGAGCAACTCACGAAGCTCAACGACAGCTATTTGGCACTGCAAGCGAGCATCGACGCCGCAGGTAACCAACGCAACAATATCCCCTCGATACAGCCCGTGATCAACAACCAACTTACGCTGCTCACCGCTTCGTATGGTATGCGTATTCACCCCTTCTACAAGACTTTGCAGTCGCACCAAGGGGTCGACTACACTTTGCCCGAGGGGTCGAGTGTCTTTGCCACCGCCGACGGGCGTGTGAAGGACGTCGCCTCGCGCAACTCTACTTCGGGCGAAACGGTGGTGATCGACCATGGCAATGGCTACGAGACCACCTATGCTAATCTCAGTCAGGTGAATGTGACGCGCGGGCAGAACGTGCGGCGCGATGATATCATTGCTCTATCGGGCAATACGGGTCTCTCACTGGCACCCCACCTCCACTACGAGGTGCGCTACAACGGTATGCGCGTCGATCCGATTCACTACTTCTTCATGGAGCTTTCGCCCGCCGACTACCAGCGCATCATCCGCATCGCCCAGTCGGGTATGCAGTCGTTCGACTAAGAAGCTATTTCCAATTTACTGATCGCGTTCGGAGCGTCGCAACACTTGATGCATACCGATGCACGCCAGCCCTCCATAGACCACCACCAAGATCCATAACATCCGAATTTGAGGTAGCACCTCGTCGAATGAGGCTCCCATGCTGCGAATGCGGATGAAGGCATCGACACCGTGGCTGCTGGGGAAGATCTGCCCGAAGGTGTAAAGCCAGTCGGGGATAGCCTCGCGTGGGTAGGATACGCCGCTGAGCATCAGGATCGGAATCGACGTCCACAGCAATAGCAGTAGCGAACTTTCGCGTCGGCGGAAGAGGGTTGAAATGGCGATGCCCATGGCGATGCACGCCAGTAGATAAGGGATCATGAAGGCGACTACCGTGGCGTCAGAGCCATTCATTGGGTAGTGGAAAAGCCGATAATGAATATTGAGAACGTAGAACGTGGTGAGCGCATAGACTGCGGCGTAGACCAGTGTTTTGCCTGCAACGATTGGCAACGAGGACATTCGTTTGCGATGGGCGGGGCAGAGTTTGTGGTAGAGACCAAACTCGCGCCATGTGCCACCCACCATGCCCAAGCCGATGAGCAACGTTTGTTGAATGATGACGATGATGATCGCCGGCATGACGAACGATCCGTAGCCCAAGTAGGGGTTGAAGAGGTTGTGTGACTCGTAGATCACGGGTTGCGCGGTGGCGGTTGCCTGCGGGATGTTCGCCCCCTTGGCGATCAGCCGCTGGAATTCGACCATGGCACCCGTCTGCCCAATGGAGGTCACTAACTCCTGAAACACTTGACGATACATCAGAAAGTAGCTGGCATCGACATAGATCGCCACGTTGGCTTGCGACCCGCTCAGAAGCTTCTGTTCGTAGTCGGAGGGGATGTAGACCACGCCGTAGATCTCACGATCGAAGAAGAGTGTTTTTGCCTGCTCCATGTTCGTCGGGGCGTAGGCAACATAGGTGTTTGGACCCGCATTGAAGGTGCGGACTAACTCGCGGCTGGTGGCACTCTGACACTCGTCCACCACCCCAATCGGGACGTTGCGTAGCACCTGCGTGCCGTATGCCAAGGAGTAGAGTGTCGAGTAGATCAGTAGCGCAAAGACGAGGATCAACACGGCTCCCGCATCGGTGAAGACCGTGCGGAATTCGTTGCGAACCACCGCTACGAATTGCTCGGCGTAGGAGCTAATTTGGTTTTTTAATTTCGATGTGATGCTCATATTACAACCTCCCCCAGAATTTTTCCTCTGTGCAGATGCGCTTCAGGCGTGGCAGACACAAGAGGGGTAAGATGATGAATAGCGCCATGTAACCCATGTCGTGCAGCGAGTAGACAACGGGCGCTCCGCGAAGGGCTTGGTCGACAAAAATATCGGTGTAGTAGGTGAATGGAAAGATGCGACTGGCCAATTGCATCTCAGGCCACATCGCCATGATTGGGAAGGTCAGACCTGAGAAGGTGAACGCTAATACCGAGTAGCCGCCACCAATGGAGAGCGACAACCGTAAGTTGCTCAGCAGTGCGATGATGAAGACGCCAATGGCTTGGTAGCTCAGGATGAAGAGCAGGTTGCTCACCAACAGCACTTCGAACGACCCATTGAGAGGTACGCCGACGATCTTGAAGATGATGACCAGCATCGCCATAGAGATCAAAAACATGGTGACGATGATGGGTAAGATTTTCCCGGTGAGGGCGGCACTGATCGAGCCATTCGCCGTGGCGAGCCACTCGCTGGAGGTGGCGTGTTTCAACTCGGAGCCAATGGCAAAAATGGTGACCATGATCGTGAAGATCATGAGCATCATGGGCATGAAGCTTGGCGAGAGGTAATAGCCGTAATTGATATAGGGATTGAACAATACGTGGCGACTGAACCGCACGGGCATCAACTGCGCCATGGCTTGACGCTCGGTGAGTCCCTGCTTGGTGAGCAGCTGAATTTGAATGCCTGCCGAGAAGGTGGTGACCGCCGTTTGGATGTCTTTCGAGAGGAGTCCGTTGACGGTGATATTGGTTCCTGTGATGTAGGCTTCGACGTGCGTTTGGCGGTTGCTCAGGATGTTTTTCTCGAAGAATTTCGGCACTTGAACAATCGCCGAGATCTTCCCTTCGCGCATCATGCGCTCGCCTTCGTCCATGCTCTGTATGTCGTACGAAACAAGTGCTGTCGGGGTGTCGTCGATCATCTGTGACACCTTGCGTGAGAGCGCCGTGTGATCCTCGTCGAGTATGGCGATCGGAATGTTGCGCGCCACGCCGTGTTCGAACAACACGGCGAAGAAGGCAAACGAAAAGATTGGCAGCACAATCATCAAGACGAAATACATGGGTTGATGAGCTATGCGTCCTAACTCGCGCTGAAGAACGGCGTATGTATCGTGCAGAAAACCTTGCATTGTACGTTATTTAATGGTCTCCCAATCGACCACCACACTCATTCCCGGGCGCATATTCTCTGCTTGCGTGACGGGCTTCGCCTTCACGGCAAAGGTGCGGATGTCGAAGCCACCCTGTGTGCGTGTGGCTGCCCACGTGGCGAAGTCCGCTTGCACGGCGATGTAGGTCACTTCAAACTCCACATCACAACCCAAGGCAGGCACGTAGCCATTCATGTGTGTGCCGATCTTTACGGCGGGCAACAGGGTCTCCTTGACGTTGAAGGTCACCCACAGATCGCTCATGTCGAGGATCGCAACCACGGGATAACCCGTGCCGACCAACTCGCCTTGCTCGGCGATGATTGTGGCAATTTCGCCCGATATGGGTGAGTAGACCATGGCATCACCGATGTATGATTCGACTTCGCTGACAGCACCTTGCGCTTGACGCACCTGTGCTGCTGCGGCCGCTTTCTCCTCCTTGCTCGCTCCTGCGATCACCAAATCATATTGTGCTTTGGCGGCCTGTTCGGTGGCTTGCATGGCGTTGTAATTGGCGGTAGCCTCATCGAGCTTTTGTGCGGGAACCACCCCTTGATCGAAGAGATTTTTCACCCGATCGTAGGTCTTTTCGGCAAACAAATTCCCCGCCTGCGCCTTCTCCCACATATTCAATGCCGCTTCGATTTGCTGCACACGCGCACCATTGATTGCCTTGCGATCCATTGCCGAAGCGGCACTCTTCACCGCCTCTGCCTGTTCGAGTTTCGCCGCTAATTCGGGCGTCGAGAGGGTGTAAAGTAGCGCTCCCTTCTCCACGCGATCGCCTTGTTTGACCTTCATGGTCTCGATGCGTCCCGGCACTTTCGACGAGGCTTTGTAGGTGGTACACTCCACCGTTCCTTGAATGAGCATCGGACTCTCTTTGGTCAAATACCAGCTCAGCAGGATGACCGAGGCGATGATGACTGCCACGGAAAGGACGATTCCAATGATGTTGCCTTTTTTCATATTGTCAATTTTTTATTCTTTGTCGAATGTGATTTGTTGCGCATCAATGCGGCGCGTGTAGGCTAAAAATTCGTCGCTAATGCCTGCCGCCTCAAGCAGTTGCGCCAGCAGAAGATCGTAGTTGTATGCTGCTTGCATCCGCTCGGTCTTCACCTTGGCGAGGTTCAACTCGGCGTCGATCAGATCCGACGACGAACTCATGCCTTCGAGGAAAGCGGCATTTTTGACCTTCAAATACTCCTCGGCAAAGGTGATTGAGGAGTTGATCGAGACGATCTGATTGGCGTAGTTATTCATCTGATTGTAAAGCTTTTCGATCAGCACCGAAATATCTTCACTTGCCTTATCCTTCAACACCGCCACGCGACGCACGGTCTGCTTGGCTGCCGAATACTTGAATTCGCGATTCAGACCGTCGAAAATCTTAAGGTTGACACCTACGCCCACCGCCCAACGAGGTAACATCCCCGTGACTTGGTAGTTGTAGAACGATGCACCCCCCATGGCGGCGATCTGCGGCATGAAGTCGGCGCGCTGCACCTTGACCCCCTCGATTGCTAACTTGCGTTTTAGGTCGACCTGCGAGAGCAGTGGATTGTGGTTCTCGGCGAGTTGTTGATAGTAGTCGAGATCCTCGATTTGCGAGAGGGTGAACATGGTACTCACGGGTAGGAAGGTGTCCTGCTCGCAGAGTGTGTTGTTCAGCGCACTGGATATGGTCTGTACCTGCAACTTAGCATTCGCCAGCTCACGCTCTGCTTCCGTCATTTTATACTCCACATAGAGCCGTTCGCTCAGGGCGATCATGCCATTTTTTTCCAGCGCAATGGCATCGTTCAAGTGGCGACGTACACCGTCGACCACCTGCTGTCGGACGGTGACCACCTGCGCGGCAAGAGCCAGCCCATAGTAGCGTTCCACCAACTCCGATACCAAGGCGTTGCGCGTCTGTGCGCCCACGGCGTTGGCACTCTGTTGGTTGATGCGTGCGGCGCGGTTGGCTGCATTGATCTTGCCACCCAAGAAGATGGGCATGGTCACCTCTCCACCCACAAAGCCCAGACTTTGGTCTTGCAGTTGCAAAAACCAATCGGCGGACATCAGCGGTGTGAGCAACCCTTGAATGGTGGGGATCATGGCGGGAGGCACCATGCCACTCCCCAGAATATCGCCTGCCATTTTATTCACAGCGCCCTTCTTATCGTTTAGATCGAGACCTATATCTTTACCCAGATAGGCATACGTACCCATGACGTTGATTTTGGGCATTCGCAGTCCGATTGCGGCACGGCGCTCCTGTTCGGCAGCCCGCTGTTCGTAGGCGGATGCCAGAAGCGCAGGATTGTTGGCAAAGGTCAGCGACATTGCCTCGTCGAGCGTGAGCGCTCGCGCGTTGTCTTGCGCTGTTACGGATGCCGCCATAAGCAGCATAGCCGCTATAATAGATCCTTTTACTGCTGTTCTCATAGTTCTTATTTGGTAATATGAAGCAAAGATAATTTTATTCTCGATAGGTTGTGCTATGTTGTGGGTCTTTCGACCATTTTTATGCCATTAAGTGTATAGGAATTTACCTTCATCGCCAAAGATGACCATTGACGGCTCGCACCTGATCGGCAAAATCCGAAAGAACCGAGACCGCTACCCCACCACGGCGCAGGTTGAATGCTCCGCAGCAAGCCACAAAACAGTCGGGTTCGTAGAGGGCGAAAACCACGCGGGCAAAACCCAAACGAAGAATCATCGCCGAACAACTTTCGGGTTCGCTTTGGCGCTGTGAGCAGGGTTCGAGCGAAGAGTAGATCGTGGCGCCTTGCAGCGTAACGCCAGCCGCAAGAGCTTTTGCCACAGCCTCTTGCTCGGCATGGTGTGTGGGCGATGTTTCGTGGGTGTAGCCCGTGAAATGGGTGCCGTCGGAGGTGACGATGACCGCCCCCACGCAATAGGAGGTGGCACTGGGTGTGCAGGCGCGGCTGAGGTCGATGGCTTGTTGCAATGTGCGTCGATCTTCGTCCGTGTGGTCGCTATGCAGGATATAGGTGGTCACTTGTGTCGTTCCAAAATGGTCGGTATGGTTGGGCGCTGCGAGGTAGTCGCTCCCGATGTCGAGATGTGGCGCGTGTGCATCGGCAACCGTGAGCAATGGATTGACCGCCAGACGCAACGTGTCGACCAATCCTTCGGCGAAAAACATTCGTAGCACTTGCACGCCTCCCTCTACAAAGAGCGAGCCGATTCCGCGTTTTTCGAGTTCCGTGACGACAAATGCCGCCGTGATCGACGTGGCGACAATCACCTCGGCATATGCTGCGAGGTGCGGAAGTGCAACGGTCGAAAAGACGATTTTGCGTCCAGCGCCGCACGTGAAAAAACGTGCGTCAGCCGATAAACATCCTGTACGTGTGATGGTTACCTTTGTTATCTCGGCAGATCGTCCCGCTTGTGTGCGTTGTGCGCGTAGCTCGTCATCGACGATCATCAAGCGTGGATTGTCGCGGCGCAGGGTCTCTGCCCCCACCATGATCGCGTCGAAGTGCGCCCTTAGACGCCCCACGTCCGCCCAATCTTCCGAACTGGAGATGCGTAACCGCGAGGCTGTACAGTCGTCCAGCGCGCCGTCGTTGGTGACGGCTACCGAGGCAAATACTTTCATTGTCGAAGTGTGAAAACGGTGATTTCGGGGTAGGCGCCCAACCGTATCGGTGCGCCCACATACCCTATTCCGTCGTTAATATACATCTTGCGGTCGCCCTGTTCGTAGAGTCCGCTCCAACGCTCGTAGAGCAGCCTGACGGGCGAGAACCGAAAGTTCCCAATGCGGATCATAGCCTGCATAGCGTGGACGTGTCCCGAAAGGGTCAGGTCGCCGTAACCTTGCTCCATGATCGGCTCCCAGAGTTGCGGTATGTGGCAGATTGTCAGGTTGTAATGCGATTTTGATACCCCGCGGTAGATCTCCGTTAGATCCATGTCGATGCGGCGATCGTGGCGTTCTTTGCGGAAGGCAGGATCGAACGAAATGCCCGAAACCGAGAGCGTGTCGCTGCCGCGCACGAGGTATTCGGTTTGGTTGTCGAGCAGCCGCCAGCCCATGGAGCGCTGTCGCTCGACCAGCCGCGCCGTGTTCTCGGCAAGGGGCAACGAAAGCGTGTCCTTGACGTAGGTTCCTACGTCGTGGTTGCCCAGATTAGAGATCACCCCCAACGGGGCTTTGATCTGGCTCAAAATGCGCATTG
>JAVXFC010000025.1:0-17253 GCA_036658095.1 Alistipes sp. | reverse complement strand
TATTTCATTTTCGGGAGCTTCGGTGAGCGAGACGCGCACCGTGTCGCCAATGCCGTCGGATAGCAGTGCGCCGATGCCCACGGCACTCTTCACGCGTCCCTCGATGCCGTTGCCCGCCTCGGTGACCCCCAAGTGGATCGGGAAGTGCATCTGCTCGGCATCCATGGCTTCGATGAGCAGGCGGTAGGCTGCCACCATGACCCGCGTGTTGCTCGACTTCATCGAGACCACCACCTGATCGAACGACAGCCGACGGCAAAGGCGCAGAAACTCCATTGCCGAGACCACCATGCCCTGCGGCGTGTCGCCATATTCGTCGAAAACGCGCTTGGCTAATGAGCCGTGGTTCACACCAATACGGATCGCCACACCGCGCGTGCGGCACTGCTCGACCAGTGCTTCGAAATCACCTCGGTCGATGCGGTAATTGCCCGGATTGATGCGCACTTTGTCCACGTAGCGAGCCGCCACCGCCGCCGCTTCGGGCAGAAAATGGATGTCGGCAACGATCGCTGCATGACAGCCTTGTTCGCGCACGGTGCGTACAATATTTTGCAGATTCTCCGCCTCGCGGCACCCCTGTGCCGTCAGCCGCACGATGTGTCCGCCTGCACGGTCGATGCGTAGGATCTGCGCCACGCTCTCGGCGGTGGCTTTGGTGTCGGTGTTGGTCATCGACTGCACGGCAATGGGCTGCTCGCCGCCGATGCAGAGTTCGCCGATGCGCACCTCGACGCTTTTGCGCCGTTTATATTGAGTAAGGTCCATCTTTTTGAGTAAGAAACTTTGATAGACAAAGGTAGTAAATTGTTTGGAAATGTGAAAAACAAAAGGTCGCGTTGTCAGAATGTTCTATGAAAAACAAATTGATTTTTCTTTTTGGACGGTGTGCCGACTGCTCCATGTTCCGCTACTGCCGCGGCGACGGGATGCCCCTCTACGACGACAGCGAAAATTGACTGCTCAGCCACTATAAAAGAATTGTAAAAAAAATTGTATCTTTGCCTCATGGATCGTTACTTGGACAACGAGATAAAATTCGTGAGCGGCGTGGGTGAGGTGCGGGCGAAACTTCTGGAGAAGGAGTTGGGCATCCGTACGTTGGACGACCTGCTCAGCCACTATCCGTTCCGCTACATCGACCGCACAAAGATCTACCGCATCGCCGAAATTGCCGATGCAGATTCGACGTTGGTGCAATTCCGCGCGCGTGTGACGGGGACGTCCTATGCGGGTGTGGGGCGCAAACGGCGCTTCACGGCATACGTCTCCGATGCCTCTGGCGCTGCGGAGCTGATCTGGTTCCAAGGCATCAAGTGGATCGAAAAACGCATCGAGGTGGGGCGCGAGTACCTCATCTTTGGGCGTCCGTCGTTCTTCCGCAATGAACTTTCGCTCGTGCATCCCGAACTCGAAACCATGGAACAGGCGCTCAACCGCAAGGTCGAGAGTGCCATGCAGGGCATCTACTCCTCCACCGAGCGCCTTTCGAGCGCCCTCGGAACCAAAGGATTTTACAACATCGTCTGCAACGCTTGGCTGCTGGCGAAGAGTCATATCGAAGAGCAGCTGCCCGAAGCATTACGTGCAAAATATGGGCTGATTGGGCTGCGCGAAGCGCTCTACAACATTCACTTTCCGCAGTCGGCAGAGCTGCTGCGGCAGGCGCAATATCGGCTCAAATTCGACGAGCTGCTGGGCATCCAGTTAGGCATCCAGTCGCGCCGCACAGAGCGGTTGGCGAAAAACAACGGCTTCCTCTTTACCAAAGTCGGCGGCGTGTTTCATACTTTCTACAACGAAAAACTCCCCTTTCCCCTCACCGAGGCGCAGAAACGCGTGGTGCGCGAGATCCGCCAAGACACCGTGACGGGCTACCAGATGAACCGTCTGTTGCAGGGCGATGTGGGGAGTGGCAAAACTTTGGTGGCACTCATGTCCATGTTGCTGGCGGTCGATAACGGCTATCAAGCCTGCATGATGGCGCCCACAGAATTACTTGCTCGTCAGCATTTTGCAACGTTCAGTCGGATGTTGGAGGGGCTGGATGTGCGGGTGGCGATCCTCACGGGAGCTTCGAAGGCGCGCGAGCGAAAGGCTGCACTTGAGGGCATTGCCGACGGGTCGGTGCAGATCTTGTTAGGTACCCATGCGCTGATCGAAGATCGCGTGCAATTTTCGAATTTGGGCTTTGTGGTCATTGATGAGCAACATCGCTTCGGGGTGGAGCAGCGGGCGCGCCTATGGACGAAAAATGAGCGTCCGCCCCACATACTGGTGATGACCGCCACCCCCATTCCGCGTACGTTGGCGATGACACTTTATGGCGATCTCGACGTCTCGGTGATCGACGAGCTACCCCCCGGACGCCGTCCGATACGCACCACCCACTACACCGATGCGGCGCGCCTGCGTCTGTTTGGTTTCATGCGGCAGGAGATTGCCAAGGGGCGGCAGATCTATATCGTCTACCCCCTGATCAAAGAGTCGGAAACCATGGATTACAAGGACCTTACGGAGGGATATGAAGCCATTTCGCGGGATTTCCCGCTGCCCCAATACATCACGGCGGTCTGCCACGGCAAGATGAAACCTGCCGACAAACAGGAGTCGATGCGGCAATTCACCAGTGGCGAGGCGCAGATTTTGGTCGCCACCTCGGTGATCGAGGTGGGGGTCGATGTGCCAAATGCCTCGGTGATGGTGATCGAGTCGGCGGAGCGTTTTGGACTCTCGCAGCTCCACCAGTTGCGGGGGCGCGTGGGTCGTGGCGGCGAACAATCGTACTGCATCCTCATGTCGGGCGACAAACTCTCGCGCGAGTCGCGGGCGCGATTGGAGGCGATGTGCGAGACCAACGACGGCTTCCGACTGGCGGAACTCGACCTCAAATTGCGCGGTGCGGGCGACGTGAATGGCACGCTCCAAAGCGGCATGGCATTCGATTTGAAGATTGCCAATCCGACCCTCGATGTGCAGATTCTGACCCTCACGCGCGAGGCTGCCGAGCTGCTGCTGGCTGCCGATCGCACCCTTTCGCAGCCCGAAAATCTCGGATTGCAGGCTTTGCGTCGACGTTATTCGGGGCGTGAGGAGATTAATTTCTCGATGATTTCGTAGAATTTATAATAATAATCCGTATAATTACGTTCTGAAAAATAGAATCTTACTATTATGAAGCGACTTTTACTCATTGGTCTCATATCGTTTTTTGCCGTGTTGCCCGCTGCTGCACAGCTCTTTCACCCGGGTGAGGTGCTGGACTATCGGGTGAGCTACAAAGCCAAACTCTTCCCCAATACAGAGGTCGGTGCGGTGCAGGTGGCTACCACGCAAGAGCAATACAAGGGCGCATCCGTCTATCGGGTCGAGGCGCACGGGCGCACGTTGCCCACCTATCGCTGGTTTTTCGACCTCGACGACCGCTACTCCGTGCTGACCGACGTCCAAACGTTGCGCCCCGTCCATTTCGAGGGGAGCATCAAGGAGGGTAGTTACACTTTCTGGAGCTTTTACGAGTACGACTGGGAGTCGCGCATCGCCTCCACGCGCTGGCAAAGCCGCAAGAAACCTGTGCAGACCCTGCAAATTCCGCTGACGAACGAAAGTTTGGATGCCATTTCGCTCTTTTTTCGTATGCGCAGCGCCGATCCCAAGAGTTTTCGTCCGGGGGAGGTGAAGACCATGCAAATGGTGTTGCAAGATACCGTGCGGCAAATCAAATATCGCTTCGAGGGTCGCGAGCAGAAAAAGATCCGCAACATGGGCAAATACAACACGTTGCGCTTTTCGTGTCAGCTCGGAACCTCGGAGAATTTCTCCTTCACCGACGGCACCGAATTTCTGATTTGGATCTCGGATGATCAAAATAAAATTCCGCTTTACATGGAGTCCCCCGTCAAAGTGGGCAGCATTCAAGCCTATATTTCGGGTTATAAGGGGCTTAAATACCCCGTTTCGAGTTTGATAAAATAATTTTTTCTATATTTGCATTAAATATACACTACAAATGGAAGAAAACAAGAAGCGATACCTCCCCGAAGAGGAGGAGGACGACTACACACAACGTCCCGAACCCGACAAAACCATGCGCGGATACCGCGTGATTATCATTATCCTTTCGGTAATCTTGGTGGCGCTATCGGTGCTTTATTACAGCATTCACCGCCAGCAAACCATTGATAATGAGTTGCTGCAAGCCGATCGAGATTCGATTCAAAGCGATCTGGGAACGCTCATGGACGACTACGACAACTTGCGCGTGAGCAACGATACCATTACCGCCAACCTGCAATTCGAACGCCAACGTGCCGACTCGCTGATGACGCGCATGAAGAAGGAGCGGAACTGGAACCTTTCGAAAATTCGCGACTATCAGAGCCAAGTGAAGTTGCTGCGCTCAATCGCGGCGGGCTATGTGCGTCAAATCGACTCGCTCAACACCCTCAATAAGAAGTTGATCACCGAAAACATCTCTTACCGCAAGGAGATCTCGACCGTACAGATGCGTGCCGAAATGGCGGAGGAGAAGGCGGCTGAACTGGACAATAAGGTTCGTGTAGGTGCTGTGATCAAGGCTCGCGATATTCGCCTCGCGGCACTCAATGCGAAGAGCAAACCCGTCACTCGCGTGCGCAATGCGGCGCGCTTGCGTACCGATTTCATGCTGACATCCAACGAGTTGGCAACACCGGGCAACAAAGCGCTCTATGTGCGAATCACCTCGCCCGACGGCTATGTGCTGACTACCGATGCGCAGCCTACGTTCTCTTTCGAGGGCGAGCGCCTGACCTACTCTGCTTCGCGCGAAGTGGACTACCAAAATCAGGATATTGCGGTCGGAATTTATTACAACAGCTCTGGCTTTACAGCAGGAACCTACCGTGTGCAGGTCTACTGCGACGGTTATCTGATTGGCTCTAACGATATTACACTGCGATAGGCAGCTTCAAAGCAACGCCCGACTTCACGTTCAATCGTGAAGTCGGGCGTTGCTGTTTCCAAGCCGAGCGAAGAGGGTGTGTCAGAGCAAGCTACTCCTCGTCGAGGTAGATCTCGTCCATCAGATCGTCCAGATCGCGACGTTCTTTTTTCGTTGGGCGTCCCGTGCCGCGGTCGCGTGAAACGAAGATTGTTTCGCGGGGGATGTTGAGCTTGTCCAACTCCTCTTGTGGTGTGATATTCAGGCAGTAGAGGGGTACATTCTTTGCGGGTTGGCGGCTCGTGACCAGATCCACCACCTTGAAGGCATAGGTCACCTGCTGACGTCGCACGCTGATGCGATCGCCTATTCTCACCTCGCGGGAGGGCTTTGCAAAGGCGTCGTTGACCAGCACTTTGTTGGTGCGAATGGCTTCGGCGGCATCACTGCGCGTCTTGAAGATGCGCACGGCCCACAAATATTTATCCAATCGAGTTTCGTCTGCCATTGTTTTCTATTTTTCGTAAATGGATTCACTTTTCGGTTTGTCGTGTGACTGTTCTTCGTTTTGACGGCTCACACTGAGGATCATACCCAGTGCCACGGTGGTGAAGAGAACCGATGAGCCTCCGCGCGAGATCAGGGGCAGCGTCTGCCCCGTTTCGGGAATCAGATTCACCGTGACCATGATGTGCAGCAGAGCCTGACAGGTGATCAGCAGCGCCAATCCCAAGACCAGTAACCCCGGAAATGCGGTGCCGCAGCGTCGAAATATTTCGATGCCGCGGAAGAAGATCCAGAGGTAGAGCATCAGCAGTGCGAGCGCCAGAATGATGCCATACTCCTCGACAAAGAAGGCGTAGGCGTAGTCGCTTTCGGGGTGGATCATCTCCACGCGCATGGCACTCTGTCCCGCCCCTTCGCCCAAGATGCCGCCGTTGTGAATGGCGATCATCGACCGCTCGGTGTCGGTGAGTTTGTCAATGGATTTTTCGGTTTGGGGTTTGGTCCAAAGATGCACCCATGTCGAGACGCGTCCTTCGGCCGTCTCGCTACGTCCGAGGTTGAGGGTCAGCATCATAACTCCCGCCACGAATGCCAATCCGATGAGCTTCATCAACTCGCTGAGGCGCACGCGCCCGATGAGCATCATCACCCACGAAGCCATGAAGACTAACACCGCCGAGGAGGTGTGTGCTGGGAAGATCACCAAGCACGAAATCAGCACGGGTGCCAGAATGGGCCACGTCCCTTCGCTCCATATTTTGCGCTGTGCGGGTTGCCCCCACGTCCAAAATCGTAGCGAGGGAATGATGCGTATCTTGTCGATACGGCTCTGACAACCAGCCAGTTGACGTGCCAAGAAAAGTACCGTGGCGACTTTGAGTGCCTCGGAAGGTTGAAATTGGAAGGGTCCGATCGGAAACCATCGCGCCGCGCCGTTGGTGGTGGCGCCGATGAAGTAGACCGCCACCGTGAGCAGGATGCAGATGAAATAGACGGGTTTCGAGAGGAGGTTGTAGGTGCGGCAGTTGATCTTATGTACCGCCACCAAAAGCCCGAAGCTGACGATGAGAATCATCAGTTGCTGACGCAGGAAGTGCGATGTAGTACGCAGTGTGTGAGCGTCATACGCCATTTTTGCCGTCGACGAGTAGACCACCAAGATCGAAATAACAGCCAGTGCGGTCACGATGATCCACAGCACGCGGTCGCCCGTGAAGAGGCGCATGCGTTGGAAGAGGGTGGGGGCGGGCGGCGGCGTTTGCACGTGCGCAGCTGGCGTCTCTTGCTCGTTATTTCTCTGTCGTGCAGCCATTTATTTTGCGTTTTTGGCGACCCAATTTTTGAAGAGATCCCCGCGGTTTTCGTAGTTTTTGAAGAGGTCGAAGCTGGCGCAGGCGGGCGAGAGTAGCACCACATCGCCCGCGTGGGCGGCTTGTTGGGCAGCACGCAGCGCGGCATCGAGTGTATCGGTGGAGCAAATGGTCGGGATGACGCCTGTGAACTCCTTGATTAGCTTGTGGTTGTCGAGACCCATGCAAACGAGCGTATGCACCTTGGCACGGGCAAAATCTTTCAGTGGTTCGTAGTCGTTGCCTTTGTCGGTGCCGCCCGCGATCCACACCACGGGACGCTTCATGCTCTCAAGGGCGTACCATACCGAATCGACGTTGGTAGCTTTTGAATCGTTGATCCACAGCACGTTGCCGCACTCTTTCACGGGTTCGAGGCGGTGTTCGACGGGCGAAAAATCGTAGATCGAGCGGCGCACCTGCGTGGGGGTGACCCCCGCCGCGAGGGCAGCCAAAGCGGCAGCCATAGCATTGTAGGCGTTGTGCAGCCCACCGATCTTCATCTTTGTGGTGTCGATCTCGACCCGCTTGCGTCCCACGCTGGCGGTGAACGAGCCGTCGATCAGGAAGGCGTCGCCCGCACCGCTTGCCACCGCCTGCTTGGCAGCAAAAGGTAGCTCGCGCATGCGCAAATTATACTTGGGCAGCTGTTCGCGGATCACCTCGTCGTCGCCCGAATAGATGAAGCAGCAGCGCGAATGTTGGTTCTGGGTGATGCGCATCTTGCTATCCACGTAGTTCTGGAAGCAGTGGTCGTAGCGGTCGAGGTGGTCGGGGGTGATATTCATCAAAATGCCGATATCGGCGCGAAACTTATACATCCCGTCGAGCTGGAACGAACTCAGCTCCAGTACATACCAGTCGAATTTCTCTGTGGCGACGGAGTACGCGAAGCTCTCGCCGATGTTGCCTCCCAACGCCACATTCATCCCCGCCTCGCGCAGGATTTTGTAGATGAGCGAGGTGGTTGTTGTCTTGCCGTTTGATCCCGTGATGCAAATGGTCTTGGCTCCGTCGAGGTAGCGTCCCGCAAATTCGATCTCGGAGATGATCGGGATCTTCGCGGCGCGGATCTTCTGCACGATAGGTGCGCTTTCGGGGATACCCGGCGATTTGATGATCTCCGTTGCAGCGAGGATGCGCTCCTCGGTGTGGTGTCCCTCTTCGTAGTCGACCTCCCACTCTTCGAGGCGTGCTTTGTAGCGATCGGCGATCTTGCCCTGATCGGTCAGGAAGACGTCAAATCCTTTTTTCTTGGCGAGAATTGCCGAGCCGTAGCCGCTGATTCCTCCGCCCAAAACGACGATTTTTTTCATATGAAGTGTTTTTTATAGGCTTATCGTATTTTCAATGTCACCAGCGTAACGGCTGCCAGCAGCAACGAGATGATCCAGAAGCGGGTGACGATTTTCGTCTCGAAGATGCCGCGTTTTTGATAGTGGTGGTGTACGGGCGACATGAGTAAAATACGCTGACCCTCTCCGTAGCGGCGTTTGGTGTATTTGAAGTACGAAACCTGCATCATCACCGAGAGGCTCTCGATCAGGAAGACACCGCACAGCAGGGGCAGTAGTAGCTCCTTGCGGATGCAGAGTGCGAAGACGGCGATGATGCCACCAATCGAGAGCGATCCTGTGTCGCCCATGAAGATCTGTGCGGGGAAGGAGTTGTACCACAGGAAGCCGATCAGCGCACCCGCCATGGCGGCGGCGAAGACCACCAGCTCGCCACTGTTGGGTATGTACATGATGTTGAGGTAGTCGGCGTAGACGATATGTCCCGAAAGGTAGGCTAAGATACCCAGCACGGCGACAATGGGTGCTGAGACGCCTGTTGCCAAACCGTCCAAACCGTCGGTCAAGTTGGCTCCGTTCGAGACGGCGGTGACCACAAAGATTGCCACCACCACGTAGAGCAGCCATGCGGCGGTGTCGTTGCCACCCGTGAGTTGGCGGTAGTCGAACTCGTTGTTTTTGATGAACGGAATGGTCGTTTGGGTGCTTTTTGTGCTTTCGGAGCTGAGAATCACCCGACGCATCGTGCTGTTCACCACCTCGCCCGTGGAGTCGTAGTAGACGGTTTCGATGGGATTGACGGTCTTGTCACGCACCACGATATCGCCTGAGAGCCACATGGTTGTCCCGACAATCAACCCCAGTCCAATTTGTCCAATGATTTTGAAGCGTCCTTTCAGCCCCTCTTTGTGGTGGCGGAAGACCTTGATGTAGTCGTCCAGACCGCCGATCACCCCCAGCCACACGGTCGATACGATCATCAATTGAATGTAGATGTTGTCCAGTCGTCCAAGCAGCAGCGTGGGGACGAGGATCGCCAGCAGGATGATCACGCCACCCATGGTTGGGGTGCCGCGTTTCTGAAGTTGACCTTCGAGTCCCAAATCGCGAATATCTTCACCGATCTGCTTACGACGCAAGAAGTTGATGATGCTGCGACCGAAGATGATGACGATCAGCAGCGCGAGAATGATCGATGCTGCGGCGCGAAACGAGATGTATTGAAAGACACCCAAACCCGGAATTTGGTAGAGGTGATCGAGGTATTGAAAGAGGTGATAGAGCATAGCGAAAAATGGTTATGAATGTATGGTTTGTGTGTTGTGATGTTGGGCAAAAAAGGTGTGAATCTGCTCCTTGTCGTCGAAATGATGCTTCACGTCGCCGACGATCTGGTAGGTCTCATGTCCCTTGCCTGCCAGCAGGATGATGTCGCCCGCGGCTGCCAGCATGGCGGCCGTTTTGATAGCTTCGGCGCGATCGGTGATACGCAGATAACGCGCTTCGGGGGGTAGCCCCGCCACCATTTCGTCCAAAATAGCGTCGGGATTTTCATGGCGTGGATTGTCCGAGGTGAAGAGGGCGGTGTCGGCATATTTCACCGCTATCTGAGCCATTTCGGGGCGCTTCGTGCGGTCGCGGTCGCCGCCACAGCCGCAGACGACGATCAGTTTCTGGGTCGGGCGGCGGATCTCTTCGATTGTCTGGATCACATTCTCCAGTGCATCGGGTGTGTGGGCATAGTCGACAATGGCGGTGGTGCCGTCGGTGGCGGTGACGTATTCGAAACGTCCGCTCACGGCGTGCAGCGCGCTCATCGCCTGCAAAATTTCGGCCTTCTGCTGCCCCAGTAGTCGTGCTGCGGCATAGACCGAGAGCAGGTTGTAGGCGTTGAATCGACCGAGGAATTTCACCCACAGCTCGCTGCCGTCGATGCGCAGCAACATACCGTCGAAGTGGGTCTCGACGATCTTGCAGCGGAAGTCGGCTGCCGAGCGCAACGAGAGGGTCTCGACGGTGGCGGCGGTGTTCTGCATCATCACCCGACCGTTGCGGTCGTCGATGTTGGTCAGTGCAAATGCCTCTGCGGGCAGGGCGTCGAAGAAGAGTTTTTTGGCACGGATGTACTCCGCGAAGGTTTTGTGGTAGTCCAAATGGTCGTGGGTGATGTTGGTGAAGATGCCCCCCACGAAGTGCAAGCCGCGTATGCGCTCCTGCACAATGGCGTGCGACGAACACTCCATGAAGCAGTATTCGCACCCCGCATCGACCATTTCGCGCATCATCTCGTTCAGGCGAATGGTGTCGGGTGTGGTGTGAGTCGATTCTATTTCGCGATCTGCCACGCGGTAGACCACCGTCGAGATCAGCCCCGCCTTGTAGCCCAGTGCGCAAAACAAGTCGTGGAGTAGCGTGGCAGTGGTGGTTTTGCCATTGGTACCCGTCACCCCGACGAGCTTCAGCGCGCGGCTGGGGTCGTCGTAAAATGCGGATGCTAAATCCGCCATGGCGGCATTGGTGTCTGCCACCTCTATGTAGCTCACCGCGGCATTGCGCTGTTCGGGCAGCCGTTGGCAGACGATCGCCACAGCACCTTGTGCGATTGCGGTGTCGATGTAGTCGTGTCCGTCGCTCTGTGTGCCGACCACGGCAAAGAAGCAGTCACCCGGTGTCACGCGGCGTGAGTCGTAGACCAAGTGGGTAATTGGTCGTTCTGCCAGCCCCTCGATCCGACGCGAGGTCGTAGTTTTGAAAGAGAGATTTTTCATTTTTATAAGGTTCTATTTACTTTAACATCAAATGGATAACACCCCCTGCGGTGATGGGTGCTTCGGGCGCTAAACTCTGCTCGTACACCGCGCCGCTGCCTGTGAACGAGACGCGAAGACCGCTGCTTTCGAGCAGGAACAACGCCTCTTTTATCCCCATTCCTTGCACGTCGGGTACGGTGTGCTTGGCGTTTGTCAGCCTTCGAATGGTTGGACTTTCAAGACTATCCACCTGCACGCGTCCCCAGCCCGTGCGGGCATCGCTGCTCAGAGGGGGGGCTTTTAATTTTTTCGCCACGGTGCGTATTTGGGCAATATCACCCCCCTTGATGTGTTGCGGATATTGGGGCGTACCCGTAGTCGGAACGTGTCCGTGCCACTCGTGTTCGCGGTTGTAGATGTAGCTTGCCAGCTGCTTGACCACGGGACCCGCCAGAGGACCGCCATAGTAAGCGCCATTGCCGCGGCGGGTGTGCATCGTCACCAAGATCGTGTAGCGGGGTTTGTCGGCGGGCATATAGATCACCATGCTACCCATGTAATAGCCGTCGCCGTAGCGAATGCCGTCTTGCGAGAACTGTGCGGTACCCGTTTTTCCCGCGGCGCGGAAGAGGGTGGTATCGCGGAAGAACGATTTGGCAGTACCCGCCAAACAGACCTCTTCGAGGCAGTTGCGCACGATGTTGAGGGTCTTGCGTGAGCAGATGCTGTCCACCAAAATTTTGGGTTCGGCGCGAAACTCCATCTCCCCATTGCGACGTATTTCGCGCACCAAAAGAGGTGCGACCATCTGCCCGTCGTTCGCCACGGCGTTGTAGAGCGTGATCATCTGCATGGGGGTCAGCTCGATCACATAGCCAAATCCGAGGCGTGCGAAGGCTTGGTTGGCACCGCCCATGGTCTTCCAGCTGTCGGGGAAAAGCGGCTTGCGTTCACCGAAGGCTTCGAGACCCACGGTGCGATCGAGGTGTAATTTGCGCAAGAAATCCGAATAGTCGCCCTTGCGGTTGGCATAGCGATCCCAGATCGCCTTGGCGAAGTAGACGTTCGACGATTGTGCCACGGCGGTCTTGAAGTCCATGCCCGAAAATCCGCCGTGCGAATCCTGCACGGGGGCGCCACCCACCATGACCTTGCCGCCATTGCCCGTATCGTAGACCGTCGAGGTGGGCATATGTGCATCCTCCAAGAGAGCCAGCATGGTCGCCACCTTGAACACCGAGCCTAACTCGGCGCGTTTGGCGATCGCGTAGTTCACATTTTCGACATATTCGCCCTGTTTGTTGCGTCCCAAATTCGCCAGCGCCATCACCTCGCCCGTGTGGGTCTGCATGACGATTGCCGTCCCCCAAATGGCATTTTGTGCCGTGAGTTGGTTGCGCAGCGCCTTGTCGGCAGCATCTTGCAGATCCAGATCGAGGGTCGAGACCACATCGGCGCCGTCCAGCGGATCTTTATTTCCGCTGCCCACCACACGTCCATAGAAGCCGCGCGCAATACGCTGACGCAGCGCAATGCCCGGTGTGCCAGCTAATTGCTCTTTGTAGACCGCCTCGATGCCGTAGGTCCCTTGGTCGCCCGTGAGTCCGATCGTGCGGCGTGCCAGCTCACCATGCGGGTAGATGCGCTGATCCTTCTCGATGATGTTGTAGACCATGCCCATGTTCCAGTTGAAAATGGGGTATTTGCGTAGCTCCTGCCACTCGTTGTAGTCGATCTCGCGGGGGAAAATCTTCACAGGTACGTGGTCACGCAGCGTGTCGTAGATGCGGCGCGTGACAAACTCCTCGCCCCGCAGTCGATTCACCAAACGCGCCAGAAAACCCTCGGCACGCAAGTGGGTCGTGTCGCGCGCGTTGATGAGTTGGTAGTGGGCGGCGTGCTGCTCACGGAAAAATTTGCGGTAGTCGTCTGCCGAGCGGTCTTTGAAATAGTTGGCAAGCAACTTCGAGAGCGAATCGCTCTGTTCGAGATAGGTGTCGAGCGAGTCGAGACCCTCGCTGGCGAAGTCCATCTCGACTTGGTAGCGGAAGAGTGAGATCGCGAGCGGCTCGCCATTGCGCGCCAGAATTGTGCCGCGTTGTGCGGGTATGGTGTCTTGGGTGAAGATGCGGTTGACCAGTCGTTTGGCGTTGAAGTCGACCTCGGTGCTGAACATCTGCACCCAGATCAGACGGAGCAGGATGCTCAACCCAGCCAAGATAAACAGCACGTAGAGCAGCCGCACACGCAGCAGAATATCGCTTTTGATCTTCGATTTTTCCTCTTTCATCACTCTTCGGTTTCAATAAGTTCACTGGGCGAAAGGGGGTCGTAAAGTTCGATACCCCGTTCGAAGAGTCGTACCACCAATGCCGAGTGGGTGGTTTGGTGGTAGCGCTGCTCTTGCAGGCGGATCGAACGCTCGCGCAGCAGCTGCACTTGGCGTTCGAGCTGCGTGTAACGCATATCGAGATGCAGTGCCGAGAACATCACCACGATACTCAGGAAGAACATCACGGCGATGCAGATCATGTAGCGATAGTACTCGGTGCTGCCTTTGCTGACCAGAATGGTTCCCGAAAAAAGCTGCCAGAAGGCGCTCGATGTGCGGCGTTTTTCGCGCTGCTCAACCTCCTCCTTCTCCTCTCTTTCCGCTGTTTCCGCCTCTTTGTCCGCCTTCAAATCCGCCTTTGCCTCACCGCGCTGCACGCGCATCACCTCCCGACGGATCTTGCGTGCAAGTTCCGCTTCGCGCTCGCGTTCGGCAAGCTCCTCTGGGGTTATGGGGTCAAATTCGTGGTCGTGTTTCATCGCACTTATAACTTTTTAGCGCAACGCAGACGCGCCGAACGTGAACGGGGGTTGCGAGCCAACTCCTCGTCCGAAGGGGTCAGCGCTTTGCGTGTAACCACCTCGAAAGGGGTCTGCGGGGCGCCGTAGAAATCCTTCACTACTTCGCCCTCGAAGTTGCCACTGCGCAGAAAATTCTTCACCAGCCGATCTTCGAGCGAGTGGTAGGCAATCACCACCAGTCGTCCGCCCGGACGTAGCACGCGCAGGCTCTGTTCGAGTGCCATTTTCAATGCCTCCATTTCGCCGTTGACCTCGATGCGCAGAGCCTGAAAGAGCTTGGTGAGAAATTTCGATTCGTCCTTGCGCGGGGTGCAGGGGGCGACGGCAGCCACCAAATCGGCGGTGGTCACCAGTGGACGCAGTTGGCGCGCGCGTTCGATGCAGTTCGCCACCTTCCACGGGGTATCTAACTCGCCCCAGTCGCGCAAGATACGCGTCAGGTCGGCATTGGTGTAGGTGTTGACCACGGTGGCAGCGGTGATTGCTCCGCGACGGTTCATGCGCATATCAAGTGGAGCGTCGCCGCGGAACGAGAATCCGCGCTCCACAGCGTCGAAATGGTGCGACGAAACACCCAAATCCGCCAAAATAGCATCCACTTCGCCTACGCCGCGCAGTCGCAATGCCCCCCGCAGAAAGCGGAAGTTGCTCTCCACGAAATGGAAGCGCGGATCGTCGGGGCAGTTGGCGCGTGTGTCGCTGTCTTGGTCGAAAGCGTAGAGTGCGCCCTGCTCGCCGAGGGTGGCGAGGATGTGGCGTGAGTGTCCCCCGCCGCCGAAGGTGAGGTCCACACAGCAGTCCGCTGGGGCGATCTGCATCAGAGCGATCGACTCGGCTAATAGGACGGGGGTGTGGTAAGAACTTTCGTATTCGGACATGGTTTTTTTCGTATCTATCAATTTGGCTATAAAGTTAGGGTTTTTTCGAAAAAGAATACCTATATTTGTCCATATATAATTTCTTTTTGCATTACTTATGCCCGAAATTGACATTGGAGCGGTATTGGCGACCAAGGCTCCTAAGATCGCACGCTTTATTCCCCGTTTTGTGATCAACAAATTGCGCCGCACGATCCACGAAAGCGAGATCAACTATATTTTACACAACTATTGGGACCTCTCGCCACAGGAGTTTATTCGCGCCTGCTTCCGTGAGTGGCACGTGACCTACTCGGTCGAGGGGCTGGAGCAGCTCGACTCGGCAGGACGCTACCTCTTTGTGGCAAACCACCCCTTTGGCGGTATGGACGGTATGATGTTGGCTGACAAGCTGATCGACCGCTTTGGTGACGCCCGTGTGGTGGTCAACGACTTGTTGATGCACCTCGAACCGCTGCGTCCGTTGTGGATACCAGTCAACAAACATGGTTTGCAAAACATCGCCTACGCTCGTCGGTTCGACGAGGAGTTTGCGAGCGACGTGCCGATCCTCACCTTCCCCGCGGGACTCTGCTCGCGTCGCCCCCATGGTGTGGTGGAGGATCCCGAATGGAGGCTGAGTTTTCTGAAAAAAGCATACGCCTCGCAACGCGAGATCGTCCCCGTCTTTGTCGAGGGTCGGCTCTCCAACTTCTTCTATGGACTGACCAACTGGCGTCGCCGCTTGGGGGTGAAATTCAACATCGAAATGTTGTGGTTGCCCGACGAGATGTTCTCGCAGGGGGGCAACCATTTTCGCATGGTGGTCGGCGATCCGATCCCCGCAGCAGAGCTGGTCGAGCAGGGAACTTTGCGCGCACAGGCTGATTATATACGTAAAAAGGCTTATTTTTTGCAAAATAAGCTCGTGAAATAGCTCTAATAGCCATTAAACAGCTATATTTGCTGTAACGAAATTTTATATGGAAGCAATTATCCCCGCAGTAGATCGTCAGCTGCTCAAAGCAGAGCTGACGCCAAAACGCAAGGCGCGTGATACGTCGAAGGCTGGCAACGAAATTTATATCTTCGTGGCGGCGGAGTGTCCTGCGCTTATGCGTGAGATCGGTCGGCTGCGCGAGGAGGCATTCCGCGTGGGCGGTGGCGGCACGGGTCGCGAGGTCGACATCGACGAGGAGGATTTGGCGGGTGACGGCTACTACCAGCTCATCGTGTGGGATCCCCAAAACGAGGAGATCGTCGGCGGCTACCGCTTTATCGTCTGCACCTCCGACAACCCCCGACACCTCTCGACCGAACACTACTTCACCTTCAGCGAGAAATTCCGCACCGAATACCTCCCCTCGACCATCGAGTTGGGGCGTTCGTTTGTGCAGGTGGGCTATCAGGCGCGTGCTAAATCGAAGAGTATTTACGCCCTCGACAACCTCTGGGATGGACTGGGTGCGCTGATTGTGCTGAACCCGAAGGCAAAATACCTCTTCGGCAAGGTGACCATGTACACCACCTACAAAGCCGTGGCGCGCAACGCTCTGATTTGGTTCTTGCGCCGTTACTTCCCCGATAATGATGGGTTGGTACGCGCGATTCATCCCTTGCAACTCGATCTGGACGATCCCTACTACGAGCAGCTCTTCACGGGACATAACTACCACGAAAATTACCGTATTCTGATCTCTATGATCCGTGAATTCAACGAAAATATCCCCCCGCTGATCAACGCCTATATGAATCTGTCACCCACCATGAAGGTCTTCGATACGGTGGCGAATGATGATTTTGGCGGGGTCGAGGAGACGGGCATCCTGCTCACGATCCCCGATATTTATCCCGAAAAACGGGCGCGTTACACCCGCTGGGCGGGGTGGCGTCAGAACCTGAAACTTCGCCGCGAGGAGTTCAGCCAACGCTTGACCGAACATCTGCGTCTCATCAAACAAAAAAGAGGTCGTTGAGACCTCTTTTTTGTTTGATGTTTGATGAAACGATAGGGACTATTTCTTGTTGAAAGTGGTCATCGTCAGCTCTGTGCCTGCGGTGGTAAACGAGAGGATGGCGTCGCCGAAGATCTTCAGCCGCTCGGCAAGCTGCTTGCGCTCCTCCTCGGACCATGTGCCAAGTACGTAATCGACCTGCTGACCCCGTGCGAAATCGCCGCCGATGCCGAAACGCATACGCGCATAGTTCTCATGCCCAAGTATTTCGGTGATGTTCTTCAGCCCGTTGTGTCCCCCCGCACTGCCTTTGGGACGCATGCGCAACGTGCCGAAGGGCAGCGCGATATCATCGACCACAACTAACAGATTTTCGGGGGCAATCTTCTCCGCATCCAACCAATAACGTACGGCTTTGCCTGAGAGGTTCATGAAGGTCGATGGTTTGAGCAGGACGAGCGTGCGTCCTTTGTGCTTCAGCTCAGCCACCGAACCGTATCGACCCGCCGTAAAAGCAATGTTGGACGCCTTTGCAAGGGCGTCCAACACTTCAAAACCAGCGTTGTGTCGGGTGTCGGCATATTCATCGCCGATGTTACCCAGTCCAACTATAAGGTATTTCATGCTAACCGAGGATTACTTCGCGGACGTAGCATCGTCGTCGCCACCACGTGTAGCACGTGTGACACGAACAGCGCAGATAGCAGTTGTTGCGGGAGTGATGAATTTCAGACCCTCAACCTTCAGATCGCCTACGAAAATCGTC
>JAVXFC010000024.1:0-17432 GCA_036658095.1 Alistipes sp. | reverse complement strand
GAACGCCATGGCCAGAATGCTGGCAGTGATCAACGCAATAGGAATGCCTTTGAACGATTTAGGTCCGTCCTCAAATTCGAGACGCTCGCGAATGCCCGCAAAAAGCACCAACGCCAAGCCGAAGCCGAGGGCGATGCTCACCGAGTAGGTGACGCTTTGCAGCAATGTGAACTCCTTCTGGATCATCAGAATAGCGATACCTAACACAGCGCAGTTGGTGGTGATCAGCGGCAGGAAGATACCGAGTGCTTGGTAGAGCGACGGAGAGACCTTCTTGAGGATGATTTCGACCATTTGCACCAAGGCAGCGATGACCAGAATGAAGACAATAGTCTGCATATACTCGATGCCCAGTGGCACGAGAATGTAAGTCTGTATCGACCACGCAACCACGGCGGTGAGCGCCATAACGAAGGTTACAGCAGCACCCATACCGAGCGAAGTTTCGACTTTCGACGACACGCCAAGGAATGGGCAGATGCCGAGGAACTGTGCCAACACGACGTTATTAACGAAGATGGCACCGATTATAATTGCAAAATAGGATAATTCCATAACTATTTCTTGGCTAATTTGTTAAACAACACCATGAGGTATCCGAGGACCATGAAGCCACCGGGAGCCAGCACGAAGATCAGCGGCGTAACATCCGCAATACCCAGAGGTATGCCGAAGATCGCTCCGCCACCGAGGATTTCACGCACCGCACCGATAACGGTCAACGAGAGGGTGAAACCAAGACCTGTGCCGATGCCGTCGAGTGCCGAATCAAAAGCGCCGTTCTTCGAGGCAAAAGCCTCCGCACGACCCAGAATGATACAGTTCACCACGATCAGCGGGATGAAGACGCCCAAGCTGGCGTAGAGTGCTGGCACAAAGGCCTGCATCAGCATTTGGATGACCGTCACAAACGAGGCGATCACCACGATGAATGCCGGGATGCGCACCTTGTCGGGGATGACATTCTTGATGAGCGAGATCACCATGTTCGAGAGAATGAGTACAGCCATGGTAGCCAAACCCATACCCATGCCATTGGCTGCCGAGGTGGTCGTTCCCAGCGTGGGACACATACCCAACACCAACACAAAGGTGGGGTTATTCTTGACAATGCCGTCGAGGATAAGTTTCAGTTTATTCATGGCATCTCCTTTCTGAGTCTTTAGCTCGTTTATGTTTATGTTCTTTGTAATCGTCGTCATCATCATCGTCGTCGTCGTCATCCTTGTCTTTCTTGTAGTCATCGACTTCGATCGTAGCTCCCGATGCCACATCTGCCGCATAGCGTGCCGAATCGGCCGCATTGGCAGGTGTAGCGCCCGATGCGCCGTCGGCAGGTTGCGTAGCACCCGACGCGCTGTCGGTAGCTGCAATGCCTGTCTTGACGCTGGTGTAGCCCATCCACGCGCGATTCATGGCGTCGCAATAGGCCCGCGACGAGATCGTTGCTGCGGTCAGCGCATCCACATCGCCACCGTCTTTGCGCACGGCGAGTTTTCCCTCCACCAACTGCATCGTTTCGAGGTTCTTACCCTTGACGCTCAACAGCAGGGGGTTGCCCTCGTCGCACATCTTGGTACCTAAACCCGGCGTCTCTGCCTGCTCCAACACATTGACGTTCAACACCTCACCCGCAGGCGAGAAGCCGACCATCATTTTAATCATGCCGCCGAAGCCATTTTTTGTTGCCGACTGCACGGCATAGCCAACCACCGAGCCGTCGGCTGCTGTGGCCGTGTAGACCACAATGGGCAGCTCGTCGATCGTCAGCTCCTCGGAGGTGCTATTTTCGAATGCGGGCAGCACCTTGTTGAGCGCCTCAACCACCGCAGCCTCCTTCGCCTGAGCGATCGGTTCGAGGGTGATCATGTTCACCACACCCACACCCGCCGAAGCAAGAAGCGTGATTGTGAACAAGACCGTCACCATATTTATAAGTGTACTTTTCATCTTTTTCGTCCTCCCTTATTTTACACCGAAGCGCTTTGGTTTGACATACTTATTTATAAGGGGTGTCACGGCATTCATGATCAGAATGGCGAACGACATACCCTCGGGATAGGATCCCCACTCACGAATGAGCATCGTGATCGCGCCAATACCCACGGCGTAGATCACTCCACCACGCACGGTCATCGGCGAGGTAGAATAGTCGGTCGCCATGAAGATCGCGCCCAACATGGCACCACCCGCAAGGATGTGGAACAGCGGGAATCCGACCAATGCCACACCCGTCCAACCACGGCTCAGCGCCACACAGAGGGCAAAAACAGCCATTGTAGCGAAGATCGTCACGGGGATTTGCCACTTGATCACACGGCGCCACAGCAGATAGACAAAGCCTAACAGCAAAGCCGCAGCCGCCACCTCACCCATCGAGCCAGCCACTTTTCCGATCCATAAATCAGGAAGGATAGCTCCATCGAAGACGGGGCTAAACTTCATGGCTGCCAGCGGAGTAGCACCCGTGAAGGCATCGGTCGTGAACGAGGTCATCTGCACGGGATAAGCGATCAGCAGGAAGACTCGACCCACCAACGCAGGGTTGAACGGGTTCTTGCCCAGACCACCGAAGGTCATCTTTGCCACGCCAATAGCCACCAGTGAGCCGATCACCACGATCCACCACGGAATGGTCACAGGCAGGTTGAAGGCGAGCAACATACCCGTCACAGCAGCCGAGAGGTTGCAGACGGTCGTCGGACCTTTGACTAAGAATTTTTGAATCAGATACTCGAACGCCACACAACACAGGATCGAGAACGCCGTAAGCAACAACACGTTCAGTCCAAACACCACCGTCGAAACCACCAGTGCAGGCACGAGTGCAATCAGCACATCACGCATGATCGAGGGGGTCGATTGGAGGGTCTGCACGTGGGGTGCTGGGGCGACAATCAATTTATTTGCCATATCAATTATTTTTTTCTTTCATTTATTTTTTCGGTTGAGCAGCCGCAGCAGCCGTAGCACGCGAGCGGAGAATACCCATGACCGTTTGCTTGCCCAGACGCACGTAGTCCAACAGCGGCAGGTAGCCGGGGCAGGACGACTGGCAGCAGCCGCACTCGATGCACGAGGTAATATCTTCGGCTTCAAGTACATCCCACGCCTTCTTCTGCGCCATTTTCGAGAGTAGGTAGGGCGCCAGACCCATTGGGCAAGCAGATACACACTTACCACATTTGATGCACGCCGTAGCGGTGCGACGCTCGGCATCGGCACCACTCATAATCGTGATACCCGAACAGCCTTTCGTCACCGAAGCGTCAAGATTGACCATGGCGCGTCCCATCATCGGACCTCCGTTGATCACCTTGCCAGCATCTTCGGGCAATCCACCTGCCGCCTCGATGAGTGCCGAGATCGGCGTACCCATGCGCACACGCAGGTTTTTCGGATTTTTCACCGTCTTGCCCGTCACGGTAATGATGCGCTCCACGAGGGGTTTATTTTTCTGCACTGCCTCATAGACAGCCAGCGTGGTCGAAGCGTTACAAACCACCGCGCCGACGTCGATTGGAAGTGCGGGCGGAGGGGGAACTTCGCGACCTGTGATCGCAGCAATGAGCTGCTTCTCACCGCCTTGCGGATATTTCACCGCCAACGGCACAACGTGTATGCCTTGGTATTGTTTTGCCAACTGCGTGAGCAGCGCAATCGCGTCGGGCTTATTGTTCTCGATGCCGATCGAAGCCTTCGACACGTCGAGCGCCTTCATCAGGATCGAAACACCTACCAGCAACTCCTCGCCACGCTCCAGCATCACACGGTGATCCGAAGTCAGGTAGGGTTCGCACTCCACACCATTTATAATAAGGTCTTCGGCCTTCTTGCCCTTCGGCACCGAAAGCTTCACATGTGCGGGGAACGTAGCACCGCCCATGCCGACGATGCCTGCATTTTTAATCTTTTCGATGATCTCCTGCGCCGTGAATGCGCACTCCTTGACCAGCTTGGTGGAGGTGTCGATACCCTCAACCCACTCGTCGCCTTCGCGCTTGATCGTGATCATCATCTGGCGCAAGCCCTGTCCGTTGACCGCCATATCGACCGCCGTCACCGTACCCGAAACTGACGAGTGGATGTTGGCGGACATAAAGCTCGCAGCCTCGGCAATGAGCTGACCGGCAAGCACCTTGTCACCTTTGGCGACTTTCGCCACCGCAGGCGCACCAATATGCTGAGCCAGAGGAATCATCACCACGTCGGGCAGCGGAAGAACCTCGATAGGTTTGGCGCTGCTCAACTTATTTGCCGACGGATGAACTCCGCCGATCGGAAATGTCTTCATATCTATGTTCTGGTTTTTTATAGTTTGTCGTTACTACGCCTTGGCAGCCGTATTTTCCGTTGCCGCCTTGGGTGCTGGGGCAACTTTGGGTGCTTTGGGCAGCAACTCCATGCCCACCAACTTGATCGCTCCCGTGGGGCATTCGTTCACGCACTTGCGGCACAATTTGCACTTCTGCGCGTCGATGTAGGCGACGTTGTTCTCGATTGTGATCGCACCAAATTCGCACACCTTCTCGCACTTGCCGCAGCCGATACACCCCGCTTTGCAGGCCTTCATCGTCACCGCGCCTTTGTCCTTCGAAACGCACGAAACATAGACGGCACGCTCTTTAGGCCACTTTTTACGCAGCTCGATGATGTTTTTCGGACACGCCTTCACGCACGCACCACAAGCCGTACATTTTGCAGCATCCACCTCTGGGAGTCCCGTTGCGGGATTCACGCTGATCGCGCCAAAAGCGCAGACCACGGCACAATCGCCGAAGCCCAGACAGCCAAACGAGCAACCCGTCTCGCCCACATAGAGGCTCGAAGCGACTGCACACGACTTGGCGCCGTTGTATTCGTTGGTGCGCGGACGTTTTTCACACGTGCCACCACAGCGGATCGTTGCCACTTGGGGTTCCTTTTCGGGAGCCACCTTGCCCAGATAGGCAGCAATCGCCTTCATGCACTCGCCACCACCCACAGGGCAGTAGAGTGCCGAGATATCGTCGCGTTTGACCAACGCATCGGACATACCGCGACAACCTGCAAAACCGCAACCGCCACAATTCGCTCCCGGCAGCATCTTCTCCACATCATCAATGCGCGGATCTTCCTCCACTTTGAACTTTTGGGCCACAAAGTAGAGAATGACGGCCGACAGGATTCCTAACGCACACAGCGTCAAGATCGTAAAAAGTAATACTTCCATTATCGTTTTGTTATTGTAAAATGAATTTTGTTTTCTATTTTATGACGTGCAAGCCACAGCACGCCGTAGTAAATTGCCACCGAAACGAGCGAAATGGCTGCACCCGCCCCCTCGCCAAGTTGTAAAACAGAGATCGAACCGACGAGTGCCACCAGCAGCACCACCAGCGCCCCGACATACGCCAGCACGACAGCCATGCCGCCCATGCGGCGTTTTACGCCCACCATAACTTCCTGTCCCGCAGCATAATCGGCAGCCGACAAGGTCGCCACAGCAATCGTTTTATCTTGGGATTCGCCCATGCCGCACGCCTCGCGCGCACGACAAGCTCCACAAGCACTTCCTGCCGTGATTTTCACGAAGACGGTGTCGTTTGCAACTCGCTCCACGACACCGCTATGTTCTATAATTTTCTCCATTACACGCAGTCTCAGCCGCTAATCTCCATATTTATTGGTGAGCGGCATCAGACGTTCGTGACCAAAGGCACACGCTGACAGACGCAAAACAGGGGGAAATTGGTATCGTTTTTTCTCGTTACGCATAATCATCGAGTGGATCTTCTCCACCACCTCCGAATCGAAGCCCGCGTTGATGATCTCCTCGCGATGTTGCCCCTCCTCGATCATGCGGAACAAAATGGCATCCACCACCTCGTAAGGGGGCAGCAGATCGCTATCTTTCTGGTCGGGATGCAGCTCCGACGACGGTTCTTTGTCTAAAATACTTTCGGGGATCACATTGTCATGCGTGCGATTAATGTAACGCGCCAGATCGTACATCTCCGATTTGTAGAGGTCGCCTGTGGGGCTGAAGGAACCCGCCGTGTCGCCATACAACGTACAGAGACCCAGCGCATTCTCGCTCTTATTCGACGAGTTGAGCAAGATGTAATCGGTTTTATTTTGAAGCGCCATGAGCATGATCGTGCGGATGCGGGTTTGGATATTCTCCTCTGCCGAGCCAAAATCAGTACCACCGATGACGGGTTTCAACGTATTCGTAAAACTGGTATAGATCTCATTGATAGGGATTACGCTGTATTCGATGCCGAGGTTCTCCGCCAATTTTTTGGCATCCTCCACCGAGTGATTTGGCGAGAAGTGCGAGGGCATGAGCAACGCGCGGACATTTTCCTTGCCCAGCGCATCAACCGCCAAGCAGGTCACCACCGCCGAGTCGATGCCGCCCGACAGACCGATCGAGGCTTTGAAATAGCCATTTTTGTGGTAGAAATCGTGCAATCCGCAACGAGCAGCCATGTAGATCAGTCGTGTACGATCGGAAGCCGAAGGGATAGAAAGCGGCGCTGCGGGCGCTTTGGTGTCGAAAATCTGAAAATCTTCCTCAAAATTTTTCATCATCAGGCACAGCTCGCCACGCGAATTCATTGCGCCCGACGTACCGTCGTAGACGATCTCCGTCGAACCGCCCACCTGATTGACCAGCACCAAATTCATCCCCTCCACAAAGGCAAGGTTGTGCATCACTTCGTAGCGATAGGTCATCATTCCTTTGCTGTAACGGCGCGCATTGATCGAGATGATCGTCTCGACCGACTTATCGCAATCGTGCATCCGAATCAGGTCGTCACCCACCGCAATGGCACATTTATGCCCCTTCAGGGTGGCGTATTCGTATCCTTTCGAGGGGACAAGGAATCCCATTTCGCGACGTGCCGAAATGTATTTTTTACCGATGTAGTGGAGAATTTTGCGATCCTCGATGAGCGCCGCAGCGCTGATTGTACCCTCCGTGGTGAGGATCGGCAAGCCAACAATGACTGCAATATCGTCGCAGCACGAGGCAATCTCGACCAGAGCATCCTCACACAATTCGAGAAATGTAGACTTCCGCAGCAGGTCGAAAGCGGGGGTACCGCTGATCGCTTGTTCCGCAAAAATCACAAGGTCGGCACGCTGTGCCTTGGCTTTGTTGATAGAATCGATGATCTTCGAGGTGTTGCCGTCGATGTCTCCGATTGTGTAATTTAATTGGGCAATGGCTATCTTCATCTATCGCAAAATTTATCTCTGATTTTAACTTCGCAAAGATAGGAATAAAAGGTCAATTACCAAGGGCAAAAGGATTTTTTAGTTCATCGAAGCGTCTCCAATCTGAACGATCGTCGAAAGCCAGCGACAATCGCACATCGCAAGGCAGATCAGTCGGACGTTTGGACGGAAAAAAATTCCAAACAGACCGTGTGCAAAACACCTCTGTTTGGAATTAAATTTTCGGGCAGACATCGCCCAAGATAACGCGAACTACTCTTCCGCTTCGGGATCAGCCACCAAGATACGACCGCAATATTCGCAAATGATGATCTTCTTACCCTGACGGATATCTACTTGACGCTGAGGGGGAATGCGATTGAAACAACCTCCACAAGCATCGCGTTTGACGTTAACCACCGCCAAGCCGTTGTGAACGTTGCGACGGATACGGGCATAGGCTGCCAACAATCGTGCGTCGATTTTCGCCTGCGCCTTTTCGGTCTGAATCAGGTATTTCTCGATCTGCGGTTTGGTCTCCACTTCGATCCCCTCCAGCTCTGCTTTCTTTGCTTCGAGGTCGATCGTGCGCTCCTTGATCACCGTGTCAGACTCTTCGAGGGTTGCTTTTTTGGCTTTGATCGCCACGGCATACTCTTTCAGTCGTTTTTCCGCCAACTCAATCTCCAACTCTTGGTATTCGACCTCCTTGTTAATGGCGTCAAATTCGCGGTTGTTGCGCACGTTATTCTGTTGCTCCTTGTAGTTTGCAATTTGAATTTTCGCCTGATCGACTTCGCGTTTGCGCTGTTTAGTAAGGGTGTTTAGCTCCTCTATTTCGGCGTTAATATTGTCGAAACGGCTTTTTAAGCCGGTTAGTTCATCTTCGAGATCCTGCACCTCAAGAGGCAGTTCACCTTTTACCTTGTTGATCTCATCAATTTTGCTGTCAATTTTCTGAAGCTCATAGAGTGCCAGAATTTTCTCCTGCATCGAATAGTCAACTTCGGCTGTCTTTTTCTGTGTTGCCATATATTGTCTTAATTGTTTAGACTTAAACCATATAGTGTACTGGATTACAAGAGCCTCCACTCCTGCGAACCGCAAAGGTACATAAATTTTCCGAAAAAAGATCAAATAAAAGATCAATTACACAATATTCACTTTCAAAATGACCGATATCTGCCACTGTGAGCGCTCCATCGGGGGTCATGAAGTCGTTATATTTTAGATCGGCCGTCACATACAGCTCAGCACCTGCCGCACGCGCCAGCTCTGTGAGCGACGCTCCCGAACCTGTGCAAACAGCCACACGGCGCACCGTATCCGAAGCTATGGCACTGTGACGCACCACTTTAGCCCCTGTGCATTGCATCACGTGGCGTAAAAACACCTCCGACGGCAGCTCGCCCACCACTCCGAAGCCCACCGCGGGGTCCATGCGTTGTGTGGGTTGCAAAACGCGCAATTTTTCGATGCCCAACATCGACGCCAACCGCCAACTCATGCCTTGAGGCGCGCTATCGAGGTTCGTATGGCACGCGTAGAGCGCAATCCCCTCGCGGATAGCACGTTCCACACAGCGCTGCACCTCGTCGGCGGTGTTGAATCGTTTGAGGGCATGAAAGACAATCGGATGGTGGGTGATGATCAGATCGCACCCCGTGCGCACCGCCTCGTCCAACACCGCATCGTTCACATCCACAGCCAGTAATGCTGCCTTCACCTCGTCGTCAGCACGTCCCACGATCAGCCCCGCGTTGTCGTAGGACTCTTGCCACGCGAGAGGTGCAAACCGCTCGATCACATCGGTAATCTCTTTTATCTTCATGGTCGGCTAAAAAAGCGATTGTTCGTAGAAAGCAAAAAGCTCTTTTGTCTCGGCATCCTCCTTCTTTTTGCGACGGGGGGTGCGGCTTGTTTTGGGGGTTGCTGACGCTGACGTCTCGCCCCCTTCATCCGTAATTTTCACCACGGCTTTCGTGCGACGTCGGGGTGTAGGTGTCGCCGCTCTGCCCGATACAACAATTTCATTCTCATCGGTTTTCAGCTCCTCACGCACCTCTTCCAACAACGAGCGCACCCGTTGCAGCCGTTCGAGCAACTCCATGTCGTGCGAACCTTTTTCGTCATCGCGATGTTGGCGCAACGCCTTCTTCGCCCCGTCGAGGGTCATCCCTTGCTCCTTGACCAGATGATAAATCCGCTTCAGATTCTCCACATCTTCGGGTGTGAACAACCGATTTCCTTTCTTGTTACGCTTGGGTTTTAGAACGCTAAATTGCGACTCCCAATGGCGTATGAGCGACGAATTGACGTCGAACATCTCCGACACCTCGCCCATGGAATAAAAAAGTTTTTGTGCCATACTCGTCTATCCTTGATTAATTATCCTCAACGAATTGGGGTATAAGTTATTGACTCTATTTCCGATCCGCTTAGCAAAGCCCAGTGCGCGACCACGCGCCGTAACAAGGTTCATCCCCTCGGCAAATGCCACTGGAGGCATCTCCTGCCGTCGCAAGTAGCGAAGTGCCGTCACATCATCCAGCTCCGTCACCGCCACCGCACCGCGCTGCAACCCCACATAGAGTGCCAGTGCAGGGGCAGGTTTCAGCACCCCTTTGAAGAGTTGTCCCATCTCCACCCCCGAACAGATCACGGGCAGCACCTCGGACAACGTGCGCACGGCATCGGCTTGCGCCTCAGCATACATATAATAGGTGTCGCCCACGCGCAAGAAGCGCGCCGCAGCGGGTGTTTCGACCCAGCGCGCGAGTTCGCGCACCTCCTCGCGCGTGACGGCCGTGAAGACCGAGCGACGCCCTTTGGGCATTCGAAGTCGTCCGCCCACATCGTGCGCCTTGCGCGCCACAGCGCAGAAGAAACCCTCGCCACACGTGCGGTGCGGGTAGAATCGGAAGGTCTGAAAGGCACCCACCTCACCGCAAACCACCCCCCACGCGGGATCTATCTCCACACGCGGCGCAGCGGTTAGCTCCTCACCTTGTTCCTCGGCAAAGAGCGCCAAGACCTCCTCGTCTTCGGCCCGATTAAAAGTGCAGGTACTATATAATAAGGTACCGCCCACGCGCAAGGATCGCCACGCCTCGCGCAGGATCTGCGTCTGCCGCACGGCACACATTCGTACATTATTTTCGTTCCACTCGGCACGCGCCCCCTCGTCCTTGCGGAACATTCCTTCGCCCGAACAGGGGGCATCGACTGCCACCACGTCGAACCAACCCTCGAACTCGGCGAGTTGCTTGGGTTCGCAGACCGTCACCGCCACGTTGCCCATACCCCACTTGCGGACATTATCCGAGAGTACCTGCGCCCGACGGTGGTCGATTTCGTTCGCCACCACCAACCCCTCACGCCCCACCAACGAGGCATAGAGGGTCGTTTTACCTCCCGGTGCAGCACACAAATCCAACACACGCCGCCCCGCGATCTCACATCCAGCAAGCAGATGCCCCACCATTTGCGAAGCCGCCTCCTGCACGTAGTAAGCCCCCGCATGGAAATCGGTGTCGAATGTAAACTGCGGACGCTCAGGCAGGTAATAGCCTTCAGCGCTCCACGGCACACGCCGCGTAGCAACATCCCGCATCACCGTCGGCATCTGATCGCCCTGCTTGGCGGGATTCAACCGCACAGAGGTGGGTGGCACGGCATCAAGTGCCGCACACAGCGCGCGCGCATCCACATCGCCAAGATCCAGTACGATTCGCTCGACAAACTTTTCGGGGAGGGCCTGCATCTTTATTTTTGTTGTTTAGCCAGCACTTCGTCCAATCGCGCGCAAATTTTGTCCAATACCGCGGGATTCTTCACGTAGTCCTCGTGATCTTTGTCGATCACAAACACCTCGCCGTCGTAGAGATTCGTGATCCAATGTTCGTAGCGCTCGTTCAACCGCTTGAGGTAGAGTTCATCTATATTCATCTCGTACTCACGTCCCCGTTGGCGAATCTGCGAGATGAGCGTCGGCACACTCGCCTTGAGGTAGATCAACAGGTCGGGCTTGGGGATCAGGTTGGTCACCAAGTTGAAGATCTTCATGTAGGTCTCGATGTCACGCGAGGGCATCAGCCCCATTTGGTGGAGGTTGTCGGCAAAGATGTGGGCATCCTCGTAGATCGTGCGATCTTGGAAGATCACCCCCGCATCGGTGGCGAGCATATCCATGGTCTGCTGGATGCGACTGCCCAAAAAGTACATCTGCAAATTGAACGACCAACGGTTCATATCTTCGTAGAAGTCACCGATATACGGATTGTCCGTCTCCTCCAAATACGATTTAGCGCCGTAGCGCTTCGTTAAGATCTCGGTCAGCGTTGTTTTGCCGCTGCCGATGTTGCCTGCAATAGCTATATACATATTTTTCATAGTTTTATCTTCATCACCTCTTCGGCCACCTTGCGGTCGTTCATCAGTCGAGGTACTTTGTTCTTGCCGCGCTCACGCAGCCATTTCATAAAAGTGCCTTGTGGCAGGAGGGTGACCCGCAACGGGTCGAGTGTCGAGCCTCGCTTGGCATCGTAATCGGAGTTCAGCGCACGCAGTGCCTCGTCCAACTCCCGCCCGAAATGCGTCCCTGCGGCGGGTGGCGTGACAAACTCCACCAACCATTCGTGCGCTCCCCGCACATCGAGACTCATGAAACACGGAGCAACCGTATACTCTTCGACCACCGCCCCCGTACGCTGGCAAGCCTCTGCCAAGGCGCGGTCGGTGTTCGAGACCAACAGCTCCTCGCCGAAAACATTGAGGTACTGCTGCGTACGCCCCGCAAAACGAATACGATAGGGATCCATCGAGGTAATCTCCACCTGATCGCCAATCTCGTAGCGCCACAGCCCGTTGTTCGACGAGATGAGCAGCGCATAAACGCCCCCCAACTCCACCCCCGCCAAGGGGACGATCTGCGTGCCGCGCCGAAATTCGTAGTACGTGCCGTAGTCGAGCATGAGCAACATATCGTCACGCGAAGGGTCGTCGGCAATGCCGAAAAAGCCCTCCGAAGCGTTGTAAGTCTCCATATAACACATCGCCGTCGAGGGCAGCAGCCGCTCGAACGAGGCGCGATAGGGGGCAAATTCAACCCCTCCATGGGCAAAAAGTTCCAAATGAGGCCACACCTCCAGCAAGTTCGCCTTGCCCGTATACTCCAATACACGGCGCATGAGCATCAAATTCCACGACGGCACCCCCGCAAAAACAGAGATCCGCTCGTCGACACATTCACGGCAGATGCGCTCGCACTTCTGGTCGAAATTATCAAGAATGGCGGTTTGCATACGCGGCGCACGAAACCAACCACTCCACGCGGGGGTCTCGTGGATCAACACCGCCGACAGATCGCCCACCAAATTCGCCCCCTCGCGGTGACACGTACCACCCAGCGTAAGGGTCTTCCCTTCGAGTGCCTTCGAGTGGGGATGCGCCGCCGAAAAGAGCGTCGCCACGTCGCGCATACCGAGTGTGTGGTGGTGCCACAACGACTCCCGCGTGACGGGAATATATTTACTGCGGTCGGAGGTTGTCCCCGACGACTTGGCGTAGAGGGTGACACGTCCGCGCGTGGTGACATTGCGCTGCCCCTCCAACATCCGCTCGCGGAAGGGTCGATAGGTCTCGTAGTCGAAGGTCTCGACCCGATCGCTAAATTGCTCCGCCGTGCGGATATTGCGCAAATTATAGCGCTCGCCAAACTCGGTGTCGGCACCCCGACGCAGCAGGTAACGGAGCATCTGCTCCTGCACCTCGATCGGATGACGACGAAAATAATCAATCGACACCTCGCGTCGAGAGAAATAGGCTTTTAATAGGGCGCTCTTGATCGACACGTTTCGTTAATTAAAGAAGTAACCCACCTTCCCCACCGAGGCAGGCATCGAAAAGACCACCACCCGATCGTAGGGGGCAATCGACATATTATCAACGGCGATGAAGACCTTATCGCCCCGCACGATGCCACCAATGATGGCATCTGTGGGCAGCCCCAGATCGCGTATGCGCACCTTGGTGGCGGGCGAGTTGGGCTTGACAATAAACTCCAACACCTCGGCATCGCTGCCCGTGAGGCACTTGATCGCCTGCACATCGGTCGACATCGTGAAGCGGAAGATGTTCGACGCGGTGACTAATTTTTTATTGATGATTGTATCAATGCCGATAGACTCGGCAAGGTTGATATAGTTGAGGTTTTCGACCTCGGCGATGACTTTTTTGACCCCCATGCGCTTGGCAAGCATCGCCGCCAAGATGTTGGTCTCGCTGCGCCCTGTGACCGCCACGAAGGCATCCATATTCGCTAACCCCTCCTCCATCATCGCCTCCGTATTACGTCCGTCTTCGTTGATGATGAGCGTTTTGTCGAGCAGCTCCGCCAAGCGGTAGGCTTTGTCGGCGCTATAATCCACCAACTTCACGTCCAACTCCTCTTGCAGCTCCATGGCGATGCGAATGCCGATGCGAGAGCCACCCAGAATCATCAGATTTTTGATCTTGATGTTCGACTGACCCGACAGATCCATCACCTCGCGCACGGCATCCTGACGGGCAATGATGTAGATCACATCGCCCTCGGCAAAGATCTCACCGCGGCTGGGGATGATCGTCTGCCCGCTGCGGGTGATTGCCACCGTGCGGTAGTTGAGCAGCGCTCCGTCGTCGCCAAAGTCCGAAAGAGGCTGGTCGACCAGTGGCGAGGCGGGTTCGAGGCGGAAGACCACCAACGAGAGCTTGCCACTCGAAAAATCGACGTACTCGGTGGTCGAGGTGTGACCCAATAGGTTGATCACCTCGCGCGCCGCCACTTTTTCGGGGTAAAACAGGTAGTCGATGCCCATATCAATGAACATCTCTTTGTTGTTGGGTTCGAGGTATTCGTTATTGTCGATACGGGCGATGCACTTCTTGGCGCCCAGCTGCTTGGCGAGCATCGCCGCCACCACGTTGTCGTTCTCGATGTGATTCACCGCAATAAAAAGGTCGCACTTGCGCACCGAGGCACGGCGCAAAATGGCAAAGGTGGTCGAGTCGCCCTCGACCGTGATCACATCCGCCAAACTCGCAACCTCCGACAAGAGCTTCTGATCGCTATCTATGACCGTGATTTCGTGTCCATTACCACTCAACATTTTCGCCAAATGGCTGCCCATTTCGCCTGCACCTGCAATAACTATCCTCATTGAATTTTATCCTATTTAACCGTATCTTTGCAAAATCCCATACAAATATATACATTTGTTGCGGATTCCCCAAAAATTGGGAAATTTTAATTGAAATTTAACTTTACATAAAACCGCTTATCCCATGCCCACTTGGTTAATAGTCATCCTTGTCTCGATTCTCTGCGTAGGATTTTTCGTCCTCGCCATGTCCCTCACCCTGATGATCAAGGGACACAACATCGACTCCGAAATCTCCACCAATAAAGATATGAAACGACTGGGTATCAAGTGTGCCGTGCAGGAGACGCGTGAAGATATGGACGCCGACGACTGTCACGACGCAGGTTGCACGGGCAACTGCGCAGGTTGCGACATCGAACACGACAAAAAAGAGGATAAAGCGTAGGAGGAAGCCAACTATAATCGCGACCTCTCGTCATCAATTCACCACGACGAAAGGAGACCCCAAACTCGCCGAGAAGTCCATGCAAAATTACAAAGTGCAGAACTTCGAGCGGCAAACAAACCACGGGTTGGCCAAATCCGCCTTGTTGTAGCACAGCGCCCCCTCCTCGGGCAAAGAGCGGATTGCACCGCCTGCTTCGGTGAGGATCAACTCTCCCGCAGCGGTGTCCCACTCGTAGGTCGGGCTTGTGCGCACGTAGTAATCTATGGCGCCTTCAGCCAGCAGACAAAATTTGTAGGAGCTACCCTGCTCAACGACCTCCATTTGATCGCAACGACGGCGCAAAGCCTCGATATGGGCAAATGTTTCAGGGGTCTGGTGCAGACGCGAGACCGCCACGCGTTGGGTGGCGTGCGGCGCGCTGATGAGCGGCAACCGCGTCAGATCTTCCACGATGCGCTCGTAAGTATAATCGGCCGTTGCATCGGGCGACACCTGCTCCTTCACATAAGAACCCCAGCCACGCCCAGCCACATACATCTTGCCAAAATAGGGCATATAGATCACCGCCCCCTGACATATATTATTCTCCATGAGGGCAATGTTGACCGTAAATTCGTTGTTTCCCTTCGCAAATTCGACCGTTCCGTCGAGCGGATCGACCATCAAAAAAAGCTCCCAATTTTGCCGCTCCTCGTAACGCATCGCACGCCCCTCCTCCGAGAGAATCGGAATGCGCGTCCGCCCCAAAGAGTCCTTGATCGTCTGGTGGGCAAGTTGGTTGGCAACCGCAATGGCCGTCACTCCCGCCTGATTTGCTAAGTCGTAATCACTGAGATGATTATGTATTTTCATAATGGCGGCGCCTGCACGAACTGCTGCGTTGAAGAGGTTGGGCAGCAAGTAGATCCTCACTTTGTCGTTGATCGCCGATTCTATTGTTGGTGTATCCATGATTTAGTTTTGTTGTCTAAAGGTAGGAACAATTTATGAATTATGAAAATTTTCGCCGTTAAGAAACAGAAAAACCAACCTCCTCACGACACAACCCTGCTCGACAGCCTACCAATGTGCCAATTGCCGCGCACTCCCGAAAACCGTGCCAGAAGCGTTAAATGAAAAAAATCGCGAGGAAGTGTTGTAATTCAAAATATAATGTTTACATTTGCACTTCAAATTATGTTCAAATACATATTTTAATTAAATGTACGTAATAGTAGAGATTGCAGGTCAGCAATTTAAAGCTGAAAAAGGTCGGAAGCTGTATGTCCACCGTCTTAAGGGCGAGGAAAACTCGTCCATAAGCTTCGACAAAGTCCTGCTCACAGACAATGACGGTCAGGTTAAAGTAGGTGCACCTGTTGTAAAAGGCGCCTCGGTAAATTGCAAGATCTTGAAACACCTCAAGGACGATAAAGTCCTCGTGTTCAAGAAAAAGCGCAGAACTGGCTATCAGAAATGTAATGGCCATCGTCAGTATTTGACACAAGTTCTGATCGAAGAAATTGTTGCATAAACCCTTAAAAATCAGAAAGACATGGCACACAAGAAAGGTGTAGGTAGTTCAAAGAACGGTCGTGAGTCTGAAAGCAAACGTCTGGGCGTCAAGCTATTCGGCGGTCAATTTGCAAAGGCAGGCAACATCATCGTTCGTCAGAGAGGTACGGTTCACAATCCCGGTGAAAACGTTGGTCTTGGAAAAGATCACACGCTCTTCGCTTTGGTGAATGGTACGGTTGAGTTCTGTAAGAAACGCGAAGGAAAGTCTTATGTAAGCATCATTCCGCTGGCGGAATAATTGCTGATAAGCACAAATCTACGGGCTTCCATTTAGTTGGAGGTCCGTTTTTTTGTGGTCGTATTGCTCCGTACGGCAATTGAAATTCAATGCAACGCTCGGAAGAAGGAAGCGGGGGCAATCAAAGCAATCCCGCCTGCCGAAAGCTGAAGTGTGCCGAGTGCGAAAGAATAATATGGTCGAGCAAACGGAGGTCAAATAGAGCGGCGGCGGCAGCAATTTTCTCGGTCAACACCTTGTCCTGCGGGCTGGGTTCGGCAGCTCCAGAAGGGTGATTATGCACCAGAATAAGTTGGGTGGCAAGTAGTTCAAGCGCACGTTTGACAATCAACCGATGATCGACAACCGTTCCCTGCACACCGCCACTACTCACCTGCTGCCGTTCCAAGATACGATTCGAGGCGGTGAGGTAGATCGCCCAGCACTCTTCGTGCTGCAAATGTTCAAGCTGCGCGCCAAACAACGCCACCACATCATCACTCGTGGCAATCGAGACCACTTGTTGTGCCGACTCCATAGCAATACGACGCCCCAACTCTACCGCCAGAATAAGCCGCTGCGCACGCCGCAATCCAAGCCCCTCGCGCATCCGCAATCGGGACAGATCCTCGGTGGCGAAGGTCGCGAGCGATCCACCCACCGAGTCGAGCAACGCCACAGCCAATGCGTCATCCTCCAAAAGCAAGGCAAGCAGCTCACTGTCAGTGAGCGCAGCAGAACCTCGGGACATCAATTTATCGACACAATTTTTCATTTCATCAAAATTAGAAGCTGTTTGGATTTGTTACCGAAGTTATTTTAGAGCTATTTTTGTCTCAATTTTTGTTCTGCAAATCTGATT
>JAVXFC010000023.1:0-18260 GCA_036658095.1 Alistipes sp. | reverse complement strand
ATGAATGCGATGTTGCAAAAAATCTGCTACCAATGGATTAAGAAACACGAAATCACGGAGGAGTGGACGATGGATATCTACTTCGGCACCTGCGCCGAAAAGGGACTTGAGCGCATCGCTCGCTTTATCTTCGACAACTATCCGTGCCCGCTGCTGCGCGTAAGCTTCAACGCCCGCAACCGCAACCAAATCGAAAGCGTCAGTGCACTGACTCTGCAACAACTCAACGACACAGAGCAGGATCTTTTTGCCGACGCACTCGACAAATTCAATAAAAAAGTGTGGCGCACACCGCGCTCCTCAAAACCCGCACGTTACAGTTTGGCAATTTTGCACGATCCGGACGAAAAATTTCCGCCAAGCGACAAGCAGGCAATGCAGAAATTTCTCGACATCGCCAAGCGAATGAATATTCATGCCGAGCTGATTACCGAAGAGGATGCCACGCGCCTAATGGAGTTCGATGCGCTCTTCATTCGCACCACCACGGCATTGAACCACTACACGTTCCACCTCGCTCATCGGGCGAGCTTGTGTGGTATGGCAGTCATTGATGACCCAATCTCCATCATCCGCTGCACCAACAAAGTCTACCTTTGCGAACTCTTCGAGAAGGCGCATATTCCCGCTCCCGCCTCGCGACTGCTTTTCCGCTCAGATTTACTGCCGTTCGATGAATTGACCGCGCAGTTAGGCTCGCCAGTCATCCTGAAGATTCCCGATGGCTCCTTCTCGATTGGCATGAACAAAGTGACCAACGAAACGGAGTACAAGGAGGCACTGCGCGGATTGTTCGAAAATTCAGACATTGTGCTGGCGCAGGAGTTCACCCCAACCGAGTTCGACTGGCGAATTGGCATTCTCGATGGAGAACCGCTTTTCGCTTGCAAATATTATATGGCAAAGGGACATTGGCAGATTTACAACCACGAGGTGACGGGCAAAAATCTCTGTGGTCCGTGGGAGACCATTCCCATCTATCAAGTGCCACCCAAAGTGCTCGACACGGCAATGAAAGCTGCTGCTTTGATTGGACGTGGACTATATGGCGTTGATCTTAAAGTGGTGAATGGCAAAGCGATGGTCATTGAGATTAACGATAATCCAAGCATTGACCACGAGGTCGAAGATGCAGTCTTGGGCGATGAGCTCTACTACCGCATACTCAACTATTTCGTCCACGCATTCAACAAAATACACGTATAATGGCACTCACGATCCGCCGCGCTACACCCACAGATTTGGATGCCGTATGCCAAATCGAGCAGACGTGTTTCACCGACGACACTTTCTCACGACGCGAACTTTTGTATCTCATCGCGCGTGCTCATGGAGCCTGCTTTGTGGCGTTTCACAACGGTGAACCCGCTGGCTACATTTCGCTTCTGCTGCGTGCAAACACCTGTAACGTACGATTTTACTCACTCGCCACAATGCCCGCACACCGCTCGTGCGGCGTAGCAACGGCTCTAATTGACGAGCTCTTGCGCTACGCTGCGGCGAATCACCGCACGACGGTGACACTCGAAGTACGTTGCAGCAATACCCCTGCCATCAAGCTCTATGAGCGTTTTGGATTTCGCACCACTGCGCATCTGCCCGCCTACTATCACGACGAGGATGGGCTGCGCATGACCTGCCCCATCCCGACACGTTAGCGACGACGACGCAAAGCACGTACCACCTCGCCGCCAAAGGCAATGAGCGAGGTTCCGCCAATGATGGCAATCCACTGATTCAGAGAGAGAGGCACGGTGCGAAACACTGCGCCGCCAAACTCCACAATAAAGATTTGTCCCACGGCAATCAGCAAGAGAATCAAGAAAAATTCACTGCAGCCACGCAAACAAGTAAAGACCGAGTGATTTGTCTCGAACCCTTTAGCATTGAACATATTCCAGAATTGAAGGAAGACGAAAGTCGAGAAGAATATCGTTAGATGCTCGGCACTCATACCGCCCGTGGCGGTCCAATAAAACAACATACCCAACAACACCGTCACAATCACCATACCGCACGTGAAGATGGTGCGCGCCATGGCTGGGGTGATGATGAACTCATTACGCGAACGTGGTTTGTCACGCATCACCTCCGGATTGGGTGGCAATGAAGCCATCGCCATCGCCGCAAAGGTATCCATAATGATATTAACCCAGAGAATCTGCACTACGGTCAACGGCAAATCGGTGCCGAACAACACACCGATAAAACAGACGATAATGGCAGCAAAATTGATTGTAAGTTGAAATAGCACAAAGCGTTGGATGTTGCGATAGAGCGAACGTCCCCACATCACAGCCGTGGCTATGGAGGCAAACGAGTCGTCCAGCAGGGTGATATCCGAAGCATCTTTTGCCACCGAAGTTCCCGTACCCATCGACAGTCCGACGTTGGCGAAGTTGAGCGCGGGGGCATCGTTCGTGCCGTCGCCCGTGACCGCCACCACCTCGCCACGCTGTTGCAGCAACCGCACCAAACGCTGCTTGTCGAGTGGTCGCGCGCGCGACATGATCTTCAGATCCTGCACCCGCGTGAGCAGCTCCTCGTCGCTCATGGCGGCAAATTCCACCCCTGTCATGTGGTTGTGATCGCTATCCACTGCGTTGTCCCACAGCCCAATCTGGCGTGCGATCTCGCGCGCTGTGGCGGGGGTGTCGCCCGTGACGATCTTCACCGCAATGCCTGCACGCAGACAGCGACCCACCGCCTCTGGCACATCTTCGCGCACCGGATCGGAGATCGCCGCCACAGCAGCAAAATGCAATCCGCCCGCCTCGACGGCTGTGGCGCAATCCGTAGCCTCGGTCTCCGCCCACGCAATGCCCAGCGTGCGCATCGCAGCTCCCTGAAAGGCAAGTAATTGCTCCGTTACCTGCATCTGTTTACCGTCGTCGGCGCACTTCGCGCGCACAATCTCAGGCGCCCCCTTCACACAGAGGATGCGACGTCCTGAGACCCCGCTACGAATGATCGTAGCCATATATTTTCGCTCGGTGGTGAAGGTCAATCGATCCACAATCTCCACCTGATCACGCAGCGTAACATAATCTTCGCCCTCGGTGCGCAGCCACTCCAGCAGCGCCCCCTCGGTCGGATTACCCAGCACATGCCCTTCGGCATCGAGAAATGCCGTGGAGTTCGCCGCTACGATCTCGGCAAAATCGTGCATCGGCAAAGTGTCGTAACGCACCACCTCGTTCACGTGCATCTTGTTCTGTGTCAGCGTTCCCGTCTTATCGGTGCAGATCACCGTCACCGCCCCCATGGTCTCGCAGGCATGCATCCTGCGCACCAAATTGTTGGTCTTGAGCATTCGCCGCATCGACATCGCCAGCGAGAGGGTGATGCTCATGGGCAACCCCTCAGGCACCGCCATGACGATCAACGCCACGGAGACCATGAAGATATGCAGCACCTGCTGCGTGGCGTGCAACCAATTGCCGTCGGTCAGCTCACCGCTGAGGTATATTTTGAGCAGCATGACCACAAAGATCGCCACCGAAATGGCAATACCGCCCTTACCGATCAATTTCGAAAGGCGCGTCAGCTGTCGATTGAGGGGCGTCTGCTCTTCGCTTTCGAGCGTCGCCTGCTCCGTCACACGTCCCGCCTCGGTTTGATCGCCCACCGCCGTGGCAACCACCACACCGTAGCCGTCGACCACCGTTGTGCCGCGCATGACGCAGTTCGAAGCGTAAGTCGCCTCTGGATCGAAAGAACTTTCGACCACCGTTTTATCTACTTCAGGCTCGCCCGTGAGGGTCGACTCGTTGATGCTCAGCGACACCGCCTCGACCAGCTCGCCGTCGGCAGGCACCGTCTCGCCATTCTCAATGTAGACCACATCGCCCACCACCACATCGCGGCGTGCGATCTCACACATAGCCCCGTCGCGCATCACCTTGACCGCCACATCGTCGTTCACTTGGTTCAGACGGCGGAAGCGGCGCATGGCGTCCCACTCGAAGGCGAAGCCCACGCACGTAGCCAAAATAATGGCGCAGATAATCCCGATTGGCTCCAGAAAATCCTGCTCAATGACGGCAATCACCAGCGACAACGCCGCAGCAAAGAGCAAAATCCGAATGATCGGATCTTTGAATTTCTCGATAAAGAGTTTCCACACCGAATCATCTTTCGGTGGTGCAATCACGTTGTCGCCATGCAGGCGTCGACTTTCGTCGACTTCGGTTGCAGAGAGTCCGCGGGGGTTGTAGGATATCATTGTCTTATAATTTGTTGAGTGAGAATTGCCGTGTCGAAGCATCGAGGCGGATTGCTATGAAAAGTAGTATGGTGAAGGCGATGAGTGACGAGCCGCCGTAGCTCATGAAGGGGAGCGGAATACCCATGACGGGCATCAGTCCAATGGTCATGCCCACGTTGACCAGCACGTGAAAGAGCAGGATCGACGCCACGCTATAACAGTAGATGCGCCCGAAGGGTTCCTCCTGCCGCTCGCCCATGCGGATCAACCGCAGAATCAGGGCGCAGAGCAGCCCCAACACGGCGATTGCCCCCACAAAGCCCCACTCCTCGCCCACGGTGCAGAAGATGAAGTCGGTGTGTCCTTCAGGCACAAATCCGTATTTGATCTGCGTGCCGTGCAAAAAGCCCTTTCCAAACCAGCCGCCTGAACCAATAGCAATTTTGGCTTGGTTGACGTTATAATCGGTACCTAACGGGTCGCTGATGATGCCCAGAAAGCTCAGGATGCGGTCGCGCTGATGTTGTTTGAGGATCGAGTTGAAGATGTAGTCGGTTGTGGGCAGGAAGATCACCGTACCCACAAAGAGCGCCATGATGATGAAGATATTCATCAGGTTGACACGGTAGGCATAGATCGCCACCCCCACCAGCGAGAGCAGCGAGACCGTCAACAGGCAGTGGTAGGGGGTGATTCCCGCCGCGGGGGCGACAAGTTGCAGCAAAAAGTAGAGCGCACCAGTAAGGAACGCCACCCCAGCCAAATAGACAATACGAGAGTGCCAGAGTCCGTTCATCATCGCCTCGGAGAAGGTGACCACCAAGATCAGTGCGATGAGCAGCGTGGTGGGTGAGAGCAGAAATGAGACGATGAAAAGCGAGGCGATCAGCAGGAGCGGGATGCAGAGCCACTTGTTGAGACCCTCGCGGTAGAGGACAAAGAGGAACGAACCCAGCACAATGCCCGAACCCGTGTCGTTCTGGAAAATAATGATCAGCAGTGGCAAGCAAATCACAAATCCCACCTTCACCAGATCGTTCAGACGCGAGATCGAGAAGGAGTATTCACTCATCACGCGTGCCAAAGCCAGTGCCGTGGCGATCTTCACAAACTCGACGGGCTGCACGCGGAACGAACCAAATTCGAACCACGCACGCGCGCCATTGACCTCCTTACCAACAAGCAGTGCCGCCAGCAGCACCACGATGCCCACAAAATAGGCAGGGTATGCCAACATATGGTAGAACCGATCATCCAACAACAAGACCACCAACGCCATCGCCCATGCCACCCCCACCCAGACGAATTGCTTCATGTAGAAGTGCGAGAACGAGAGTAGGTCGCCCGTCGTATCCTCGAACGAGGCGGAGATGATCGACAGGCAGCCCGCCACGACAATGAGCAGGTAGAGCAGCACCGTGATGCGGTCCACGCCGTCGAAGATGCTATTATGGCGACTACTTATCATAAGCCGAGTAGGATATTTGCATATTTTTCACCTGATCCAACATATCCACACGGCGGATCGTATCCGTGAGGTAGAACTCTTCGATCAAGCTGGCAATGGGCAACGCCGCCGAGGCACCAAAACCCGCATTCTCGACATAGACCGAGATCGCGATCTTGGGGTTGTTGCGCGGCGCAAACGAAAGGAAGGTCGAGTGGTCGCGACCATGCGGATTCTGCGCCGTACCCGTCTTACCACAGACGTCGTAACCTTCGAGCTTTGCCCGTCGAGAGGTGCCGTCGACCTGCACACCGCGCCACATACCGTTGATGATCGGCTCGAAATATTTCGACTCGACCTTGGTGTAGTGTTTTTTGTAGAAGCGGCTATCGAGCGAATCTTGCCCTTCGATCTTCTTGACAATGTGGGGGATGTAGTAGTAGCCGCGATTGGCTACAATCGCTGCAAGGTTCGCCATTTGCAACGGTGTGCAGCCCAACTCGCCCTGCCCAATCGAGAGCGAAAGCACCGTCAACGAGTTCCACGCCCCCTTGTAGCGTCGGTCGTAAAAATCACGGTCGGGGACATAGCCGTCGCCCTCACCGCGAAAGTCGGAGTCGAGTTTGCGACCAAAGCCGAAGCTCTCGACATACTCCTTCCACACCTCGAAGCCCTTTTTCGTACTTCCATACTTCGGGTTGTCGAGAATATCGCGGAACACATAGCAGAAATAGGCGTTACAGGAGGTCGAAACGGCGTAATAGAGATCCAACGGCGAGGAGTGGGCGTGGCATTTCATGCTCAACTTTCCCACCTGATACCCTTGGTGGCAGGCATGCTGGTCGGTGGGTCGAAGAACCCCCTCCTGCATACCGATCAACCCCTGCACCAATTTGAAGGTCGATCCCGGCGGATAGCGCGCACTCACAGCGCGGTTGAAGAGTGGACGGCGCTTGTTGCGCAGCATCTCCATGTAACGATTACCGCGCTCACGCCCCACCAATTCGTCGGGATCGTAGGTGGGCGAGGAGACCATCATCAGAATCTCTCCCGTCGAGGGTTCGATCGCCACCGCCGCCCCCACTTTGCCCTTCATCAACTCCTCAGCGAAGAGTTGCAGGCGTGCATCAATCGTGCAGACAATATATTTTCCAGCCACCGCCACCGAGTCGTAGCGACCATTCATGTAGGAGCCTTTGATCGTCCCATGGGTGTCGATCTCGCGAATACGCACCCCCTTGCGACCGCGCAATTCGGGTTCATATGCCGACTCCACGCCGCTCATGCCCACGTAATCGCCGATCTTGTATTCGGGGTAGCGCTTGAGCATCTCCGAGCTGATCTCGCCCACGTAGCCCAGCAGGTTGCCGCCCACCTTGCGCGGATATTGCCGCACGGTACGGTAGACGGTATAGAAGCCGCGGAAGTTGCACTCGTCGAAACGCAGTTTATCCTCCTTGGGCATGAAGTTGGCAATCATGTAGGGGGCGCGCGGACGCAGGCGGGCATTTTTCAGCCCCGCTTCGAGCTTCTCACGCGAGATCCCCGTCACCGAGCAGAAACGCGTCGTGTCGAAACCCGAACGTCCAATCTCGCGGTAGGTGACCATCAGGTCGTAACACTCACGGCTCTGCACCAAAAATTCGCCATTGCGATCCAGCACCTCACCTCGCGGCGGGAACTGCACCTCATGACGCAAAACATTTGCTTTCGAGAGTTCTTTGTATTTGGGACTGAAGAGTTGCAAGACAGCAAGCCGCACGCCAATGATCAGGAAGATGACCAGCACCACCCCCTGCAACACCCGCATTCGTGCAAAGCCGTCGGCACTCATAACCGCGCCGAGAGTTTGGAGGTGGTCAATTTCGAGGCGATCCACGTGCAGGCGATCGTCACCGCGCCACTCATCACCAGTCGCAGCAGCGTTGTCAAAAGGTGGCTCCACGAGAGGGCTTCGAGTGCAAAAAAGACCAAATGGTGCAGCAGCACAACAATCATCAGATATTGCAGAAAGCTCCCTGCGCCAAATCGCTCCACCGAGGGGGTACCTCCGTCGCGGATGTTCTCTTTACCAAACAGCATATCGAGAATCGTGGGACGCAAGAAGGCAATCAAAACCGTCGAGATCGTGTTGATGCCCGCCGCCGCCATGGTCCAATCGGCCACCAAACCCACCACCAAACCCGCCAGCAACAACCAGCCGCGTGGCGTGTCGAGGGGCAACAACGCCACGAAAGCGATGTAGACCAAGGGGTTGAGATAGACACTAATGGTGAGGTTGTTGAACAGAAACGTCTGCAACAGCATCAGCACCACAAAGAGAAGCAGGTATGTACGGATTTTATACATTTTATTGTCGTTCGTTGAGTTCTTGCACCTTGTTGCTCTGTTCCAACGTGCGCACCTCTTGCATATCGGTGTTGCGAACCAAAATCACATCGCCCAAGCCCGTCATGCACGCCGCAAGGCGAATGCGCACCGTGTAGGCGGTGTGTGATTCGTTGAGCAGCACCGCCTCGATCTTACCGATCGGAATGCCAACGGGGAAATATTGCGAAAAGCCCGTCGAGACCACCGAATCACCCACCTTGGGGTTTGCATATTTCGACAGCTCGTCCATGATCACCACGCGCGCATCGCCGCCGTCCCAGTAGATCGAGCCGAAGTAGTCGCTCTGTGCGATCTTGCCACTGGCACGAAACGAAGTGTTGAGGATCGAAATCGCCACCGCGTAGCGCTCCGAACACTCCACCACGTAGCCCGCCATGGCTCCGTCTGCCGAGAGTACCGCCATGTCGGGGGTCACTCCGTCGCGCAAACCGCGATTCAGCACCATAAAATTATGATTTTTATTGATCGAATTAGAGACCACGCGCGCCGTCGAAAGGGCAAAACGACTCAGCGTGCTATCCACCTTGCAAAGGTCAAGCTGCCCCGTTGCCACAGCCATGCGATAGCGCGACAACTCCGTCTCCAGCGCCCCCACTCGCGCAATCAACGCGCTGTTTTCGCGACCCAGTGTGAAAAAATGCTTCACATCGCTACACACGCCATGCGCGCTGCCCACCACCTGATTCGATCGTGTCAGCAAGCGTGCCTGTGCATAGCAAGACGACCGCGCATAGTAGTTGATAGCCACAGCCTCAATGACAATGAACAGCACCACCACATACACACTGCGGATAAATTCGATTAATTTATACATAATTAAAGCTGGTTATCCAGCACAAAATTATCGGGGGTTTTGAGAACGGAAAAAGCCCGTTTTCACGAGCTTCCTCTCTATTTCATCAAGAATGAGAATCGGTTGATATTCTTCAGCGCGATGCCTGTACCGCGTGCAATGGCACGCAATGGATCTTCGGCAATGTGGAACGGAAGACCCGTCTTCTCCGCCAAGCGGCGATCCAGACCCTTGATCAGCGCCCCACCACCTGCGAGGTAGATGCCGTTCTTCACAATATCAGAGTACAGCTCGGGGGGCATGGATTCGAGAACCTTCATCAAGGCGGCGTCGATCTTCGCCAGCGAGCGCTCCAAGGCATAGGAAATTTCGCTATAACTCAACGACACCGACTGCGGCAAGGCCGTCAGCAGGTTGGAGTTGGTGACCACGTAATCAGCAGGCTCGTTCTCCAGATCGGAGACCGCAGCACCCACCGAACATTTGATCGCCTCCGCCGTGCGTTCGCCGATGCGGATGTTGTGTTGTTGACGCACGTAGCTTTGAATATCGAGCGTAAAGACGTCACCCGCCACGTTGATCGATTCGGAGCAGACGATGCCACCCAACGAGATGCAGGCGATCTCGGTGGTACCTCCACCAATATCAATCACCATGTTACCCTCTGGAGCTTCGACGTCGATGCCCGCACCCAAGGCTGCCGCCATGGGTTCGTAAATCATATACACCTCGCGACCACCCGCGTGTTCTGCCGAGTCGCGCACGGCACGGATCTCGACGTTGGTCGAACCCGACGGGATGCAGATCACCATGCGTAGAGAGGGGGCGAAAAGGCTGCCCGAAGTCTTCACCTTCTTGATCAAACCACGCAGCATCAGCTCCGTGGCATTGAAATCGGCGATCACGCCATCCTTCAAAGGGCGAATGGTCTTGATGTTGGGATTGGTCTTCTCGTGCATATTCTGCGCCTGTTGACCGATCGCCACCAGTCGCCCCGTATGCACGTCAAGCGCCACGATCGACGGTTCGTCGACCACCACCTTCCCGTTGTAAATTATGAGGGTATTGGCCGTCCCAAGGTCGATTGCCAACTCCTGTGTTAATGAAAAAAGTCCCATATAAATCTCAGCCTATATTAGTCCACATAAGTGGCTTATTATCAATAAAATAACAGCGCCGCGCCGCAAACGACAACTCATTCACTTGCGAGCGTGCGATACAACGAGACAAAGGTAGGAAAAAGATAGGGAAAACATTGCAATTTTATTTAATTTATTTTAACTACATTTGTATTCAATTTTACATTTACGATGAATCTTATGACAGAATATAAAATCACGAAAGAGGCACGATGTGCTGTGATCGGTTACGGCAGCTGGGCAACGGCACTGGTGAAGGTACTGACAGAAAATGGGACAAAAATTGGTTGGTACATTCGCAACCCTGAAGTTCTCGAATCGTTGCGCACCGAGGGTCGCAACCCCCGCTATCTGAGCGATGTAGAGTTCGACACCACCCGCATCGCCCCCTCCGACGACCTCAATGCCGTCATCGCCGAAGCCGAGATCATCGTCCTTGCCCCTCCCTCTGCCTACCTCAAGGAGTTTTTGGCACCCCTGACCGTCTCGCTCAAGGATAAATTCATCCTCTCGGCCATCAAAGGCATCGTGCCGGGCGAGTACCAGACCGTGACCGAATATCTGCACGAACACTACGATCTGTCGTACAAGCAGATCGGCATCGTCTCAGGACCTTCGCACGCCGAGGAGGTGTCGCTCGAACGTCTTTCGTACCTCACGGTGGTCTGCACCGATCTGGACAATGCCCGCCTGTTAGGCGCCAAAATTGCCTGCAAATACATCGCACTGAGCTACTCGACCGACCTCTATGGCATCGAATATGCCGCCATTTTGAAGAATATTTACGCCCTCTCGGTCGGCATCGCTGTCGGACTGGGCTATGGAGACAACTTCCTCTCGGTACTCATCTCAAACGGCGCCATGGAGATGACGCGCTTCCTCGAAGAGAGCTACCCCGCCCCGCGCGATACCAACGCCTCGGCCTATCTGGGCGACCTGCTGGTCACCTGCTACTCCACTTACAGTCGCAACCGCCGCTTGGGGCTGCTCATCGGTCACGGCTGCACCGTGCCAAGCGCCCTGAACGAGATGACGATGGTCGCCGAGGGGTACTTTGCCGCCGACTGCATCCGCCACCTCAACACCCAACACAACGTTTCGATGCCGATCGCCGAAATGGTCTACAACGTCCTCTACAAAAGGGTATCGGCACGCAAAGCAATGAAGGATTTAACATCAAAATTAGTATAGACTCCAAGTTATACAATACCGGTTAAAAGTTAGATTAAGTTATGAAAATCATTCAGTTAGACACTTCAAAATCAGGCATTATCCTCACGGATTCTGCCAAAGAAAAAGCCATGGAGGCAAATGCGCTGCTCCATTCGAAGCAGGGCGCGGGCAACGACTTCTTGGGCTGGGTCAACCTCCCCTCGTCGATCTCCACCTCCGAAATTGCCGCTATCAACGCCGCCGCCGCCAAGCTCAAAGCCAAGGCGGAGGTGATCGTCTGCATCGGCATCGGCGGTTCGTATTTGGGCGCAAAAGCAGTCCTCGAAGCACTGAGCGACTCGTTCAAGCTGCTGCACAAAAAACAGACCGAGCCGATCCTCCTCTTCGCAGGTCAAAATATCTCGGAAGAGTACACCTGCGAGCTATTGGATGCCGTGAAAGAGTACTCGCTGGCAACCGTGATCGTCTCGAAATCAGGCACTACAACCGAGCCTGCCATCGCTTTTCGCCTTCTCAAAGCCGAACTCGAATGCCGCTACGGCAAGACGGAGGCTGCCGAGCGAATCGTGGCAATCACCGACAAGGCGCGCGGCGCGCTCAAGACCCTCGCCACCAACGAGGGCTACCCCTGCTTTGTCATCCCCGACGATGTGGGCGGACGCTTCTCGGTTTTGACCCCCGTGGGGTTGCTGCCGTTGGCTGCCGCAGGGATCAACATCGCCGACTTGGTGCGCGGTGCGCAGGATATGGAGCGCGCCACGAGTGCCAACGTCCCCTTCGACGAGAACCCCGCAACCATCTACGCCGCAGTGCGCAACGCACTCTACACAAGCGGTAAGAAGATCGAGATTCTCGGCTCCTTCGAACCCAAATTACAATACATCAACGAGTGGTGGAAGCAGCTCTACGGCGAGAGCGAAGGCAAGGGTGGCAAAGGGATCTTCCCCGCCAGCGTGACCTACACCGCCGACCTGCACTCCATGGGTCAGTACATCCAGCAGGGCGAGCGCACCCTCTTCGAAACAATCATTTCGATCGCCACCCCCAACCATAAAAAGGTGATCGAGCGCGATGCTGAAAACCTCGACGGGCTGAACTTTCTGGCAGGCAAACGGATTTCGGAGGTGAATAAAATGGCGGAATTAGGGGTGCAGTTGGCCCATGTGGACGGCGGCGTTCCCAACATCCGCATCGAGCTGCCACGCATCGACGCCTACACGATCGGCGCACTGCTCTACTTCTTCGAGAAGGCGTGCGGCATCAGCGGTTATATGCTGGGAGTCAACCCCTTCGACCAACCGGGCGTCGAGGAGTATAAGAAGAATATGTTTGCGTTGCTCGACAAGCCGGGCTACGAGGAGGCTTCGAAAGCGATCAAAGCACGGCTCTAATTCGGCACCGATACATATATATAATAGATAGGCGGAACCTTTTCGAAGGTTCCGCCTATTATTTGAGTAGTTGTTTGATGATCGACAAAAGTCGAGCGGCTATCGAAAAATCGTGCCAACGATCAACCCCGTAGCGCCTTGGTGATGCACGGTGTAGTCTTTGGCGATACGACTGGTTTTTTGGAGAAACGCTTCGTTGTCGCGCAGCGGGACGAACCAGCGGTGCAGCTCCTCGTAATCTGCAATCGATTTAGCAGCACCCAAGGTGACCAAATCGCACGCCTCCTTAAACTTCGAGAAGTTGGGCCCGAAGGCGATCGGCAGCCCAAAAGTTGCCGCCTCAAGGGTGTTGTGAATACCCACGCCAAAGCCACCGCCGATGTAGCCCCACGAGGCGTAGCCGTAGACCGACGAGAGCATTCCCATGGTGTCGAGAACCAGCAACTGCCGACGTGCGTAGCTTGTGCGCGCCGTACAGCCCGTGTAGCGCAGCGCCCCACCGTGTGTTTCGGACATCAGGCGCACGATGCGCGACTCGTCCATTTCGTGAGGTGCAACGACAAATTTCACATCGGGATTATCATTCATCAGGCGCACCAACAGCTCCTCATCGGGACCCCACGTAGAGCCAGCGACAAAAAGGCGACTGTCGCCCTTGAAACGTTCAATCACATCAATTTGCTTGGCTGCCGCAGCGATCTCGGCCACACGGTCGAAGCGCGTGTCGCCCGCCACCACCACATTGTCGAAGCCCAGCTCGGCGAGCAGTGTTTTCGAATCGTCGTTCTGCACGAAGATCGTATCGAAGCTCTCCAGCGCCTGACGCCACATACCGCCATAGGGACGGAAAAAGATCGAATTGCGACGGAAAATTGCCGAGACCACGTAGGAGCGGATTCCGCGACGGCGCAGCTCGGTGAGCAAGTTGATCCAAAACTCATATTTGACGAAGATAGCGATTTCGGGGTGTGCTATGTCGAGAAAACGACGCGCATTGGAGGGGGTGTCGATCGGCAGGTAGAAGATGTAGTCTGCCCCCTTGTAGTTTTTGCGAATCTCGTAACCCGAAGGCGAAAAGAAGGTGACAAGTATCTTATATTCGGGATGTTCGTGGCGGATACGCTCGATAATCGGACGCCCCTGCTCGAATTCACCCAGCGAGGCGACGTGTACCCAAACAATCTTCGCAGCAGGATCTATGGCAGCAGCCATGCGCTCGAATAGCTCTTTGCGACCGTCGCACCATAGTTTTGCTTTGGGGTGTCGAGGGGCAATCAAACGGATGACCCACGCATAAAGTATCAGGCCAAAATTATATAACCACATGAGTGTTATCGAATTTTTGGGTTGTTTTTTGTGGTGCAAAGGTAGCACATTTCTACTAAAATGCAAAATTACCAGTGTGATTCAATCGCATCGGCGATAAATCGCACCTCGGCATCGCCACCGGGGAGCATATCGACTGCTATTAAGTCGAAACAAGGCTCCAGATCGCAAGCGTGTTGCGCCATGTACGCCGCCGCACCCCGCACCAAAGCGCGGCATTTCGACACCGTAATCGCCTGCTCGGGCGAGGTAAGTCCCCCCGCACGACGGGTTTTGACCTCCACAAAGTGCAACTCATCGTAGCGACGCGCCACAATGTCAATTTCGTAACGTCCACAGCGCCAGTTCCGATCGCAAAGTTCGAAGCCTTGACGGCGGAGATACTCCGCCGCCAGCTCCTCACCTTGGCATCCCGTCTGGGCGGTCAGCGTCACAACAAGAACGACAAATCATCCCCCGCTTTGACCTCGTAGGGGGTGATCCCCTTGCGGAAGATCCGCATCGGACGCGCACCGATTAGCTCCATGTGATCGCCCTCGTAGTGGAGCATACACCCCTCACGGAGTCCAACCACCCAGCGACTGGGGTTGGCTTCGATGTATTCGAGGATGCGCTGCTCGCGCGTCTCGCCCGCGTGACCCGCGGGATTCGCGTCCAGATAGTGGGGGTTGATCTGGAACTTCACCGCCCCAATGGTCTTGAACGACAGTGGCTCGACGATCGGCATATCATTCGTTGTGCAGAGCGTGCGGCAACAGACGTTGCTACCCGCCGACCACCCCACGTAGGGCGTTCCCGACTTAATTTTGCGCAGAATCGCGGTCATCAGCCCCTGCTCCTGCATCATTTTTGTGAGCGCAAAGGTGTTTCCTCCACCCACGCAAATCGCCTCCGCTTGACGGATCATGCGCGCAGGATTGGTCACACGGTGGGTCGAACGCACACGGATGCCCAACTCGGCAAAGCGCGCCTGCACCTTGCGTTCGTATTCGGCATAGGAAAAAGTGACGGCGGCATAGGGAATAAAGACGATTTCTTTGACGCCTTGGAGAAATTTTGCAATTTCAGGCATGGGATATTGCAGATAAGGCTCCCCTGCATTGGTTGAATTTGAGATTAAAAGTAACTTCATAATGCTCTTACAGTTAAAGTTTTACTTGACTAAATGTGCTAAATGTCTACAAAATTGTGAATAAAAAAAGGAAGGCTTTTGTCAAAAGTAATAAAAAAAGTGTTACTTTTGCCCAAAATTGAAGTGAATATAATAACTACTTATTAATAATTGTTTAACTAAAAATTTAAAGTTATGTCAGAAGTTCAGTCAAAAGTTGTCGAGATTATCGTTGACAAATTAGGCGTTAAGGAGTCCGAAGTGGTTCCCGAAGCAAGTTTCACGAACCACCTTGGTGCAGATTCTCTCGACACAGTTGAATTGATTATGGAGTTTGAGAAGGCTTTCGATATCCACATTCCTGATGAGGATGCAGAGAAGATCTCGACCGTAGGCAGTGCAATTGAGTACATCGAGCAGCACAAGAAATAATTCACAAACGAATAGAAAGAGAGCTGTAAAGTTCTTTAAAGCTTAAATTTATGACAGAAAAAAGAGTAGTTGTTACCGGCATAGGAACGATCAATCCGCTCGGTAATAATATTGAAGAATATTTTTCGAATCTGGAAAAGGGAGTTAGCGGTGCTGCACCAATTACTCATTTCGACGCCGAAAAATTTAAGACAAAATTCGCTTGTGAAGTTAAAGATTACGACTCGGCACGTTATTTCGACCGTAAGGAAGTACGTAAGTATGACCTATTTACGCAATACGCGCTCATCGCGGCCACACAGGCTGTCGAGGATTCGGCTTTCGATTTAGAGAAGACCGATCTGGAGCAAATAGGCGTGATTTGGAGTTCGGGTATCGGTGGTATCAAGTCCTTCTTTGACGAGTGTCTGGGCTACGCCGCAGGAGATGGAACTCCTCGGTTTAGCCCATTCTTTATTCCCCGCATGATCGCCGATATCGCTGCGGGATTCATCTCCATGAAATATGGTTTCATGGGGCCAAACTACTGCACCGTATCGGCTTGTGCATCGTCCAACCACGGTCTGATCGACGCCTTCAACTATGTACGCTGGGGCAAGGTGACCATGATGGTTGCTGGCGGCTCCGAGGCGGCAGTCAACGAACCAAGCGTCGGCGGTTTCAACTCGATGCAGGCTCTCTCGACCCGCAACGACGACCCCTCACACGCATCGCGCCCCTTCGATAAGGATCGCGACGGCTTTGTGATCGGCGAAGGTGCTGGTGCGCTGATCCTTGAGGAGTATGAACACGCCAAGGCTCGCGGTGCTAAAATCTATTGCGAAATGGTCGGCGGCGGATCTTCTGCCGATGCTTACCACTTCACATCACCCCACCCCGAAGGACGTGGCGCCATGAAATCAATGCGCGACGCCATGAAAGATGCGGGCATCGAACCAAAAGACATCGACTACGTGAATGTTCACGGCACATCGACCCCTGCGGGCGATATTCCGGAGCTGAAAGCCGTAGCAGGTGTGCTGGGCGACCATATTTACGACATCAACATCTCGTCCACAAAATCTATGACAGGACACTTGCTGGGAGCGGCTGGAGCCGTCGAGGCACTGGCGTGCATTTTTGCAATCACGCATGGCACAATTCCCCCAACAATCAACTGCCAAAATTTGGATCCAGAGATCGACCAAAAACTGAATCTAACCCTCAACAAAGCGCAAAAACGCGAGGTGAACTACGCCATGAGCAACACATTCGGATTCGGTGGTCATAACTCAACGATTGTTTTCCATAAACTCTAATTTCCGTAACCGTTCGCTACGCTGTGATTGATTTTTTACTGCGCCCTCTGAAGAGGAATTTCGGACGGGACAAGAAATTTTATACCACCATAGACGATATGTTCGGCTTTATACCGCACAATATCGAACTTTATAAGCTGGCTTTGATCCATAAGTCAGCTTCTTTAGTATTGGACAACGGACAGCAGATCAACAACGAACGCCTCGAATTTCTGGGCGACGCGGTGATCGAGGCAGTCACGTCCGACTACTTATACATCGAATTTCCCGATCAGCAAGAGGGATTCTTGACCCAGCTGCGCTCGAAAATTGTCTCGCGACAATCACTCAACGAGGTCGCGGCTCGCTTGGGTCTCGACAAGCAAATCATCTCCACCTCGAACGGGAATCTCACCCAGAAACACATCTTCGGCGACGCCTTCGAGGCGATGATGGGGGCTATCTATCTCGACCAAGGATACGAATTTGTCAATCGACTGCTCATCAACGACATTTTCTACAACTACATGAGCTTGGAAGATCTCTCCGAATCGGAAACCGACTTCAAGAGCCGTCTGATCGAGTGGAGCCAGAAGAGCCACCACACGATTTTGTTCCGCACAGGCTACGACCCCGCCACCACGGCAGGTCACCCCTACTTCTGCTCCACGGTACTCATCGACGGCATCGAAGTAGGGCATGGATCGGGAGAATCAAAGAAAGAGGCGGAGCAAGATGCCGCCTTCTCGGTCTCGCAGTCGCAATCGCTGAGCGACGAGATGTGCGCCTCGCTGCTCGACCGAGCAGATCAATTATCCGAATAATTAGCGGTGAAATGCCGCCGCTGAAATGCATCTACGCAAAGCCTTCCTCGAACAGGGAGGCTTTGACAATTAAAGTGTTATGGAAAAATTAGAGGAACGCACATGGAAGGTCGTGCATAGTGAATATCTCGCGCGCAAACCGTGGTTCACGGTGCGTCACGAGTGCGTGGAGCTGCCCAACGGCACGCGCATTCCCGACTACTACATCTTCGAATATCCCGACTGGGTCAACATCATTGCCCGCACAAAGCAGGGGCAGTTTGTCTTCATCAGCCAATATCGCCACGGACTGGGGCGCACCGACTACGAATTGGTGGCTGGGTGCTGCGACCCAACCGACGCCACACCCCTCGATGCTGCACGCCGCGAGCTGTGGGAAGAGGCGGGATATGGTGGCGGCACATGGCGCGAGGTGATGCAGATATGCGCCAACCCCGCCACACAGAACAACTTGACACATTGCTTTTTAGCCACCGATGTGGAGCGCATCTCAACGCAACATCTCGAACCGACCGAAGAGCTGCGCGTACACCTGCTCACGCGCGACGAGGTGCGCTCGCTGCTCGACACAAATGCCATTCCCCAAGCCCTCATGGTCGCCCCTTTGTGGCGCTATTTTGCCACAGAAGCGAAGGTTGAGAAGTAAAAAATGGAAGGTGATAAATGAGGGGCGAAAGCGAAGAATTTAGCGCGCCAGCACCTCGACGACTTTGTCGGCGATCATCTGCGGCGTGACCGCATGGATACAG
>JAVXFC010000022.1:0-18876 GCA_036658095.1 Alistipes sp. | reverse complement strand
CGTGGGAACTTTGGTGAGCAGTGTCAGCGAGATCAAAAACAGACCCATCATCGTGGTGAAGGTGATGCGTCGGTGCGATACGCACCAGCGCAAAGAGTTGGCATAGGCGTTGTCGAGCCATGTCAGGGCGTGGTCGATTGGTTTGTAAACCAGCCCTATCCCCTTGTATTCGTGCTGTCCGTCCTCGCGTTTGAGGATATAGGCAGCCATCATGGGGGTGAGCGAAATGGCGGCGGTGGTCGAGACGCAGACCACGATAGTCACGATCCAACCCAGCTCGCGGAAGAGGATACCTGCCATGCCGGGAACCATGGTTAGCGGCATGAAGACCGCCACGACCACCAGTGTGGTGGCGATCACCGACAGCCACACCTCGTTGGTGGCGTAGATTGCTGCCTCCTTGGGATTCGAACCGCGCTCGATGTGGGTGGTGATGTTCTCCAACACCACGATCGCATCATCGACCACCATGCCTATGGCGATCGAGAGCGACGAGAGCGAAATGATATTGAGGGTCGAACCCGTGGCAAACAAATAGATGAACGAGCTGATGAGCGATATGGGGATCGTCATACATATAATAAGTGTGGCGCGCCAGTGTCCGAGGAAGATCATCACCACCAACACCACGAAGATGAAGGCGTAGAGAATGGTCTCCGAGAGAGAGCCTATGGCGTCGGTGATCTCCTGCGAACCCTCGAAGACGAGTTGCATCTTCACATCGGGGGGCAGCGTCTTCTGGATCTCGGGTAGGCGATTTTGGATCTCTCGCACGATGTCCACGGTGTTGGCACCCGACTGTTTTTGGAACATGACACGCACACCCAGATGCCCGTTCACGCGCTCGTCCATGGTGGCTTTTTCGAGCGTATCGCGAATTTGGGCAATGTCGGAGAGCATGACGGTGCGTCCGCCTACATTCGAAATCACTACGTTGCGCAATTCGCGGCTGAGTTTGAACTCGCCGTCGGCTTTGACGTTGAGCGTGTTGTTGCCGATGTCGATTGTGCCACTGGGAATGTTGACATTCTCAGCCGCTATGATCTGACCTAACTGCTCGACTGTGAGGTTGTAAGCCTCCAACTTTTGCGGATCGACGTTCACTTGCACCTGCCGTTCGGGGGCGCCCATGACCGTCACGGCACCCACGCCGTCAACGCGATTCAACACGTTGACCAGCTTGTCGTCGAGGATCTTGTTCAGCGCAGGATAGCTCTCCTCGGCGGTGATGGCGAGCATCATGATCGGCATCATCGAGGTCGAGAACTTGAAAATGGTGGGGTAGTCGATCTCGTCGGGTAGCATCGATTGGCAACGACTCACCACGTCGCGGATCTCATTGGCTCCCTCGTTCAGATCGGATCCGTATTCGAACTCGACTGTAATCATCGACACGTTGTCCTGTGACGTCGAAGTTAGTTTCTTCAAGTTGGTCACCGTGTTCAAGTTATCTTCCAATACACGGGTGATATTGGTCTCGATGTCCGCCGCATTGGCGCCCGGATACATCGTGATGACGCTGATCTGCGGAATCTCGATCTCTGGATATTGATCCACGGCGAGGTTCATCAGCGAGAAAAGTCCGAATACCATGACCCCGACAAAAATCAGGATCGTGGAGATTGGTTTTCTTACCGCACTTTCGTAAATTTTCATGGTTTCTTCGTCTTATTCGTTCTTCACTTCTACGGCGATGCCGTCGGAGAGCTTCGAGAGTCCTGTGATGGCAACTTGCTCGCCCACAGCGACGCCTGACAAAATATCAATCATCGAACCCACTTGGCGTCCGAGTTTTATACTCCGTCGTTCGACTTTGCCATCCTTGATGACGTAGAGAAAGCTCTCGGCGGTTCCCACCTGCTTCAGCACTGCCAAATCTGGAACCATGATCCCCGCTTTATGCCCCATGTTGAAGCGTGTGCGGGCGTACATTCCGGGACGCAATTTTTTGTCGCTATTCGGCACTTTGACCTCGACGGTGAAGGTGCGCGTGGTGGGGTCGAGTGCGGGGTAGACCAGCGAGACGGTACCCGTGATGTTGGTATCGGGGAAGAGGTCGATTTTTAGCTCAACGGGCATCCCTTGTTTTACGTTTGTAAAGTATTTTTCCGAGATGTTAGCCGTGACCTTCAGCGGATTGATCTGCATCACATGGAGAATAGGCATCCCCGTGAGCAGGTCACCCCCCTCGGCGAGGCGTGCCGTCACAACGCCCGTAATGGGGGAGCGATATTCGGTGTTTCTCTTCAAATTAGCCACCACTTCGCGCTGCACGTCCAGTCGCGCCTTTGCTTGCTCGATCTGCTGTGCCGATATGCCTCCCGCCTTGTAGACAGGCAGCAGACGGTTGTAGTCGTCTTCGATAGTCTTGAGCTGCACGAGTTGCTGGTTGTACTGCGTGGGGTCGAGTGTGAGCAACAACTGCCCTTCGTTCACCGACGAACCCACATCGACCAAGATGCGCCCGATGTGTACGCCCGAAGCGGCGGGGGTGATGTCGTTCTCTTTGTAAGGCTGAATTTCGGAAGTGAACTCCTCGGTCAGCACAACCGTCTCTGCCAGCGCTGCTGTGGTCTTGGTCAGCACTTTAGTCTGCTCTTGCACGGCTGTGGCGTTCTTCTTTCCGCAACCGCTCATGGCGGCTACGGCTATCCATAAAATGACTAATTTTCTCATAACTATCGCTTGTTTTTATTCTTCTTTACCGATGATTTTGTCGTACTCAGCCTTTGCTGAGATGTAGTTGTAGATCGACTGTGAGTAGCTCAGTTGTGCTTGCACCATGTTGATCTGCGAGCTGTTCAGCTCAAGGATCGTACCTGCACCCGCGCGATAGCGCGTGTAGGCGATTGCGTAAGCTTTTTCAGCTTGCTCCACGGTTAACTCCTGTGCAAACATCATTTCGCGTGCCGTCATCAGATCGTTGATCGACGATCTGACTTGCACATCTATTTGTTGCTGAGCGTAATCGCGTTGTAGCGATACCTGCGTGATTTGATTGCGGATTTGGCGCGCACGATTCATCTTGGTCAACCCCGAAAAGATAGGTATCGAGAGCTTCAGACCTGCCGAAACTGGGTGCTGCCACCAGAAATTGCTACCATTGGCGGAGTTGAGTGAGGTGCTGCCGCCACCTAATATCCCGAATTTCGACATATCCATATCATTTCCCGTGAGTGTGGCGTTCATGAAGGCTATGACGGTCGGTATGCGGCTGGCATTCGAGAGCTGTAATTGCCGTTGCAACAGCTGCTTTTGGAGGTCGAGGGCGCGCAGCGAGGTGTTGTCCGTGAGGTCGGTCGTCAGTGCATCGACCCCCGTGAGTACGGCATCGCGAAGATCGTCCAACTTGCCTATGATGTCCACTGTAATATCTTCGGGAATAGATAGATACATTTTGAGCATCAACTTTGCGACCTTGATCGAATTTTCGGTTTTGATGATCGTTGGTCGCAAATTGCTCAGCTGCACCTGTGCTGTCAGCAGGTCGTATTCCGAGGTCAGTCCATTCTCGTATTGTAACTTTGTGTCGTTCACCGTGCGCTGTACGGTTGCTTCCGATTCGCGTAATACGTCGAGTGACTGCTCGGTCAAAAGGATGTTGTAGAATGCTTTTTTTACGTCGGTAATGAGGGTGATGCGCGAGGCGCGTGCGCTCTCCACAGCGTTGGCTAACTGCACTTTATTGAGCTTCAAGGTCTGATAAATGCTCGGTGCAAAAAGCGCCCATGTGGCGTCGGCCTGTGCCGTGAGTGTGTTGTCGGCACCGAACGAAATTCCCTTCGCCATCTCTTGCTTGACAACGGAACGATTATAGGTGCCGCTTACGCCAATCTGAGGGATCCAATTACCCCACGTCTCGCGACGCACGTAGTCGTAACGTTGAATTTCGAGGTTGGCGATCCGAATGGTGGGGTTCTCGTTCAGAGCGAGCTGCACAGCCTCATCCAAGGTGAGTTGCATCTGTGCCGAGGCGCTGAGCAGGGTCGTCAGACCGATACAGACTGTTAAAATCAATCTCTTCATATCGTTTGTTATTTTTTGTTTTCAAGTTCTTTTCGAGTCAAATACAGGTCGATCATCTCAAGCCCTTTGGTGGTGGCTATGCCGCGGAAAAAGCTGCTTACAAGTTGCATAAAAGCCTCCCGTTCGGTGATTTTGGCGGGTAGAATCAACTCTTTGCGAATGATGAGCGCCGAGACGGTGAAGTAGAGGGTTGTGATTGCCAAATCGAGGTTTATGTCTCGGATGAAAAGCCCCTCTTTGATCCCCTGCTCGATGTTCTCTTTGATGTTGCGACGCCGTTTCTCGTCACCTTCAACGATCAGTTTTTCGTAGAGCGTGGGGTAGAATTTGCGCAACGTGGTCACCGTGCGATTCATCTGCTCCGAGTTGTTCATCACGTCTCGGAGAACCATGAATAACGCTTCGATCGTGTTTTTCGCCCCCTTCACAAGCTCGGTTTGTTGAATTTCATAGGCTTCAAAATACCGATTCATAGTCAGAAAAAGCAACTTTTCCTTGTCGCCAAATAGCTCGTAAAGGGTTCGTTTCGAAACACTTAGTTGCTGTGCAATATCGTCCATCCGCACGGTTTTGATTCCCTGTGTGACGAACATATGCATCGCTTGATCGATTATGTGTTCTTTTTGATTCATCTCGGTTCAAGATCTTTTCTTGGACAAATATAAATAAAAAACTCAAAAGAACAAAAAAGTTTTTATATTTTTTTAGTTTTATTTTGCTGCGTTGCCTTTGTCTGAATCAATCCGAAACGCAGTGGCGTGGAGCTTTTTGCGGTGCCATGCTGCGGGCTTTCCGATCGGCGGTGCAAACCGAAAAACAACTACGTATCAACCCAAAAAGAAGCCACACAACCCAGAGGGCTGTGTGGCTTGAAAATGGAACCGTTTGGCGATTCTATTTGAAGAAAATCGACGATATTTCTTTGTAATTGTGTACGCGCTCGATCACGTCGGCAAAGATGTCGGCAACCGAAAGCACCGTGAACTTGCTGAGATTCTGATCTTGTTTGAGCGGAATGGTGTCGGTGACGATCACCTCCTCCAAGGCACTGGCGTTGATGCGCTCGTATGCCTGACCCGAAAGAATGGGGTGGGTGATGACTGCGCGAACGCTCTTTGCACCGCGAGCCATGAGCATATCGGCTGCCATGCAGATTGTGCCTGCGGTGTCGATCATGTCATCCACAATGAGGACGTTGCGTCCTTCGACGTCGCCAATGGCGGTCATTTTGCCGACAACGTTGGCTTTTGCGCGCTCCTTGTGCGAGATAATAATAGGGGTGCCGAGCAACTTGGCATAGGTGCTGGCGCGTTTCGCACCGCCCATGTCGGGTGCTGCGATCGACAGATCCTGAATGTTGAGGCTCTTGATGTAGGGGATAAAAATACCGCTGGCGTAGAGAGCATCGACGGGAACGTCGAAGAATCCTTGAATTTGGTCTGCGTGTAGATCCATGGTCATGATACGATCCACACCCGCTGCCATGAGCAGATTGGCGACTAATTTCGCGCCTATTGGCACACGAGGACGATCTTTGCGATCTTGGCGCGCCCAGCCGAAGTAGGGCATTACGGCTACTACTTTGTAGGCCGAAGCACGACGTGCGGCATCGACCATCATCAGCAGCTCCATGAGGGTGTCCGAGGGTGGGAAGGTCGATTGGATGATGAAGACCGTGCATCCGCGAATGGATTCGTTGAAGCAAGGTTGAAATTCACCGTCGCTGAATTGCAGCACCTCCGATTGTCCGAGTGCGGTGCCGAAACTGGCGGCAATCTTGTCGGCGAGGTATTTGGAATCACGACCTGCAAAGATTTTGATTTTGTGGATAGCCATAGTGTGTCAGGATTTTTTCGTAGTACAAATGTAAGACAAATAGATGAAAAAACCGATCATTCAGTCCTCTTTTTATCAACAATCGGTTAAACATTTTGATATAAAGTCGAGAATTTCGTCGCGACCGGTGGCTTTAGCAGCCGAAGTGACGAACATTGGGGGTAGCTCTTCCCACTCTTCGTGCAGTATTTTACGGTAGTTGTCGAGGCTTTTTTCGAGCTGATTTTTCGATAGTTTGTCGCTCTTGGTGAAGATGATCCCGAAGGGAATCCCCTCCTCGCCGAGCATCCTAAAGAAGCGCATATCAATGGCTTGTGGTTCGAGACGGGCATCGACTAATACAAACAGAAAGTGCATCCGCTCGCAGCGTAACACATAGCTGGTGATGAGTTTTGAGAACTCTTCGCGCACGCTTTTCGAGGTGCGCGCATAGCCATAACCGGGCAGGTCGACCAGATACCACTTGTCGTTGAGCAAGAAGTGGTTGATCAGGCGAGTCTTGCCGGGGGTTCCCGAAACTTTTGCCAGTCCGTTGCGGTTCGTCAGCATGTTGATCAGCGACGATTTGCCGACGTTGCTACGTCCGATGAAGGCGAAATCTTTCATCTCGTCGTTCGGCACCTGCACGAGTTTGGCGGAGCTACATTTGAATTCAGCTTTTGTGATCTGCATGGCGCAAAGATAATCAAAAAAATCGAACTCGCCGCCAATTTTATTTTGTCTGTTTCGGATACCTATATATATAAGATGTCAATTCGATCGTGTGTGAAGCCTCGGTGTCACAATAGGGTGGTATGTTGTGTGTTTTTTTTTCGTGATAAATAGTACCCTATTTTGAGTGTATATATGTGATTTTTGCTTATTTTTGTACGTAATTATAGAAATGTCAAATTATGTTTGCAGGGGCGTTGTTCATCAGCTTTTTGATTACGTTTTACCTCATACCGCAAATTTTATTGATCTCGCTTAAAAAACGATTGATCGATCAACCCAATGCGCGCAAGGTTCATACGTGTGTTTCGTCGCGTCTGGGGGGTGTGGCTTTTCTGCCGAGCATCGTGATTGCAATTTGTGTTTCGGCTGCCGTGGCTACCTACTTCAATCCGTGGTTGTGGGTGTCCATGGTGACTCCCCAATTTATGTTGGGGTTCTGCGCTTGCATGATGATCTATTTTATAGGTATGGCGGACGATTTGGCGGATGTGCGCTACCGAGTGAAATTTGTTTTTCAGATCGCGTCGGCTCTGCTGATCATCCTATCGGGTATCTGGATTGATAATTTGCACGGCGTGCTGGGTGTCGGGCAGATCCCCCCGTTGCTCGGCATCCCGATGACGATCTTCCTGATTGTCTTCGTGGTTAATGCTTTGAACCTGATCGACGGCATCGACGGACTGGCTTCGGGGTTGAGCATCCTCGCCGTGCTGGTCTTTGGCATCCTTTTTATCGTCAATGGTTGCGCGATTTGCGCGCTGATTTCGCTGGCAACGCTGGGGACGCTGTTGGCATTTTTCTATTACAATATGTATGGCGTGACCAAGAAACACTATAAAATTTTCATGGGCGATGCGGGGGCGCTTACCATTGGCTTTGTGCTAAGTGTCTTGTCTATAAAGCTTTGCCAATCGAATGCGGCATTATCCGAAGACCAGATGCTGCGCCAATTCATCTTCGCCTACTCGATGCTTATGGTGCCATGCCTCGACGTCGTGCGCGTGGTGCTGCACCGCTACCGTGCCAAACAACCCCTTTTCGAGCCTGATAAGAGCCACATACACCATAAATTTATGGCATTGGGCTTCGCACAGCACAAAACGTTGCTCTGCATTCTTTTGCTATCAATCTCGTATGCCGTTGTCAATGTTGTACTTAGCTACGTGTTTAACATCAACTTGATCTTGCTGTTCGATGTGGTCTCGTGGACATTGCTCCATCTGTTCATCTCGAAGCAGGTGGCGAAGCGTACCTCAAAAAAACGTATCGTCAAAAGCTAAAAGTTAGAGATCCGTCTAAAATTCAGGGAGCAGACCTAAAAAAGGCTGCTCCCTGAATTTTTGCTCTCTTGGTGTGTTTAGAAGCTGTTTGAATTTGTTACCAAAGTTATTTTAGAGCTATTTTTGTCTCTGTTTTTGTCCTATAAATCCGATTTTAGCGAGCTAAATGAGGATTTACAGGGCGGGAACTGGGGTGAAAAGAGCCAAAAAGAGCGAGATTAATAAATTCAAAACAGCTTCTTAGTAGCCCAAGATGCGGAGCATCGAGCGGTACGACTGCTCCTTGGCGAAGAGGCGCGTGTAGTACTCATTGTCGCTCTTGTCGCGGTCGATGATGATGTGCTTCGGGGCGGGGATCAAGCAGTGTTGCAAGCCGCCGAAGCCGCCGATCGACTCTTGGTAGGCGCCCGTGTGGAAGAAGCCGATGTATTGCGTGTTGCCCGCCTCTAACTTGGGCAAGAAAATGGCATTGGTGTGTGATTCAGCGTTGTAAAAATCCTCGCTGTCGCAGGTCAAGCCGCCGAGGAAGACACGCTGATAATCTTTGTCCCAGTTGTTGACAGCCAGCATGATATAGCGTTGGTTGATGCCCCACGTGTCGGGCAGGGTGGTGATGAACGACGAGTCGATCATATACCAGTTCTCGCGGTCGTTCTGCTGCTTTTGGTTGACGATCGAGTAGAGCGATGCGCCACTCTCGCCCACGGTGAACGAACCGAACTCGGTGAAGATGTTGGGATCTTCGACGCCGTTGCGGGTGCAGATATTCTTGATCTGTGCCACGATCTCCTCGGTCAAATATTCGTAGTCGTATTCGAAGTTGAGCGAATTTTTGATAGGGAAGCCGCCGCCGATGTTCAGACTGTCCAATTCGGGACACATGGCCTTCAGTTCGCAGTAGACATTGATACACTTCGATAACTCATTCCAGTAGTAGGCCGTGTCGCGGATGCCCGTGTTGATGAAGAAGTGGAGCATCTTGAGTTGGAACTTTTTGCTGTTCTTGATCTTCGCTTTGTAGAAGGCGACGATGTCGTTGTAGCGGATGCCGAGGCGCGAGGTGTAGAAGTCGAACTTGGGTTCCTCCTCGCAGGCGATGCGGATGCCGACCTTGCATTTCTTGGTGAAGGCATCTTCGAACAGGTCAATCTCCTCCTTGTTGTCGATCACGGGAATGGTGTTCGAGAAGCCGTCGTTGACCAGTTGAGCGATGTTCTCCACATACTGCGGACGTTTGAAACCGTTGCAGATGATGAAGCGATCTTTGTCTATTATGCCGCTGTCGTAGAGCGAGTTGATGATGTGAATATCGTATGCCGATGAGGTTTCGAGGTGGATGTCGTTCTTCATCGCCTCCTCCAGTACGAACGAGAAGTGGCTCGACTTGGTGCAGTAGCAATAGTTGTACGAACCCTTGTAATCGACCTTAGCCATGGCGACGTTGAACATCCGTTTGGCGCGGTTGATCTGCTGCGAAATCTTGGGCAGGTAGGTGATCTTGAGGGGTGTTCCGTATTGTTTGATCAGCTCCATAAGAGGAATGTCGTGGAAATTCAGCTCACTCTCCTCGACGGTGAACTCATCCTGCGGGAAGTCGAAGGTTTGTTCGATCAGGTCGCTGTACTTGTCTTTCATGGCTCGTTGTGTGGTGTTCGTTTGATCCGTCTCTGTTACATTGCAAATTTCGGGACAAGGTGGCTCGGATGGATTTTCTTTTTTTTCAAGATGCAAATTAGGCGATTATTTTCGAGATCAGCAACGCTTTTTTCTCTTTTTTTTAATGTGGTGTGCATTTTCTTGGTTTATTCACCGAAAAAAGTGTATTTTTGTATCAAATTTCAATACTCAATCACGTGCTTGTCCAGACTATCATAAACTATCTCAAGTCGCATAAACGACTTATCGTCCCCCAGCTCGGTGCATTTATCGTCAAGGAGGTGGATCAAAATATTCTTTTTTCGGAGCTACTTCGGCGTGATGACGGCGTGTTGCGCGGCTTGCTGTGCGAGGCAGGGGTTGGCGAAGTGGAGGCGGCGGGAGCCATCGACCGCTTTGTGTTCGAGGTGCGCCACGCTATTCAGGGCGGGGGTGAATATGTGATGTCGGGTTTCGGCACATTGCGTGCTGGCGAGAATGCGACGATCGTGTTCATCTACGATCCACGCGTGGTATCTGCTGTGGCAACGGAGGTTCCGCTGCACCACCGCGAGCCTGTTGCCGAGGTGGGCGAAGAGCCAAAATTGACGGTCTCGCCCAAGATGAAACCCGAACCTTACGTCAAGGGATTGTGCTATGGTCGCCCCGAAAAATCGACCAACGCCTATACATATGTCGACCATGCGCCTCGTCGCGGTGGATTCGATAAATTGCTGATTGTGGCGATTGTGGCAGCGGTTATTGCACTGGCAGCCATTGCTTATGGCTACCTCAGCCCTTCGTCCGAGGTGGATGTCGAAGGGGTGCCAACCGAACAAATATCGGCGGACTCGACGGCGATGACTGGGCTGCCGATAAACGAAGATCAAACGACAACTTCACAAGAATAAATGACTGATATAACGACCGTTAAGCAGCGATTTGGCATCATCGGAACCTCGGACCTTTTCGATAGGGCGCTTGAGGTGGCGCTGCGCGTTGCCACCACCGATTTGTCGGTGCTTGTGACGGGCGAGAGCGGTGTGGGTAAGGAGTTTTTCCCACAGGTAATTCACGCCTACTCGGCGCGTAAACACAACAAATACATCGCCGTCAACTGCGGCGCTATCCCCGAAGGGACGATCGATTCGGAACTTTTTGGTCACGAGAAAGGCGCCTTCACGGGGGCTTTGGAGGCTCGCAAAGGCTACTTCGAGGAGGCGGACGGTGGAACTATTTTTTTGGATGAGGTCGCCGAGCTGCCCCTACCCACGCAGGCGCGCTTGTTGCGGGTCTTGCAGGCGGGTGAGTTCATCCGCGTCGGCTCGTCGAAGGTGATGAAGACCGATGTGCGCGTGGTGGCAGCCACCAATACCGACCTGCAACGCGCCATTGCGTCAGGACGTTTCCGCGAGGACCTCTACTACCGACTCAACACGGTTCCGATCGCTGTGCCTGCTTTGCGCGAGCGTCCGGGCGACATATCGCTCCTCTTTCGCAAATTTGCGGGCGACGTGGCGAGCCAATATCGGATGCCTGCCGTGACGCTCGATGCGGGGGCGCGCCAGATGTTGGAAAAGTACTATTGGAGGGGCAATATCCGCCAATTGAAAAATGTTGCCGAGCAGATCTCGGCCATCGAGCAGGCGCGGCTGATCACCCCTGAAATCCTCTCGAAATACCTCACCGCGCAGGGTTCCGATACCCCCATGCAGCCCACTTCGGGACGTATGGACGAAGGAATGAACACGGAGCGGGAGTTGCTCTACAAGGTGCTGTTTGATATGCGGGGTGACATCAACGATTTGAAACAGATGATCGCTGAACTGATGCAGGGCGCACCGCACCGCGAAACACCGCATGACATCAAAGCGCTGTTGCCCACCACGGCGCAGTCGGCGAGCGACTATGCGGAGACCGAGGAGGTGACCGACGAACCCCCGCACGAGATGACCAAGGCGGATGTGCAACGCGAACAGATCATGCGCGCGCTGCGACGCAACAACGGACGTCGACGCGAGGCTGCTGCCGAACTGTTCATGTCGGAGCGGACGTTGTACCGCAAAATCAAGGAGTTGGGCATAGACGAAAATGATTAGAACGATGAAAAGATATTTTATATATATATGTGCAGCGGTGCTGCTCACGGCGTGTGGCTACAAGGTGAACTATTCACTCACGGGAGCCTCGATTCCTGTCGATGCGAAGACCTTCTCGGTCGCCTACTTCCCCAACAATGCCCCCATGGTTGCCCCGACGCTTAGCTCGGCACTCACGGAGGCTTTGCAGGACAAATTCTCGCGCCAGACGCGCCTGATTCAGGTGCAGGAGGGGGGCGACTTCGCCTTCGAGGGTGAGATCACCAACTATATGTCTGCCACATCGACGGTGACGGCAAACGACGTTGCGACCCAAAACCGTCTGACAATCACGGTGCAGGTGCGCTTCAAAAATGTGGTCGTCGAGAATAAATCGTTCAACAAGAGCTTCTCGGCATATGCCGATTACGATACCAATACGCCGTTGCAATCGGCTGAGTCTGAACTTATTCCCCAAATAACCAGCCAGCTTGCCACGGATATCTTCCAAGCTGCCGCAGCCGACTGGTAGTAGCATGGCAACCTTCAGGGAATATGTAGCTTCGGCAGGGGCGGCGGGGGCGATCCCGAACGACGTGTTGGACGATTTGTTGCAGCGCTACGAGTGGTTTTCGGTGGCTCGTGCGGTGCGTGCTGCGCAGCGTGGCGAGGTCGACGGACGACTGTCGGTGACGGCGGCATCGCGAGCGCAAAGTGCTGTATGTCTGCTGCCTGTGCAGGGGGCGCTGCTGACTAAACTTTCGTCGGACGATCTGATAGATCGCTTCCTGAAGGAGGATGATCTGCGCATTGTTGCCGAAGAGGGCGAGGCTGACGAGGAGATTCGCATCGAGCCTGAGTTGGCGGATGATGACGATGTGGTGAGCGAGGAGCTGGCGGAAATATACCTTGCACAAGGACTTTGCGAGCAGGCAATTGCTGCATATCGCAAATTAAGTTTGCAAAATCCGGAAAAAAGTGTTTACTTTGCCAAGATTATCGAGAAAATAGAAACAAAATAATTAAATTTAAGAAATATGTTATATTCAATTTGTATCGGTTTGATATTGGTTGCGAGCGTGTTAGTGATCCTCGCGGTGTTGGTGCAAAGCCCCAAAAGCGGCATGGCTGCAAACTTTGGTGCTTCGAACCAAGTGATGGGTGTGCGAGAAACCACCAATTTCCTTGAGAAATTTACGTGGACAATGGCTGTGGCAATCGTTGTGCTGAGTTTGGTCGCTACTTTGGCTATGGACAAAGGATTAGTTGCGAGCAGCAACAGCGAAATTTCGAAGGACGTGAAGGCGTTGCAAGAGCGTGTGATGGATGCGGAAGCACCTGCTGCCATGCCCAATGCCGAGATTCCTGCTGAGCAGCCCGCTGCTACGGAGGCTCCTGCAACGACGGAAGCACCTGCTGCGGCACCTGCAAACTAATTTGCTCGCCTGCGCTATGGGCGCTGTTTTACAAAAGGACTGCTGATAAACTCGGCAGTCCTTTTGTGCTATGTGGTGACACTCTCTCTCCTTGCTTTCTTTCGAGAAAGCAACAAAGAAGAGTGCAGGGCGGAAATTGTCGAGAAAACTAATTACGTCCTGTTTTGCGGACTCCGAATGGCGAGATATTTTCCTTTCTTTGCTTTCTTTCGAGAAAGCAACAAAGAAGAGTGCAGGGCAAAACAATGCAATTCAAAATTGAAGAATCAAACCATTCAGCCGAGACTATACTCCTCTCTACGGTCGTCAAAATGATCGTATTACGTTGTATTTCCAAATGTTAATATTGAATTGCTTATTCGGCGACCTCTTTTTTGTCGTTGCGTTTGCGCATGTTGAGGTCGAGGTAGCGCTGAAGGGTTGTTTGCAGGTGCGTGGGTTCGATGTCGCGCTGGATCTGACCGCCGTGGGCGATCGCGATGCCGCCCGTCTCTTCCGAAACCACCAAAATAATGGCATCCGAGATCTCACTCATGCCGATCGCAGCGCGGTGGCGTGTGCCGTAAGATTTTGGTACGTCGCTCTGCGTGACGGGCAGTATGCACTTCGCGGCGACAATGCGGTCGTTCTCGATCACAATAGCACCGTCGTGGAGAGGTGAATTTTTGAAGAAGATATTTTGCAGTAATGGGGCGGAGATGTGAGCTTCGATGGTGATGCCGCCATCGGTAATCAGCTGCAAGTCACTCTCTTGCCCGATGACGATCAGCGCGCCCGTCTTTACGGCAGCCATTTCGCAGCAAGCACTGACGATGGGTGCGATGTTGAGAGGGGCATTGGTGTTGGTTGAGCCGAAGATGCGTGAGAGGAAGGAGAATCCTTTCTGCCGCATACCGATCATGAGCAAAAATCGGCGCAATTCGGGTTGGAAAACGATGATGAGTGCGATGACACCCACGCTAATAAACTGCCCCAAAATGGATGATAGTAGCTCCATGTTGAGGGTTTTGACCACCACCCACAGCAGGTAGATGATGATGATACCCGTGATGATGTAGGGTGCATTCGTTCCCTTCGTGGCGCGGTAGATCCAATACATGATCGCCGCGACGAGGATGATATCAATGAAGTCGATGAAGGTGAAAGGTACGAATCCCATAGCGCATTAATAAATTAATTGTACAAAGGTATAAAAATTTGCCGACATTTCATCGAAAGCCCGCAGGATTATTTCCGCGCCTCGGAAGCTCAAATTACACCGTGATCACTTCGATATGGATCAACGAGCGCGCAGGAGGCAGCCACATAGTGTCGATCGGCAAGAAGATTTATTGCGTCTTGTTTGCGAACTCCGAACGATGAGATCTCTTCTCTCCTTGCTTTCTTTCGAGAAAGCAACAAAGAAGAGCGCAGGGCGGAAATCATTGCGTCCTGTTTGTGGACTCCGAACGACAAAATCTTCTCTCTCTTTGCTTTCTTTCAAGAAAGCAACAAAGAAGAGCGCAGGGCGGAAATGACGGTCAGGAAAGTTGAATTTTCCTAAAACGGGCGACTTCGCGGGTTTGCAAGCAAACCGTCCCCGTTTCTTGACAGAAAATCCAACTTTCCTGCAAACCCCGTCCTTTTCGCGATGCGCGGAGCAGAACAGAACAAGGCAAACCAAAGAACATTTTTCGCGATGCGCGGAACAGAACAAAGCAAAGCAGAATAAAGCAAAAAATATTGCGGGTAAAGTTAGGTATTCCACAGAGATGAGCAAAATAATAAACGCACCCTAATAGGGCGCGTTTATTGTTCGAACGGTGCGTTGTGTGAAGTGCCGCACGAAGTTGTGCTGCGAACCACGGCTCGCGGCTCGCGGGTGATTATTTGGCAGCCTCTTTCTTCGGCTCGTCCTTCTTGTCGGCAGCGTAGAGCTTGTTGACAGTAGCCAGCACGGCGGGGGTGATGTTGAGCGTGGTGTCAGCGTCGATCAAGGCATTGGCATTGATGACCAGCTTGTATTTCTTCTCGGCATTGATCTCCTTCACCGCGCGGCGCAGCAGCTCCTGAGCGCGATTGGTGAAGACGTAGTTCTCCTCGTCGAGGGTTTGAGCGTCTTTCTGCGCATTCATCTGGTAGCTTTGTGCTTTTTGTTCGATGCTTTTCTGTTTGAGTTGGGCGTCGTTGGTGGTGATGAGACCTTTTTGGTATTTTTCCTGCAACTGAGCGGCTTCATATTGCAGATTTTTCTCCTTCTGCGCCCAGCCTTTCTGTGCGCTTTCGGTCTTTTTCTGCAAGGCAACGCCCTCGTTCAGATAGAGATCGCATTTCGACAGGACGGTTTCAACCTCGACATATGCCATGTCGCTGCTCACGACGGCTTGGGTCTCTGTCGCAACCTTTTCCGCTGCCTGCTTGTTGTTGCACGAAGTCAGGGCAATCGCCACTGCAAGTGCTGAGAAAAGAATTTTTTTCATATCATTTTCCTATTTTGAATGATTTATTCGTTATGGACTTACAAAGGTAAAAAAATTTCTTTACTTTTGTCCGTAACGAATTAATTTTTGAAAGTATGTATGAATATATAAGTGGCGCGATCGCCGAAATTGCTCCAACCTACGCTGTGCTGGATTGCGGTGGGGTGGGCTACTACCTCAATATCTCGCTCCAGACCTACTCCGAAATCGAAAAGGCCACCTCAGCTAAGCTCTTCGTACACTACATCGTGCGCGAAGATGTGCAGCAGTTCTATGGTTTTGCCACCAAGGCGGAGCGCGAGTTGTTTCGTCACCTGCTGAGTGTCTCAGGCGTGGGTGGCAACACGGCGCGGATGATCCTTTCGACCTACTCGCCGCGCGAGTTGCAGTCGATCATCGCCACTGAAAATGCGGTGTTGTTGAAAAATGTCAAAGGGCTGGGACTCAAGACTTCGCAGAAGATCATCGTCGAGTTGAGCGGCAAAATGGCGGGGCTGGGACTTGCCGATGCCACGCAACCCGCGGCAACGCGCAACGAGGTGAGCGAGGAGACCCTTGCGGCGCTCATGATGCTGGGCTTCCCACGCGCGGCGGCGGAGAAGGCGGTGGGGGCTGTGTTCAAAGAAAATCCGAGCGTGAAGGTCGAGCAGGCGGTGCGTATGGCGCTCAAACAGATGTAAAAACTGTTTCAAAAACAAGTGCGGAAAATGTTTTTTATAAATTTTTTATCTATCTTTGTACGTTGATGAAGCACCTATTTCCCATATTACTCATGCTCTCCGCCCTGCTGTGCAGTTGTGGTGAGAAGGAGGATATTCTGCCTGAGCAGCAGACTAAATTCATCTCGTACCTCACCACGACGCACGTTCCGAAGCTGGTGTCGGAGCGCGAGAAGAATGCCGCGCAGGAGAAAAACCTCGAATACTACACCACGGCGGGCGACAGCACGTACCGCTATATTGTGGATATCTACAACGTCGATCGTGAGCAAAAGGCGCAGGTGGAATATGGGGATAGCCTCTCTCTCACCTTCCGAATGTACGTTTTTGCGTTCAAAGACATTGTCACCAAGGGCGACAAAATTGATATGCCCTATTACACGAATGACCCGCTGTTAGAGCTGCCGATGATAGACGTGGGGCTGACTCCGGGCTGGGTGTTCGAACCGTTGGACATAAAATTAGGAACCACACCTATACTAAAAGGTCTCGAAATTGCGTTACCCGGATGTCGCGAAGGCGATGTGGTGGAACTTTACATGAGCTACAACATGGCATATGGCAGTGCCGACTTCGGTCTGGTTCCCAAGAAAAGCCCCGTGGCGATTCTGTTTACGGTGGTCAAAGTGAAGAAAAATTAAAACTATGAATTGTATATTACAAAGGATCTGTGTGGCTGCTGTTGGCGTGATGTTGCTGACGGCGTGTGCCGAAGAGCCGACGGTCTCCTACAACGAGAACGAGAAGGTGGCATTCCGCGCATGGATGGAGTTGCATCATCCCGAATTATTGGCGAACTATCAGCCCGACGGCGATTACTACGTCGATGTGCTGGAGGCGGGGGCTGCCAGTGCCAAACCCTTTGGCGACTCCGCGACATGGGTGCGCTTCTCTTTTTCGGGGCGCAATCTGGGGGGCGACATTGTCCTCTCGCGCAATGAGGTTGATGCGCGTCTGGTGGGTACTTACACCAAATACACACACTATGTCCCCTATTTCAAATACTATGCGGGCGATCGAAATTCGTCGCTTCTGGAGGGTACATACCTCGCCATGCGCAATAAATTGACACTGGGCAAGGAGTATGCTTCGCAGCACAACTTGCCTGAAGAGTTCGAGATGCGTCAAGGATCGAAGGTGACCCTTTATATGCCCTCGTCGGTGGTTAGCACAGGCGGCATGGGGGGTACGGGTGGCTACGAAGGACAAGCTGGCTACGAGTTGCGCAGTGGTTGCCCTTTGGTGGTGACCATGGCAATCACCGACACGGTGCGCAATCCTTTGCAACGTGAAGGATCTGATATAGATGCTTTTGCGCGCAATAATGGCGGATTTTTGCCTCCGAAACCCAAGCCCAAAGCGGCTCTTGCTTCCAATGCACTCCTGCCCGATTGGACGGCAGCCAACGACTCTATTCCGCACGTCTACATCTTGCAAAGCTTCAAGCCTACCCGAAAATTCAGCTATCCGCAACCCTACCAATCCATCTATGCTCCTTATTCCAATTTTGCACAACTGGAGCAGAATATTTGCGATACGTTGGTCAATCGCTTTGGCGTTTATGACCCTGAAAAAATTGGAGAAGAGCTGGTTACACTCAAAGGTACGGCATCTATCTGGTATATCGTTCGCTTCCTCGATGGCTTCATCATCGACTCGAACATCCCCGGTGTGCGGCAGCTGATCTTCGGCGAGACCAAAACCACGGGTACGGCAATGAGCTATACACCTGAAAATGGGGAGGGTGGTGCCATTCAAGCTTTCTACTACACCATTCCGCTGCTGCGCTATGGGCAATGGGCAAGTATGCTCACCTCGTCGGCAAATGCTTATGGGTCGCAAGGCGTAGCGGGTAAAACCAACACATCCACCACTTCGAACAACTACGACTACTCGAACTACTACAATTCGATGAACGGCTACTACGGTGCCAATGATTATTATGGCGGCTATGGCGGCTACTATGGTGGTTACATGGGTGGTCAGTATGGCAACTATAACGTGCCGAAAAAGCCCTCGGTGACTACAACAACGATTGATACGGAGATTCCGCCCTACACGCCCTTGTTGTTTGAAATATACATAGAGCCGAAAAAATAGATTTTCTGCCATGCATATCCACTACGAAAGGCGACCAAAGAGTACTTGGTCGCTTTTTTGCTCTATTTGAAGGAGATAATTCAAAACAATAAAAAAATAAAGTAGAAAGTTTTGCAAATTCACAAAATAGTCTTAACTTAGTAGTCGAGAACTATCAACTTAAAAAACGCAAAGATATGATTATTACATTTAACGAGTTGCGTCGAATCAAGGACAAACTGCCCAGTGGCAGTTCGCAACGCATTGCAGATGAACTGAAACTTGATGTGGACACTGTCCGCAACTATTTCGGAGGACAGCACCAATCGAAAGAGGGTGTGGGCGTTCACTTCGAACAAGGTCCCGACGGTGGGATGGTCACCCTCGACGACACGGCGATTCTTGATGCGGCGATGCGTATCTTGAACGGAAAATAAGGGTATTTCACAAACTGTTAATGAAGGGTCTGCGTAAGCAGATCCTTTTTTTTGCCGATAATAACAAATCCCGTCATTTTCGCGATGCGCGGAACAGAACAAAGCAAAAAACATTTTCGCGATGCACGGGAGAGAACAAGAAGATTTTCGCGATCGGCGAGGGCTGGAGCGGTGTGT